>DATISY010000031.1:0-10108 GCA_035468285.1 Acidimicrobiia bacterium | reverse complement strand
AGACGACCGCGAGGACGCCCGCGGCGGTCGCGACGCCGCGGCCGCGCTTGAACCGGCGCGTCACGGGGAAGACGTGGCCGATGACCGCGGCGACACCGAGGATGAACGCGCCTCGGTGGCCGTCGATGGCGACGCCGACCGCGGCCGCGCCGGCGCCTTTCCCGATGTCGAAGAGCAGCACGACGAGGCCGGCTTTCCAGCCGTGGAGGCGGAAGACGTTCGACGCGCCGGGGTTCCCCGATCCTTCGCGGAGAACGTCGCGGCCCTGGGTCCGCGCCACGAGGCCGGCGCTGGGGAACGTGCCGAGCAGGTAGGCCGCGGGGACCAGGCAGGCGACGAGGACCATCGCGGGCATTCTTCCGCTCCGGGGCCCGTGCCGGGATGACGGAGGACCCTCCCGGCGTTTACCATTAGCAGTCAACGGTCACGAGTGCCAGCCGGTGGGCCAGCCGGTCGGGTGGTTGCCCGTGACCGGGCCGGTCACCGGCCCCTGAGCGGAGGCGACATGCCCACCTATCGATACCGCTGCACCCAGTGCGGCGAGGAATTCGAGCTGTGGCAGTCGATCACCGACGAGGCCATCCACACCCACGACGAGGGTTGCGGTGGCGAGGTCCTCAAGGTCCTGATACCCGCGGGGATCGTGCTGAAGGGCTCGGGGTTCTACAAGACCGACAGCCGGTCGGCCGACAGCAAGCGCAAGGACTCGGGCGACCACAAGCCCAAGGACACGGACGGCAAGGACGGCTCCGCGACCAAGGAGTCCGGCCCGTCGGACACGTCGTCGGACAAGCCGTCAGAGTCGGGCAGTGGGGGCACGGGTGACACGAAGCCGTCGACGACCAAGACGGGCGAGTCGAAGTCGACCGCGGGCGCCGCGAAGCCGACGTGAGCGACGCGTCCCCCGCCGGGGCTACCGGCCCCATCGAGGCGGTCATCTTCGACTACGGCGGCGTGATCTCGGCTCGGTTCCTCCGGGACCTTCATGTCTTCGAGGACGAGATGGGCTATCCCCGGGGCTCGGTCGAGGAGCTCATGTTCGGGCCCTCCGCCGCCGACGGCGGCGACACCGTCCACGACTTTCATCGGCTCGAGCGGGGCGAGCTCGCGTTGGTCGACTACCTCCAGGGCCTCGAGCGTCGAGCCCCGGACGTGCTCGGCCGGCCCCTCGACCTCGAGGCGTACCGGGCGTTCGCGGGCGCGTCGGCGGTGGCGGTGCACTGGCCGGTCGTGCACTGCATCCGCCGGCTGCTCGACCTGCCGCTGCGCCTGGCGCTGCTCACCAACAACGTCCGGGAGTTCGGAAACGCGTGGCGGGCGACGTTCCCCGTCGACGAGCTGTTCGCCGTCGTGGTGGATTCCAGCGCGGTGGGGATGCGCAAGCCCGACCCGGCGATCTACACGCACACGTGCGAGGTCCTCGGGGTCGCGGCGTCCGCGGCAGTGTTCCTCGACGACAACCGCGACAACATCGACGCCGCCGCGGCGTTAGGTCTGGAGA
This sequence comes from Acidimicrobiia bacterium, assembly GCA_035468285.1. Taxonomy (GTDB): domain Bacteria; phylum Actinomycetota; class Acidimicrobiia; order IMCC26256; family PALSA-555; genus PALSA-555. The sequence continues at coordinate 8,607 of DATISY010000031.1, read as the reverse complement.
CGGTGCACGTCGGCGTCGATCCGATCGTGGCGATCGAGGAGCTCGACGCCATCCTCGAGCGGCGCGGCGTCAGCTTCCGCTGACCTGCATCTCGCCGATCAGCACGGTCGCACCCGCGGACGATCCCGGGAGCCAGCGCCGGTCGGCGCCGACCTCGACGAGGTCGAGCAGCATCCGCTGCAACGTGGACGCGATCGTGATCTCCCGGACCGGCTCGGCGAGGCTCCCCGATCGGATCATCAGCCCGACGGCGCCGACCGAGAAGTCACCGCTCACGGGATTCGTGCCGGAGTGGAGGCCGCTCACCGACTGCACGTAGAGGCCCTCGTCGACCGAGGCGACGATTTTCTCCGCGGAGCGGCTGCCGGAGGTGAGGGTGAGGGCGCGCGCCCCGACCGACGGCGGCCCACCGATTCCCCGGACCGCGGAGCCAGTCGTGCCGTGTCCCGAGCGGCGGCCGGTGTAGACGTTGTGGAGCTCGCCGCGCAGGGTCCCCTCGGCGATGAGGGTGGTGCGGCGGGTGGGGACGCCTTCACCGTCGTGGCTGGTGGCGCCCCGGGCCTCGGGGTCGGTGGGGTCGTCGACGAGCGTCACGTGGGGCGCGGCGACCGCCTCGCCGCCGCGCCCGACGAACATGGATCGGCCCTTGAGGATCGACTCGCCGTTGAGCGCGCCGCCGACGACGCCGAGCACCGACCCGGTCACCAGCGGGTCGAGCACGACCGGGAGCCGCTGCGTGCGGGGCTGGCGGGCGCCCAGCAGCCGGACGGCGCGGCTCGCGGCGTCGCGGGCCGTGCCGTCGATGTCGAGCTCGTCGAAGGTGCGCCCGACGGAGAAGCCGTATGCGCTGCGGGTCTCGGGACCGTCGCCGGCGAGCGCCACCGCGGAGCACGAGCACGAGGTCCGTCGCATCGTCGCTTCGACACCGAGCGAGCTCACCACCGTGGTGTCGATGGCGGCGTCGCCGTACGACGTGGACTCGACCATCCGGACGAGCGGGTCGGCGGCCGCGGTCGCCGCTTCGAGGCGGAGGGCGAGGTCGACCTTCGCCGCGGTGTCGACGCTGAGGAGCTCGTCGCGCCACAGGTCGAGGGTCACGGGCGTCGTCCCGTTCAGATCGGCGGCGCTGACGAGCCCCTGCCACTCGTCGGGGGCGGCGAACCGGGCGTTGTCGCGGGCTTCGACGAGCGCGGTGTCGGTGAGCGCCGGGTCGAGCGACCCGACCCACGCGTACCCGAGACGCCCGTCGCGCACGACGCGGACCCCGAGCCCGGCCTGCTCGGCGACGGTGAGGGACTCCACGTCGCCGCGGAGCACCTCGACGTCCGTCTCGCGGGACCGGACGACGTAGACCTCGACCTGTTCCCCCGGCGCGGCCCGCCCCGCGAGCTGGCGGGCCGCCGCGACGGGTTCGACGTCAGTCACGCGCGGTGCCGCCGACCGTCAGCTCCGAGACCCGCAGCGTGGGCTGACCGGCCGAGACGGGCACACCTTGCCCGTTCTTGCCGCAGGTGCCGGCCCACGTGTCGAAGTCCGAGCCGACCGCGTCGATGCGGCGCAGCACTTCCGGTCCGTTCCCGATCAGCTGCGCGGCCCGGACCGGGGCCGTGATCCGACCGTGCTCGATCAGGTACGCCTCGGTGACACCGAACACGAAGTCGCCGGTCGCGGTGTCGACCTGACCGCCGCCGAGCGCGACGCAGTACAGCCCGAAAGGGGTGTCGGCGATGATGTCGTCGGGATCGTCCTCGCTGGCGAGCAGGTACGTGTTCGTCATGCGGACCATCGGCAGGTGCTGGTACGTCTCTCGCCGGCCGTTGCCGGTGCTCGACCGTCCGGCTTTGCGGGCCCGCACGCCGTCCCACAGGTAGTCGGTCAGGATCCCGTCCTCGATGAGGGTCGTGCGCGCCGCGGGTTGTCCCTCGTCGTCGATCGCGTACGTCCCCCATTCGCGGGCGTAGGTGCCGTCGTCGACGAGGTTGACCATCGGCGCGGCGACGCGGTTCCCGACCCGGCCGCGGAAGACCGACGCGTCGCGGTCGACCAGGTCGGCTTCGAGGCCGTGCCCGCAGGCTTCGTGGAAGAGGACGCCGCCCGCGCCGCGGCGCAGCACGACCGGCATCGGTCCCGACGGGGCCGGCTGGGCCGTGAGCATGGCCAGGGACCGGTCGGCGGCGGTGGTGGCGACCGTCTCGGGGGCGATGTCGTCGAAGAGCTCGAAGCCCACGGTGCGGCCGGGCGCCTCGGTCCCGGTGCGCAGTCCCGTGTCACCGACCGCGACGCAGGTGACCGAAAACCGGGTTCGGACCTGGTCGTCCTCGACGAGGAGACCGTCGGAGTTGGCCACGAGGATGTGACGGTGCCCGTCGGCGTAGCCCGCGCTCACCTGACGCACCGCGTCGCCCCGGGCCCGCGCCGCGGTGTCGGCCCGCTCGAGCAGCGCGACCTTCCGGGCCTTGTCGATCCCCTCGGGGGGCTCCGCGATCGGTGCCGGCGCGACGTCGCGCCGCTCCAGCGAGACCAGCGGGGGTGTACCGGGCGCGCCGCGGGCCGCCGCGGCGCTGGCCTCGGCTGCGGCGCGCAACCCCTCCGGCGACAGGTCGGCGGTGTGGGCGAACCCGGTCGTCTCGCCCCGCACGACGCGCACGCCCGCGCCGCGCCGGCGGCCCGACACCAGCTCTTCGACGCGCCCGTCGTCGAGGCGGCCACTGGAGGAGGTCCGGTCCTCGGCGAACACCTCGGCGAAGTCGCCGCCGGAACGCAGCGCGACGTTCAGCGTTTCGGAGAGCACATCCGCGGCGATCAGAGGGTCGCTAGGGTAGGCGAATGCCGCTCCGCCCTGGCCTCAGCGCCTGCGCGAGCATGGCGGTCAGCGAGCACGACACGGCGCGGGCGTTGTCGACGGGCGACGTCGAGGTGTTGGCGACACCCCGCGTGGTCAGCCTGGCCGAGGAAGCGACCGTCCAGGCGGTGCACGGCGAGCTCGAGGGCGGGATGACGACCGTCGGGTACCGCGTCCAGCTCGACCATCTCGCGCCGACCGCGGTCGGGGGCGAGGTGCGAGCCGAGGCGACGCTCGAGACCATCGAGAGCCGCCGGCTGACGTTCCGCGTCGCCGTGTCGGACGCCCGGGGCCTCGTGGCCGCGGGCCGCATCACCCGCGTGGTGGTGGACCGCGCCCGGTTCCTGGAGAAGGCCGCGGGGGGAAGCCCGTGACCGGCGAGCGCCCGGAGGACCAGCCGGGTTGGGCCGCACCGGGCCCCACACCGACCGAGCCCAGCCCGTGGGACGCGCCCGCGGTTGCCCCACCCGGGGGGCCGCCCCCGCCCGTGAGCTGGTCACAGCCCACCGCGCCGACGGCGGGCGTCCCGACGGTCCCGCCACCCCACAGCGCGTCCGGCGCCCCCCGACGCAAACGCGGGAAGGGCTGGCTCATCACGCTGCTCGTGGTCCTCGCGGCGATCCTCACCATGGCCATCACCGGGACCGTGCTGTTCGTGACGCGGACGCTCCCTCCGTACAACGCGGCGCACGACTTCCTCGACGACGTGAACCATCACCGCGACACGTCCGCGGCGCGCCGGCTGTGCTCGACCGATTCGAGTCAGCCCGACTCGGCGGTCCTGGGCATCGGGAGCCACTTCCGGAACGGCAAGACGTTCTCGGTGAACCCGCTCGGGGTTGACCGGTCGGGCAGCGTCGCGACCGTCGACTACACGGTGAGCTACCAGGACGGCTCGACCCGGACGTTCACCCTGCCCGTCGTCGAGGAGAACGGGTCCTGGAAGGCCTGCCCGCTCTGATCGTCCGTCCGCCCGACGTCACGCCAGGTTGCTGCGACGCGGGTAGGCATCCGCCGGGTCGGTGAGCACGTTCACCAGCGTCGGCCCCGGGTCGGCGAGGGCCCGGTCGAGGGCCGCTCCCAGCTCGGCGGGGTCGCGCACCAGCTCCCCCGACATCCCGAGGGCGGCCGCGGCGAGGTCGTAGCGGGTCTCGGGGGCCAGGTCGGCGACGAGGTCCTCGCCGTACAGGAGCTGCATGGGGTGCTTCTCGAGGCCCCAGATCCCGTTGTTGCCGACGATGACGGTCACGTTCACGGCATGGCGGGCGAGCGTGTCGAGGTCGCCGAGGGTGAACCCGAGCGCGCCGTCCCCGAACAGCGCGACGACCTGACGGTCGGGGGAGGCGAGCGCGGCGCCGAGGGCGTAGCCCATCCCTGCGCCGAGGCACCCGTAGGGGCCGGGGCCGATGAACCCACCCGGGGTGAAGGTGTCGATGTAGCGGCCGGCGTACGACACGAAGTCGCCGCCGTCGCCGACGACGATGGCGTCGCGCTCGAGCCGGCGGCGGAGCTCGCCGTAGACGCGGACCGGGTCGATCGGTGTCGTGGCCGAGCCGAGTCGGGGCTCGTCGGCAGCACGGTGGGTGCGCTCGTCGGCGCGCAGGCGCGTCAGCCAGTCCTCGCGCGCCGCCCGGGCGGTCCCGTCGCTGTGCGGGGGGGCATGCTCGGCGAGAGCGGCGAAGGTACGACGCAGGTCACCGGTGACCTCGGCGGTCACCGCCGCGGTGGTCGGGGTGCGTGGCTCGGCGTCGCGGAGGTGGACCACTGCGGCGTCGCCGAAGACGCCGAAACCGAGGCGGAAGTCCAGCGGGGTGCCGCCCACGATGACGAGATCGGCCTCGGCGAACGCGAGCCCCCGGGCCCGCGAGAACGCCAGTGGATCGTCGGCCGGGATGACCCCGCGGGCCATGTCGTTGACGAACACCGGGATCCGCGCCGCGTCGGCGAAGGCGCCGACCTCGGCGTCGGCGCCGGCCCAGTACACGTCGGCGCCGGCCATGAGGACGGGCCGGTGGGCCCGACCGACGAGGCGCGCCACCTGGGCGAGCGCGTCAGGGTCGGGGGGATCCCCGGCGAGCGTCGAGGGATCGGGCGGGTCGGGCACGGCCGCGTCGCTCGGTCCCCAGCAGTCGAGGGGCACGTCGACGAACGTCGGGCCCCGGTGGGGGGTCCGCGCGGCGCGCAAGGCCGCATCCAGGCGCCCCGGGACCTCATCAGGGGCGCCGGCCGTCCCGGCCTGCTTGGTGACCGACGCGACGATCGGGACGTGGTCGAGCTCCTGGAGGGACCCGGAGCCCCAGCGGGCCTGCGGGGCCCGTCCACCGATGACGGTGACCGGCGAACCGTTGAGGAACGCCGTGGTGATCGCGCTCACCCCGTTCGTCACGCCGGGACCGGCGGTCAGCGCCGCGACGCCGACCCGGCGGGTCACCTTCGCCCATCCCTCAGCGGCGAACGCCGCGGTCTGCTCGTGACGGGTGTCGACGAGCCGGACACCGCGCTCGGCGCACCCGTAGTAGAGGGGCCACAGGTGACCGCCGTTGAGCGTGAAGACGGTGTCGACGTCGTGGGCCTGCAGCGTCGCGGCCGCGAGGTGCCCCGCGTCGGGTGGGCTCACGCCAGCTCGCGGGCGTCGGCGCGGAGAAACCCGTCGAGCGCATCGAACCACACCGGCGGGTTCTCGAACTGCGGCGAGTGGCCGGCGTCGGGGATGGTCACGAGCTGCGCACCGGGGATGACGGCAGCCGTCGCGGCGGACGCGCCGAGGAACGGCGTGTCCTGCTCGCCCACGACGACCAGCGTCGGGCAGCGGACGGCGGTGAGCGCGTCGAGCTGGTCGGGCTGGCGGACGATCTCGGCGACGAGCGCCACCCACATCGCCTGCGACAACGCCTCCCACTTGCGGTCGCCGAACTCGCGGTACCCGGGACGCTCCGCGAGGAGCCGCCGGTGCGCGGCGGTGCCGAGCAGATCCAGCTCGTCCTGCATGGCCTTCAGGACTGCCATCCCGTCGCGGCGGGCGATCTCGATTCCGAGGTCGACGGTCGCGGGGTCGATGCCGGGGGGCGGCCCGGGGCTCGTGTCCATGAGGACGAGCCCGTCAACGGCGTCGGGACGGGCGAGCACGACGCGGCGGGCGACCATGCCGCCCATCGAGTGGCCGAGGAGCCGGAAGTGGTCGAACCCGAGCGCGGTGGCGACACCGACCGTGTCGGCAGCGAGCCGATCGAGGGAGTACGCCGCCTCGTCAGCGGGATGGTCGCTCGAGCCGTGGCCACGGTGGTCGAAGATCACGACCGTCGCGTGCTCCGCGAGGGCCGGGACGTGGTCGGCGAAGTCCTCCTTCGCGCCCCCGAACCCATGGACGAGCAGCACCGGTGGCCCGGCGCCGTGGCGCTCGACCGTGAGGTCGATGCCGTCGTCCATGGTGATGCGCATGTTGGACTCCGCCCCTCCGAAGCTCCCGCCCGGTAGCCCGTAATCTACGGGCATGTCCGTCCCGGAGGTCGTTCCCGCGCGCCCGCGTTCCGGCTGGGTTCGTCTTCTGCGCCTCGCGGTGAGCGCCGGGCTCCTCGCCTTCCTCATCACCAAGATCGACTTCGAGGACATGGTGCCCCAGAACCGCAGCCTCCCGGGGACGATCGCGTTCCTCGTCACTGGGATCCTGCTCATGGGCTTCAGCCTGATCCTGGCGGCCTGGCGCTGGCAGCGGGTCCTCGACGTGTTCGATGTCCACGTCCCCCTCCGGCGCCTCGTCTCGCACTACTTCGCGGGTCAGTTCGTCGGCAACGTGCTCCCCTCCACCGTAGGGGGCGATGTGCTGCGGGTCACCCGCACGGCACGCGACATCGGGGCACCGGACGTCGCGTTCGCGTCGGTCGTGTTGGAGCGCCTCACCGGCTTCGTGGCGCTCCCGTTCCTCCTCTTCCTCGGCTTCGTCGCCGACCCGAGTCTGTTCACCGCGCCTCACGCGTGGATCGCGCTGCTGACCGGCGGCGCCACGATCGCGATGCTCGTCGTCATCATCGTCGTCGCGGGGCACCCCAACGTCGCGGGACGATTCACCGAGCACGAGAACTGGATGCGCTACATCGGCGCGATTCATGTGGGCATCGACCGGCTCCGCCGCGACCCTCGCGACGCTGCCGCCGCGCTCGGCGCCGCGGTCGCGTACCAGTTCGTCGTGGTCAGCGCCGTGTACTGCGCGGTGCACACCGTCGGGTTGACCGTCCCGAACGCCGCGGTGCTCGCCTACGTCCCGGCGGTGGCGATGGCGCAGGTGCTGCCGATCTCCGTCGGCGGGTTCGGGCTCCGGGAGGGGATGCTGGCGCTGCTGCTGCACCCGCTCGGCGCCGAGACGTCCCAGGCGGTCGCGGTGGGGCTGCTCTGGTACGCCATGATGCTCATCGTCAGCCTCGGCGGCGCGCCCGCGTTCGCGATCGGCGACCGCACCCCGGCAGCGACGGGCGGCGAGACGTGACGCTGGCTCGTCCCGCGTCCGAGACAGCTGTCACGAAGCCGGCGCGGCGCCTCCACCGCCGGTTCCCGGGCGCCCGGGTGCTGGGGAACGGCGCCGTCTTGTACTGGTGGGCAGAGGTCGCGTTCGTCGGGATCTTCTACTTCGTGTACTCGACGGTCCGGAACCTCAACCAAAGCGGCTCCGGCCTGGCCCGCCGGCACGCGATGCAGATCATCGACTTGCAGAAGTCGCTCGGCATCAACGTCGAGCACTCGATGCAACACTGGGCGCTCAACTTCCGGCCGCTGATCATCGCCTGCAACTACTTCTACGGGTCGTTGCACTTCATCGTCACCGCCGGGGTGCTGATCTACCTGTACCACAAGTGGCGGGACGACTATCCGCTGTGGCGCAACGCGCTCGCGGTGGCGACCGGCGTGGCGTTGATCGGCTTCGTGTTCTACCCACTCATGCCGCCGCGGATGCTGCCCGCCCATTTCGAGTTTGTCGACACGTTGGCGAAGGACCCCGCGTTCTGGTCGTTCAACTCCGGGGCCGTGAACAAGATCTCGAACCAGTTCGCGGCGATGCCGAGCGTGCATTGCGCCTGGGCGCTGTGGTGCTCGTGCGCGCTGGTGCCCCGCCTCAAGCACCGGTGGGCCAAGGCCGTCGCCGCGGTGTACCCCGTGTGCACCGTGACTGCGATCGTCCTGACCGCGAACCACTACCTGCTCGACGCGGTGGCCGGCTTCACCACCCTCGGGATCGGGTACACCGCCGCTCGCCTGACCACCCGGGCGGGACGCCGGCCGATCCCCGCCGCCCCGCCGACGTCCTGACCGGCCGGTGGACCTCGACCACGTGGCGTTGGCCACGCGCGACGTGACCGAGCCGTTGCACCTGCTCGTCGCGCACCTGGGCGCCACGATCCTGTCCGGGGGCCAGATGCCGGGGTTCCGACCCATGCAGGTCCGGGTCGGCGACGCCACGGACGGGATGACGGTGGAGCTGCTCGAGCCGTGGGAGCCGACGGCGAACGACTTCCTCGCCCGTTTCCTCGACCGTCACGGCGACGGCCCCCACCACCTGACGTTCAAGGCCGACAACTTCGACGAGGCGCTGGATGCGGTGCGGGCCACGGGCCGCGAGCCGGTCGGGATCAACCGGGCCGATCCGATGTGGCTCGAGGCGTTCGTCCTCCCCCGGGACGCGTTCGGCACCGTGGTACAGATCGCACACCAGACGCCGGAGTACCCGTTCGAGAGCCGGTTCGCGTTCGCGCGCAGGCACGGCCCTGCGGGCGCGC
>DATISY010000030.1:0-3836 GCA_035468285.1 Acidimicrobiia bacterium | reverse complement strand
CGCGGTGCCGCCGGAGTACGCCGCGATGCCGCCGAGGGGGGCGAGGAGGTTGGGGTCCATGGCCCGCACCGAGCGGATCGGACCGACGGTCGTGGGCCGGGTCGAGTTGAACACGGCCCAGAAGCGGGTGATGCCTCCTTCGACCTGTTCCTCGTAGACGACGTCAGCGGTGTCGAGGCCCGCCTGGGGACGGGCGTCAGGGGTGTTCTCGATCTTCACCGCGAGGGCCGGGCGGTGCCTGGCGCCGTTGGTGTCGGGCTGGCCGGTGAGGGGTGCCACCCCGCGCGGTGCCGGCACCGCGCCCGCGGGGCTCGGGAGGGCGGCGGCGGCGAGGACGGCGAGGGCGGCGACGGTCGCGGCGCGGCGCCGGATCACATCGCGTCGAGGATCTTGATGCGTTCGTCGAGGGGTGGGTGCGTGTCGAACGCCCGGTTCAGCCAGGAGCCCTTGGCGTTCTCGGTGCGGTCGAGGGGCGATTCGATCCACAGCTGGGCGGTGGCGTGGTTGGCGTGCTGCACGACGGCCTGGTCGGTCTGGAGCTTCTTCAACGCGGACGCCAGCCCGGGGGGGTAGCGGGTCAGCTGCACCCCGGTCGCGTCGGCGAGGAGCTCACGCTTGCGGCTCATCGCGAACTGCATCATCTGCGCCGCGATGGGGGCGAGGACCAGGAGCGCGATGGACACGATGGCGAGGATGATCCCGAGGCCGCCGTCGTCGCCGCCCTCGTCGCGGTTGCCGCCGAAGATCCAGAACCGCAGCCCGATGTTGGCCAGCAGCGCGACGGCGCCGACGGCGATCACCGCGACGGTGGACGCGAGGATGTCGTAGTTCTTGACGTGGGAGAGCTCGTGGGCGACGACGCCCTCGAGCTCGACCCGGTTCATCTCTTGGAGCAGCCCCGTGGTGACCGCCAACGCGGCGTGCTTCGGGTTGCGGCCCGTCGCGAACGCGTTGGGGGCGGGGTCGTCGACGACGTAGAGACGTGGCTTGGGGAGCCCGGCCGCGATGCAGAGGCCCTCGACGAGGTTGTGGTACCGCTGGTACTCGGGGCCGTCGGCGGGTCGGGCCCGCGCCGCGGCGAGGGCCACCTTGTCGGAGTTGTAGTACGAGACGAACCCGAGGATCGCGGCGATGACGAGCGCCACGATCACGCCCGCGACGCCGAACCCGAGCAGCAGGTCGACGGCGGTGCCGGCGATCGCGATGAGGAGGATGAAGCAGAGCAGGATCACCGCGGTCCGCAGCTTGTTGCGGCGGATCTCGCGGTAGAAGTCCGTGCGCGCCAGGGGCTGGAGCGGCGGCGGGCTTTGACTCATGTTCGGTCCGTGGCTGCGCTAGCGGGACGCGATCAGAACTGCACCTTGACGGGGCCGGTCGCTTCGGGTTCCGCTTGGAAGAACTCGCGCTTGGTGAAGTTGAACGTGCCCGCGAGGAGGTTCCGGGGGAACACCTGGATCTTGTTGTTGTAGTTGAGGACGCTGTCGTTGTAGAACTGCCGCGCGTAGGCGATGCGGTCCTCGGTTGAGGTCAGCTCCTCTTGGAGCTGCAGGAAGTTCTGGTTGGCCTTGAGGTCGGGGTACGCCTCGGCGACGGCGAAGAGGCTCTTCAGGGCGCCGCTCAGCGCGTTCTCGGCTTGGGCCTGCTGGGCGACGTCGCCGCCTTGCTGGGCGTTCATCGCCTGGCTGCGGGCGTTGGTCACCGCCTCGAACGTCTGGCGCTCGTGGGCGGCGTAGCCCTTGACCGTCTCGACCAGGTTGGGGATCAGGTCGTAGCGGCGCTTGAGCTGGACGTCGATCTGGGACCAGGCGTCATCGACGCGGTTCCGGGTCCGGACCAGGCCGTTGTAGAAGAGCGCGACTGCCAGCAGCAGCACGACGATGATGGCGACGATGACGATCACAGCGACCACGGGTACCCACCTCGATTTGGCGTCTGCTCGGCATCATACGAGCCCGCGCCCGATCCGGTGTTCGCGACGTTCCGGGCGCTTCAGGCAGGGATCGGTGTCGACGCCTGCTTGATGGCGAGCTCGTAGCGCTCCACGAAGGCGTCCGCGAGGTGATCGAGGGAGAACTCGTCGGCGCGGGTGCGACCGGCCGCGACGAGCGAGCTCCGCAGGGCCGGGTCGTCGAGGACCCGCCGGAGGGCCTGAGCGAGCTTCGCGGGGTCGTCGGGCGAGACCAGGAAGGCTTCGCGGCCGTCGCGGGCGACGTGGCGGTACCCGGTCAGGTCCGACGCGACGAGCGCGGCGCTGGCCGCCATCGCCTCGAGGAGCACGACGCCGAACGATTCGCCTTCGACGGAGGGAAACGCGGCGATGGTCGCGCCCCGCAGGCGGCTCGCTTTCTCGGCCTCGGTGATCGAGCCGAGCCACTCGACGCGGGGGATGGGGCGGGCCTGGAGGGCCTCGGTCTCGGGGCCCTCCCCCACCACCCAGAGGACCGCGTCGCGTTCGAGGCGCGTGAACGCGTCGAGGAGGACCCCGATGCCTTTGCGGCGCTCGTGACGGCCCACGAAGCAGATCGCGGGCACCGGGCTCGGGGTGGGTGGGGCGTCGGCGTAGCTGAGGACGTCGACCCCGTTGGGGAGGATCTCGCACGACGCACCGAAGCGCTCGACGTTGCGTTGCGCCTCCTCGGAGACGGCGGTGCGGATGGTGAGGCGTTCCACCATCTTGCGCAACGGGAGACGGAACGCCTCGTACCAGCCGTTCTTGCCGGGGAACGCGGCGTGGAAGGTGCCGACGGCGGGGATGTCGGTGCCGATGAGCGCGGCGTGGTTCGCGCCCGGCGACAAGGGCTCGTGGAGGTGCAGCACGTCGGGCTCGAAGACGCGGAATGCCTCCAGGGTGCGGCGGCTGGCCGCCTTCATCGACGCCAGCGGCGCGATCGACCCGTTCGACGGGTAGCGGACGGTGGGGCCGAGGCTCGTGACGCCCGGCATGGGCGGGGGCCCGTCGGTCGGGGCGAGGATGCGGGCGTCGACCCCCCGGGCCCGCAAGGCTCGGGCGAGGCCGAGGACCTGGAGCTGCACGCCGCCGTAGGCGGACAGCGAGTACGGGCAGAGCAGCGCGACGCGCATCGGACGGGGGGTGTTCATCGGGACGCCCCGATGTCTGAGGGCCAGTTGGGCTGCATCATGAGCCACTGGTCAGGGGCGGCACGGATGAGGTCCTCGAAGACGTCAGCGAGCTGTTGAGTCACGCGCGCCACATCGTCGCGCAGACGGCCCTGCCGATTGGAGGGGAGCGGCTCCAGGATGCGGATCCCTTGGCGACCGTCGGGCAGGAAGGAGAGGCCAACGGGCAGGAGGGGCGTCCCGGTGCGCAGCGCGAGCAGGGCCGGGCCGCCCGGGAGGCGGGTGCGCTCACCGAAGAACGTGACGGGGACGCCGTCGCCGGTGATGTCGCGGTCACAGACCAGGCACACGACCCGGTCGTCGCCGAGGGCCCGGAGCACGGCGGACCCGGCGTCGCCGCCGAGCGGGATGACCTGGATCCCGACGCGGGCCCGGGTCTCGACGAACCAGTCGAAGAGCTCTGGGGGGTCGGCCGGCTCTGCGACGGCCGTGATGGCGAACCCCTTGCTGGCGAGCCACGCGCCGGCGAGGTCCCAGTTGCCGAGGTGGGGCAGTGCGAGGAGGAGCCCGCGGTGCTGGGCGGCGGCGGCTTCGAGGTGCTCGAAGCCGTGGACGTCGACGCGCGCATCGAGGCGGGTGAGGTCGTCGTGGGGCAGGCGGAACAGCTCGTACCAGTAGCGGGCGTAGTGGTCGAACACCCGGTCGACGGACGCGTCGCCGCGGCCGTCCCCGGGCGCGATCCGCTCCAGGTTGCGGAC
>DATISY010000029.1:0-2648 GCA_035468285.1 Acidimicrobiia bacterium | reverse complement strand
CGCCGCGGTCGCCGAGTTCGGGCGCCTCGACGTCGTCGTGAACAACGCGGGTGGGAGCATGCCGGCCCCCCTGCTCGACACGTCGGTGCGATCGTTCGAGCAGGCCTTCCACTTCAACGTCACCACCGCGTTCGCGTTGACGAAGGCCGCCCTCCCCCACCTGCTCGAGCGTGACCGGGGGGCGGTGGTCAACATCAGCTCGGCGATGGGGCGGCTCCGCGACCGCGGCTTCGTCGCGTACGGCACCGCAAAAGCGGCGCTGGCCCACATGACCCGGCTCATGGCCGCCGACTGCGCGCCCCGGGTGCGGGTCAACGCCATCGCCGTCGGGTCGGTCGCGACCTCCGCGCTCGAGGTCGTGCTCACCAACGACCCGCTCCGCGACGAGATGGTGGAGCACACACCGATGCGTCGCCTCGGCGAAGTCGACGACATCGCCCTCGGCGTCCTCTACCTCGCCTCCGACGCGGCGAGCTTCGTGACCGGCAAGGTCATCGAGATCGACGGCGGGATCGAAGCCCCCAACCTCAACCTCGGACTCCCCGACCTCTAGGTCAGCCAGTACGCTTTTTCTGAGCCCGGCACGACTCGAGCGCCCGTAGCTCAGAGGACAGAGCGACGGACTTCTAATCCGTTGGTCGGGGGTTCGAATCCTCCCGGGCGCGCAGATCTGTTCGCAGGTGAGCGCCCCTGCGCTGGCTCTGTGGGCTCACCGTCATCCACGTTCAGGCTGCGGGTGGGCTCGGACTTCGCCTGGGCTTGCCGGGGGCGCCCCTCAGCCCGGGAACCGACCTCGGGTCCGACCATGGCGAGGATCGACGCGACGGGCACGAAGATCGTCGGGATTGGCGTTCGTCATGGCGCGAGTGGGGTCAGACCGGGCGGCGACGGAGGGTGGAGAGATTGCGGCTCGGATCCGCGAGCCGAGCGCCCTTGCCAGAGCCCCTGGGTTGCTCGCACAACTTCGTAGGCGACCGCGTGGGGGCCGGCGCCGTCAAGGTGCAGGCAATCAACCAGACGAACCCGTTGGCGGCCAACGCCTGGGAAGGTCAGCGCATCGTTGTATGCGGCGGGTCCCCGCTGGGTCGGCCCCGCGTTGGGTGTCAACACGTTCGCGTTCACGCGCACGACCCCCGGGCGCAAGGTCGCTAGTTGGGTGTTCACCCACTGCCGGTAGGCCTCGTAGCCGTTGACGTTGAAGGCCGCCGACCATTGACAGCCTGTCGCCGACAGCATCGGGTACGTCCAGTAGATGGGGACCCCGGCGGCGCGTGCCACGTCGATCATGTTCAAGCTCTCAGCTTCGTTGGTGGCGAGACGCGCGTCCGGGTCGGGTGGATTGGCGCCCAACGCCCCGTTGCCCTGGAAGAAGGCGACGACGACGTCGGGATGCGAACGGCTCAGCAGTGTCTGCAGCCGGGAGGTCCACGTCGTCGACGCCTCGAACTGTGACGGGCTCGTCCCGGCGACCGCCTCGTTGTCGACGGTCGCGCAGTATCCGTGCTGCTGGAACAGCGACCCGAGCTGGCTGGCCACCTGACCCATCACACTGTCCCCGACGACCAGCACGGTCCGGCAGACACCGCCCGGCGCCGGATCGACCGCACCCGACGGCTGCCAGCGTGGCACCGACAGCGGGAATGAAGCCGTGCGTGGTGCACTGCACGCCGCGGTGACGAACTCGCCGCTGGACTCCCCCACCGCGACGCGCTGGCTGCCCGCCGAGATGGAACAACCGATCCGCCCGTCTCGTTCGATCTGCGCCGCGATGTGGCTGACGCCGCCCGGCGGCTGGGAGATCTTGACGGCGTAGGGCAACGAGACCGTCTTCTGCTCGACAGCCCCGCTCCCGTTCACCATCGTGATGAAAGCATCGCCTCCGACGCACGGAGCACCGGGGTGAGGGTCCGCCGGCGTCTGCACGCACGACCCGGTCAGCCGATACGTCACGCGTGGCGGCGGAGCAGGACCGCTCGGCACCACGCTGCACGCGACCAGGACGATGATCCCGGCGGCCAGCTTGGGGCGGGTCCAGCTGCGCCCCCTCAACCCGCTGGGGGTCGGCCGGGCGCGCAACGCGCTGCCACGAAACGTTGGGACGCCTCCGCGAGGAGGTGGCGGTTCACTAACGGACTGGGGACGGTACCAGCCAGGAAGAACAGACGCGATGAGCGCAGCGACGGTTCGGGCGGCAGACGACTCGCGATCTCGAAGACCGTGAGCCGGATTCGTGATCGAGGTTCGATCCGGGAGTCGCTACGATCTGAGGCGCCCCAGAAGCTCCACCCGCGTCACCGCCGGTCCTCGCAGCCGCTGGTCGGGGGTCTGAGATCTCCTGGGTGCGCATCCGGCGGCGGTGTCGCCGGAACGCATGGTGGCCGTAGCTCAGTTGGCTAGAGCGCCGGGTTGTGGTCCCGGAGGTCGGGGGTTCGAAACCCCTCGGTCACCCCATGCCCCAGGCGACCGACTCGAGCACGAGCTCGATCGCCCGTGGGATGTCCGCCCCGGTCACGAACCGGCACGGCACACCGTGCGGATCGCCCGCGACCCGTCCGTCCGGCTCGACCCGCACGGTCCGTGTCTCGACCTCGACGACCGTCGGGTCCACTGCGGCGAGCAGGGCCAGCGGATCGTGGAGGCACACCGAC
>DATISY010000028.1:0-58269 GCA_035468285.1 Acidimicrobiia bacterium | reverse complement strand
GCAGCGCCCAGCTCGACGGCGCGGTGCTCGGCGTACGGCCCGAAGACCTCAGCGTGGACCCGGATGGGCCCATCACCGCGAAGGTCGTGCTCGTGGAGTCACTCGGCCATGAGCGTCACCTGATCGCGCACCTCGACGACGGGCAGGTCCTGATCGTCCGTCAGTCGGCGCACGAGGCCACGCCACGGGACGGTGAAGTCGTCAAACTCGGCGCGAGCTCGACCGCGTTGCACGTGTTCAACCCCGCGACCCAGCAGCGGGTCGACGGGTGACGGTCACCGCCGGCGCCTCCGGGTCGCCGGGCGCGGCCAAGGCCCGTCGCCGGCGTCGCGAAGCCGGGCTCGGCTTCCTGCTCATCGCGCCCGCGCTCGTGATCTTCTCGGTGTTCGTGTTCTTCCCGTTCGCGAAGAACTTCGAGCTCGCCCTCTACCGCAACCCACCGTTCCCGGGCCTGCCGAGCAAATTCGTCGGCCTCCAGCAGATCGGCGACGTCCTCGGATCATCCGACTTCCGCCACAGCCTGTGGGTGACGGTCCTCTTCGCGCTCTTGACCGTGCCGGCCGGCATCCTCCTCGGGCTGCTGCTGGCCCAGCTCGCCAACCAGCGGCTCCGCGGCATGGCCATCTACCGGACGATCTTCGCCTCGACCGTCGCGACGTCGGTCGCGGTCGCGTCGGTCATCTTCGGCACCCTGATGAACCCCCAGGTCGGGCTGTTGCCCTGGCTCGGGATCCACCCGACCCCGGCGATCCTCGACAACCCCACCTGGGCGCTCCCCGCGGTCGCGCTGGCGACGATCTGGCAGACCCTCGGGCTCAGCTTCATCCTCATGTCGGCCGGCCTCCAGGCCGTGCCCGAGGACGTGCTGGAGGCCGCGCAGGTCGACGGGGCGAGTGCCCCGATGCGGTTCTGGCGAGTCACGATCCCCCTGCTGTCACCGACGATCTTCTTCACCGCGGTGGTCGGGTCGATCTTCGCCTTCCAGACCTTCGGGCAGATCGACCTGTTGACCCGAGGCGGCCCCCAGAACAAGACGAACGTCCTCACCTACTTCATCGTCACCGAGCTGCACGACCACCAGAACCCGGGCACCGCGGCGGTGCTCTCGATCGCGTTGTTCCTCATCACCTTGGCGCTGACGCTGCTCCAGCTCCGGTTCCTCGAGCGTCGGGTCCACTACGCCCGATGACCGACACCGCCCTCCTCCTCGAACGTCCGGTCCCGGCGGCCCAGGAGCCGGCCCCGGCCCGGCACCGCACCTGGCGGCTGCTCGGCCGCTACGCCCTCCTCAGCGTGCTGGCGTTCATCGTGCTGTTCCCCATCTACATCACCATCGTGAACTCGTTGCTCCCCGCCCCGCAGATCGCGGCGCAGCCCCCGAAGTTCTTCCCATCCCAACCCATCTGGAGCACCTACCAGAAGGCGTGGGTCGGCGGTCATTTCGGCCGCTACCTCCTGAACAGCGCGGTCGTCACGACGATCATCGTCGTCGGCCAGCTCCTCACCGCGATCCTGGCCGGGTACGCGTTCGCGTTCCTCCGCTTCCCGCTGAAGCGGTTCCTGTTCGTCGCGTTCCTCGCCACCCTGATGATCCCGTTCGAGGTCACCGTGGTCCAGAACCTGACCACCGTCGTGGACCTCGGGATCTACAACACGTACGCCGGCCTGGCGGTGCCGTTCCTCGCCACCGGGTTCGGAGCGTTCCTCATGCGGCAAGCGTTCCTCGGCGTGCCCCGCGACCTCGAGGACGCCGCCGCGCTCGACGGGTTCGGCCGCTGGCGGTTCCTGTGGCGCGTCGCGGTCCCGCTCTCGCGTCCCGCGATCGCCGCGCTCGGCGTCTTCGCGTTCCTCACCGCGTGGAACCAGTACCTATGGCCGCTGCTGGTCACGAAGGACGAGCACCTCCGAACCGTGCAGATCGGGTTGCGCCAGCTTCGCAACACGAGCCTCGACCAGGTCAACGTGACCTTCGCGGGTGTCATCATCGCGGTCATCCCCCTCGCGATCCTCCTCCTTGTCTTCCAGAAGCAGCTCATCCGCGGGCTCACCGCCGGCGCGGTCAAGGGCTGACCCATGACCCATCCTCGAACCCAACCCCAACCAGGAGCCACCATGCCCCGACGTCTCTGGCAGATCTCGGCCTCGCTCGCCATCAGCGCGGCCCTCATCACGACGGTCCTCCCCGGCCTCGCGGGGGCGGCCACGCCCCGCGCCGCAGGGGCGCCCGCCTGCCCGGTGAACGCCTTGCAGAAGGTGTCGAGCCCGGTGCAGATCACCATGTGGCACCAGTTCCCGCGCGCCAACGAGCAGGCGATCCAGAAGCTGACGGACCAGTTCAACTCGTCCCAGAACAAGGTCCACGTCACCCTGGTGAACCAGACGACGTACCAGGACCTGTTCAACAAGTACGTTGCCGGCCTGTCGACCGGCGACTTGCCCGACGTCGCGCAGATCGAGGACGAGGGCCTCCAGCAGATGATCGACACCCGCTCGGTGCTGCCCGTCCAGTCGTGCATCAAGGCGGACCACTACACCGAGCTCAGCGACTTCCTCGACCGGGCCGTGCGCTACTACACGGTGAAGGGCGTGCTCTGGGCGATGCCGTTCAACGTCTCGGCACCGGTCCTGTACTACAACAAGAAGGCGTTCACCAAGGCCGGCCTCGACCCGAACCAGCCGCCCCAGACGCTCGACCAGATCAAGGCCGACTCCCAGAAGCTCAAGGCGAGCGGCGCGGTGACACAGGCCGGCTTCGGGCTCAAGGACGACCCCTGGTACTTCCAGCAGTGGCTGGCCAAGACGAACAACACGTTCGTCAACAACGGCAACGGCCGGAACGGGCGGGCGACCCAGGTGACGTTGAACAACGCCACCGGCCAGGCGTCCTTCGCCTGGATGGCCGACATGGTCAAGGGCGGCCTCGCCGTCACGAACGACTACCTGAACCCGAGCAGTGCCCTCAACAATCTGCTCGGCGTCGGGAACGGCAACCTGGGGATGACCATCGACTCGTCCGCCGACCTCGGCACGATCCTGCAGGTGCTCCAGAGCGGCCAGTACCCGAACGTCGACCTCGGCGTGGGGACGCTGCCCAGCCCGCCGGGCAGCGGCGGCTTTCGCGTCGGGGGGGCCGCGCTCTACATCTCGGCGAAGTCCTCACCGCAGAAGCAGGCCGCGGCATGGCAGTACCTGAAGTTCCTCAACTCCGCGGCCAGCCAGGCGCAGTTCGCGGTCGACACCGGCTACATCCCGAACCGGAAGTCGGCCGTGACGGTCCCGGCGCTCCAGACCCGGTGGGCGCAGGTCCCCGGGTTCCGGGTGGCGTACGACGAGCTGCTCAACGGCGCGGGCAACGCCGCCAGCGCCGGGCCGGTCTTCGGGGACTACCTCGGGGTTCGGCAGGCGATCGTGGACGCCGAGGGTCCCATGTTCACGGGCACCACGAGCCCGAAGGCCGCGCTCGCCGCGGCGATCAGCAAGGCCAACTCGGTGCTCGCCGCCTACAACAGTCGGGTCGGAGGGTGAGGCTCAACGGCTGAGGATCGTGACCGAGGCGTTCGCGCCCCGGCCGATCGTGTGCGCGAGCGCGACGCGGGCCCCGTCGACCTGGCGGGGCCCCGCCGCGCCGCGCAGCTGGCGGGTCAGCTCGACGACCTGACCCAACGCCGACGCCCCGAGTGGCTCCCCTTTCGAGAGCAGCCCGCCACTCGGGTTCACCGGCAAGGGACCGCCCAGCGTCGTGGCGGCGGTGTCGATCAGCCGGCCCTGCTCCCCGGGCTCGCACAACCCGAGCTCCTCGTACGCGAGCAGCTCGCGGGCGGCGTCGGTGTCCTGACACTCGACGACGTCCAGGTCGGTCGGGGTCACACCGGCGCGCACGAACGCGTCCTGGGCCGCGAGGGTCGTGGGCGGCGTGATGTTCGTGTCATCGACGCCGCTCATCGGGGTCGCCTCACCGAGCACCGACCCGGGCAGATGCGAGCGGAGGACGGCGGCGTCGAGACGCACCGCCCCCGGCCCCGCGCCGCGCTGGAGCACCACGGCGGCGGCGCCCTCGTTCGGCGAGCAGAGCATGAACAGGTGCAGCGGCTCGCACACGACGCGCGAGCCGAGCACCGCCTCGACGGTCGTCTCGGACTGGAACATCGCGTCGGGGTTCTGCACCCCGTGCCGCCGGTTCTTGACCACGACGCGGGCGAGCTGCTCTTTCGTCACACCCGTCTCCCGCTGGAGCCGCTGGGCCCGCAACGCGAAGTAGGCGGGGGTCGCAGCCAGGCCCGCCTCCTCCCTCCACGGCTCGAAGAACGACGACCGGATGATGCCCTTGGGCATCTTCTCGATCCCGAAGACCAGCACCGTGTCGTACTGACCGGCGTCGATCGCGCCCGCCGCGAGCATGAGCGCGGCCGCGCCGCTGGCGCACCCGGCCTCGATGTCGATGATCGGCCCGCCGGTGCGCCCGATCGCGCTGAGCACCTTGTGTCCCGCGGCGACCCCCGCGTACGCCGTGCCGCAGAACGCGGCGTCGAAGGACGGGTCGCCCGCCTCGCTGAGGGCGGCGCGCACCGCGGTCACCCCGAGGTCGGTGACGGTCCGGTCGGGGAACCGGCCGAACGGGTGCAGGCCCACCCCGCTGATCCGCACGTCGGTCATGTCGGCGCGAACGTGTAGGTGACGACGGTCTCGTCGTCCTCGGTGTCGTGCAGCTCGGCGACCTGGAGCCGCATCGGGACCCCCACGTCGAAGGTGGTGTCGGGCAGCTCGAGTCGGGTGATGACCCGGAGGCCCTCGGGGAGCTCGACGACGCCGAACCCGAACGGCACGGGCCCCTCGTAGCCCGGCGGTGCGGTGTGCACCACGGTCCAGCCCCACAGTTCGCCGACGTCGGAGAGCATGACGGGCTCGACCTCGGTCGAGGAGCAGTACGGGCAGAGCTCACCGCGCGGGAACAGGTAGCGGTCGCAGGCCGTGCAGCGCGACCCGAGCAGGTGCACCACGCCCGAGGCGGTCTCCTCGAAGAGGCCGGGGCGCACCGGGACATGGGGTTTGCTCATATGACACCGTCACGAGCGAGCTGATCGAGCTCGTCGTCCGACACGCCGAGCGTCTCGCCGAGGACGGCCCGGGTGTGCTCGCCGAGACGCGGTGCGCCCGACGGCACGGGTGGGGTCTCGCCGACACGGCGAGGGTAGGGCGCCTGCTGGCGGAGAGGCCCGACCACCGGGTCGTCGACCGTGACGAGATCGCCGCGGGCCGCGATATGGGCGTCGGCGAAGATGTCGGCAGCGGTGTACGCGGTCGCGACGGGGACGTCGCAGGCGACACAGCGCGCCTCGATCGTGGCCGCGTCGAGACCCTCCGTCCAGTCCGCCACGAGGCGGTTGATCTCGTCACCGTGCTCGGCGCGGTCAGGCAGCCGGGCAAACCGGGGATCGTCGACGAGCTCGGGACGCTCCATCGCCTTGCAGAGACGGCCGAAGTTCGCGTCGGACCCCGCGACGATGCACACGTACTTCCCGTCGGCGGTGGGGTAGTTGTCGAGCGGCGCAGAGTTCGCGAGCCGGTTCCCCTCCCGGTTGCGGACCACGCCGAGCTGGTCGTACCCGGCGAGGGTCCATTCGAGGACACGCAGCGCGGCGCCGTAGAGGGCGGCGTCGATCACTGCCCCCTCACCGTCGCGTCGGGTGTCGCGGGCGTACAGCGCGCAGCTCGCCGCGTGGGCCGCGAACACACCCGTGAGGTAGTCCGAGATCGTGACCCCGACCCGCACCGGCGGCCGGTCGGGGTAACCGGTGAGGTGGAGCAGGCCCCCGTAGCCGATCCCGACCCGGTCGAGCCCGGGCCGCCGCGCGTTCGGGCCGTCCTGACCGAAGCTGCTGATCCGCACGACGACGAGGCGCGGGTCCAGCGACGCGGGCGCCAGGTTCCACTGCTCCAGCGTCCCGGGACGGAAGTTCTCGACCACGACGTCGGCGGTGGCGGCGAGGCGACGGAACAGTTCCTGGCCGGCCGGTTGGCGTAGGTCGAGCGTGACGCTCTGGCGTCCCCGTCCCTCGACCGCCCAGAAGAGTGAGTACGGGCCGTCGGCGTCGTCGGTGGTCGCGAAGGGGCCGATCTCGCGCATGAAGTCGCCGCGGTGGGGCTGTTCCACCTTGATAACCTCGGCGCCTTGTTCGCCGAGCAGCCCGGCGCAGAAGGGCGCCGCGATCCGGGTGCCGAGGTCGAGGACGCGGATCCCGTCGAGGGGACCGGTCACGATCCGGCCTGCTCCCGCTTGACCGCGTCCATGCCGCCCTCCTTCCGGGTGTCGGCGGCGGCGAGCGCGGTGGCGGTGTTGCTGACGAACTGGTGGATCATGAAGTGGTACCGCCAGGAGTCCCGCTGCCCCTGGAGGTCGAGCATCTCGTTGATCGAAGCCTTGATGGCCTGAGCGGTGACCGGCGGGACGAGCGCCACCTCGTCGGCGAGCGCGCGGGTGGCGGCGGGGAGCTCGTCGAGGGGCACGACCCGGTTAACGAGGCCGTGCCGTTCGGCGTCGGCCGCGGTGAGCGTCAGGGCGCAGAGCAGGAACTCCTTCGCCTTGCGGGGGCCGAGCTCCCAGGGCTCGACGAGCAGCTCGACGCCGACGCCGGTCATGCGGGCCACCGGGTTCGAGAACCGGGCGTTGTCGGCGGCGATGATGAGGTCGCACATGCACGCCAGCATGAGGCCGGCGGCGGCGCACGCGCCGTGCACCGACGCGATGGTCGGCTTGCGGAAGTCGCGGAGCCGGACACAGCGGTCGAAGTACATGACTTGCTCGTGGCGCCACTTGCCCTCGGGTGTCGCCCGCAAGCGGGCCCAGTCGTCCTCGGCGCCGAGGATCTGCTTGAGGTCGTGCCCGGCGGAGAAGTGCTTGCCCGAGCCTGTCAGGACGACGACCCGGACGTCGTCGTCGGCGTCCGCGGCGTCGAGCGCGGCATCGAGGTCATCGATCATCTGGCTGTTCTGGGCGTTCGCCGCCTCGGGACGGTTGAGGGTGATCGTGGCGACAGGGCCGTCGATCTCGTAGCGGATGGTGTCGAACTGCACGCCGCCATCATGCCAGTGGGCCGGGACCGGGAGCCGGTCTCGCACGGCTCATCCTCCGTGGTGCGGGTCGGTCAGCTCGGGGTGCGGGACGGCTCCCGGGGCAGGCCGAGGACCCGCTCGCTGAGGATGTTGCGTTGGATCTCGTTGGTGCCGGCCCAGATCGAGGAGGCTTGGTAGTAGAGCCAGGAACGTTGCCAGGTTCCGTCGCCGGGATTGTCGGCGGCGTCGTGCCAGAGCGGCGCGGCGGCGCCGAGGACCGCCATGACGGTGTCGTGCAACCGCTTGCTCATCTCGCTCCACGCCAGCTTCATGGCGCTGCCCTCTGGTCCGGGATCGCGGCCCTTCGCGACCCGCGACAAGGTCCGCCAGTTGGCGAGCTGGAACAGTCGCACCTCGACCGCGGCTTCGGCGAGACGCGGACGGAGCCGGTCGTCGTCCCAGGCGCCGGCCCGGAGGCCGAGGCGGAGGAGCTCGTCGACGAGCTGGAGGTGGATGACGAGCTGGCGGGGGTTGATCCCGCGCTCGTGGGTGAGTGTCGAGTTCGCGACCCGCCAGCCTTCGTTGAGCGGGCCGACGAGGCGGTCCTCGGGGACGAACACGTCGTCGAAGAAGACCTCGTTGAACTCGGTCTCGTCGGTGATCTGGCGCAACGGCCGCACGTCGATGCCAGGCGTGCGCATGTCGACCGCGAACGCCGAGATGCCCCGCTGCTTGGGGACGTCGGGGTCGGTGCGCGCCAGGCACAGGCCCCAGTCGGCGAACTGGGCGTAGCTCGTCCACACCTTCTGGCCCTTCAGGACCCAGCCGCCCCCGGTGGGCGTCGCCCGGGTGGCGAGGGACGCGAGGTCGCTGCCCGCGCTGGGCTCGCTGAAGAGCTGGCACCACAGCTCCTCGGCGGGGAGGATCGTGGGGAGCCACCGGGCCTTCTGCTCCGGGCTGGCGTGCGCGAGAAGCGTGGGTCCCACCAGGTTGATCCCGATGCGCCCGACGAGCTCCGGGGCGCGGGCGCGGGCCAGCTCTTCGGTGACGATGAAGTGCTCGACCGGTCCGGCGCCCCGACCGCCGTACTCGATCGGCCAGGCGACACCGACCCAGCGGTCCGCGGCGAGGCGAGCCTGCCACTCCCGAAGGAAGGTGACCTCTTCGGCGAGATCGTCGAATCGGGGCGGGAGGCCCTGCCCGTACTCCCACGGGAGGTGCTCGCGCAGCCAGCCCCGGAAGTCGTGACGGAGACGCTCTTCGGCTTCGGTGGGGGTGAGGTTCAACCGCGTTCGTCGATGGGGACGTAGTCCCGTTCGGCGACCCCGACGTAGATCTGGCGGGGGCGGCCGATCTTGGTCTTCGGGCTCTCCATCATCTCTTTCCAGTGCGCGATCCAACCGGGGAGACGACCGAGCGCGAACAAGACGGGGAACATGTTGGTCGGGAAGCCCATGGCCCGGTAGATGAGACCGGAGTAGAAGTCCACGTTCGGGTACAGCTTCCGCTCGATGAAGAACTCATCGGAGATCGCGACCTCTTCGAGATGGAGCGCCAGGTCGAGCAGATCGTCCATCTTCCCCAGCTCCTCGATGACCGTATGGGCGTGCTCCTTGATGATGCGGGCCCGCGGGTCGTAGTTCTTGTACACGCGGTGCCCGAACCCGGAGAGCCGGAACGAGTCGTTGGGGTCCTTGGCCTTCGCCACGTATTTCGCGATGTCGTTCCCGTCGGCGCGGATCCGGCCGAGCATCTCGATGACGGCCTGGTTGGCGCCCCCGTGGAGCGGACCCCACAGCGCGTTGATCCCGGCCGCGACGGACGCGAACAGGTTCGCCTCGCTCGAGCCGACGAGCCGGACCGTCGAGGTCGAGCAGTTCTGCTCGTGGTCGGCGTGGAGGATGAGCAGCACCTTCAGCGCGTGGACCACCGTGGGGCTCACCTCGTACCGTTCGGACGGCACCGCGAACATCATCGTCAAGAAGTTCTCGATCAGGTCGAGCTCGTTGTTCGGGTACAGGAACGGCTGGCCGATCGACTTCTTGTAGGAGTACGCCGCGATGGTCGGCAGCTTTGCGATGAGGCGGACGATGGCCGACTGCACCTGCTCAGGATCGTGCGGGTCTGCGCTGTCGGGGTAGAACGTCGACAGCGCGCTGACCACCGATGAAAGCGCCCCCATCGGGTGGGCGTCCCCCGGGAAGCCGTCGAAGAACCGTTTCGCTTCCTCGTGGAGCAGCGTGTGCTTGCGGATCGCCCGGCTGAACTCGTCGCGCTGCACGCGCGTCGGGAGCTCGCCGTAGATCAGGAGGTACGCGGTCTCGAGGAACGAGGGGGAATGGCCGGACACCAGCTGCTCGATGGGGATGCCCCGATACCGCAGGATTCCTACGTCGCCGTCGATGAACGTGATCGCGGACTCGCACGCCGCGGTGTTCACGAACCCGTAGTCGAGGGTCACGAGGCCGGACTCGGCTCGCAGCTTGGCGATGTTGACACCGAGCTCGTTCTCGGTGCCGCGCACCACCGGGAGCTCGATCTCGGTGTCGCCGTGACGGAGGTACGCGGGCTTGTCGTCGGTCACCGCACAACTCCTCGTTCGGGGGTCGCTTCAGCGTAGCGGTCGTCCCGACGATCCTCGGAGGCGGGGGTTAGCCTGCGCCGCTTGGACTTTGCGTTGAACGACGACCAGGAGGCGCTCCGCGACGGCGCTCGTGATGTGCTCGACGGCCTCGCGTCGAGCACGCAGGTCCGCGCCGTCGTCGAGGCCGACGGCGGCTGGGACCCTGCGCTGTGGGCCGCCATGGTCGAGCAGGGCTGGCCCGGCGTCGCCGTGCCCGAGGCGTTGGGTGGGCTCGGCCTCGGGACGGTCGAGGTCGCCGTCCTCTTGGAGGAGGTGGGCCGCCACGTCGCGCCGGCGCCCGTCGCGACCACAGTGCTCGCCCTGGATGCCCTGGCCCGCGCGGGCGACGAGGAGCGTGTCGCCGCGGTCCTCGGCGGCGAGACCGTCGCCGCGGTGGCGTGGAGCCGCCGGGGGGATGCCGTGCGGGCCGAGCCGGACGGTGCCGGGTGGCGCCTGCACGGACGTCCCGACCCGGTCCTGTACGCGCCGTCCGCGGCGCTCGTCATCGTCGTCGCCGACGCCCCCGACGGCCCGGCCCTGTTCCGGGTCGAGCTCGACCGGGCGCACCCGGTGCGGGGCGAGCCCGCGATGGATCGGACCCGCGAGCTGGGCTGGCTGCACTTCGACGGCACCGCCGCGACCCGGCTCGGCGGGCGCGACGCGGTCGAAGACCTCCTCGATCGGGGTGCGACCTACGCCGCGGCGGAGCTCCTCGGCGGGGCGGACCGGGCACTGGCGATGGCCGTCGAGTACGCGAAGGAGCGCGTCCAGTTCGGGCGCCCGATCGGCAGCTTCCAGGCGATCAAGCATCGGTGCGCCGACATGCTTGTCGACGTCGAAGGGATGCGGTCCAGCGTCTACTGGGCGGCGTGGTGCATCAGCGCCGACCACCCCGACGCGTCCGTCGCCGCATCGACGGCGAAGGTGTGGTGCTCGGACGCGTCGAAGCGCGTGATGGCCTCCGCGCTCCAGGTGCACGGCGGCATCGGCTTCACGTGGGAGCACGACCTGCACCTGTTCATGAAGCGCGCCCAGCTCGACCAGCTGACCTTCGGTGACGCGTCGTACCACCGCGAGCGGCTCGCGTCGTTGCTCCGGCCCCGCGTCGAGGCCGGCGAGAGCATCCTCTAGGCGCCGCTGGGTGCGGTCGGTCAGCCTGGCTCCCCGGCCTCCGCGCGGGCGCGCAGCACGGCCCGGTCGGCCTTCCCTGCGGACAGCAGCGGGAGCTCCTCGAGGGTGACCACCCGTTCGGGTGTCTTGAACCGCGCCACGCCTTCGTGCTCGAACCAGGCCTGGCAGGCGGCAAGGTCGAACGGTCGCCGAGCGACGACGAAGGCGCAGACCCGCTCGCCGTACCGAGGGTCGGGGTACCCGACCGCGACCGCCTGGACGACGTCGGGGTGACGCTCGAGGATGAGTTCGACCTCGGCAGCGGCGATGTTCTCACCGCCCCGGATGATGGTGTCCTTGATCCGACCCACGACGGTCAGCCAGCCGTCGGCATCGACCGTGGCGAGATCGCCGGTACGGAACCAGCCCCGCGTCACCGCGGCCTGGGTCTGGGTGGCGTCGACGTACCCGGCGAAGAGCTCGGGTCCCCGCAGCCACAGCTCCCCAGGCTCACCGGCCGGGCGGCGTGTCCCGGTCGCCGGGTCGCTGACGCGCAGCTGCACCGAGCCGACGGCCTGCCCGTCGGTGTCGCGAGCCCGGCTCAGGGGAGCATCGGACGGGCTCGTCGTCACCGTCGGTGCCTCGGTCGAGCCGTAGGTGCGCTTGACCGTGGCCTGGAGACGGGCCCGGGCCTCGTCCACGAACGCCGGGCTCACGCCAGCACCGCCGCTCGACACCAGCCGCAGGCTCGTGACGCGGTCTTCCCTGAAGCTGGGCGCCTCCATGAGCGAGACGAAGAACGTCGGGGGCCCGATCATGAACGTGATCGTCGCGGCGTCGATGGTGTCCAGCGCCGCCGCGGGGTCCCAGCGGGCCATGAGGTGGACCCGCATCGGCACGGCACCGGCGACGAGCACCGCGTTCAAGAGGCCCGATACGTGCGCCAGGGGCGCGGGCATCAGGATCGCGTCGGCCGGTGTCAGCTGATGCGCCGCGGCCATGACCTCGGCCTTGTAGGCGAGGCCCCGCTGGGTGTGCAGCGCAGCTTTCGGGCCCCCGGTCGAGCCGGACGTGAACAGGACCGCGGCGAGGTCGCTGGGCCGCGCCGCGGAGACGGTGACCGGCGTGCCCTCGAGCAGCGTCGAGTACCGGGCGCCCGGCCCGCGGATGTCCTCGGACGGAAGCCAGACGCGCGGTTGGAGCACCGCGAGGAACCGTTCGACGTCCGTGGGTCCAGCCTGATGGTGGATCGGCCCCGCGATGGCACCGAGCCGCCAGCACGCCCGGTACAAGAGGATGACCTCGTGCCAGTTGGGTGCCTGCCACGCGACGACGTCGCCCCGCCGTACCCCGGCGGCGCGCAGGCCGCCGGCCAGGGCGGCGACCGCGCCCTCGATGGCCGGACCGTCGAGCATGGTGCCCGTCTCGTCGGCGAGCACGCCGCTGCGGGCCCGCTCGGTCGCCGCGGTCAGCACACGATCGAGGGTCGGCGTGTCCCACGGGCCGCCTCGAGCGCGGTACGCCGTGGCGTCCGGATGCCGGTAGCTGGCTCTCAGCGGAGCGGGTTGCGCCAGGACGCGCCCGTGGGCGTCGCCCCGCGCAGCAGCTGGGTGCCGACGAAGTTGCGTTGGATCTCGACCGTGCCGGCCCCGATGCAGAGGCCCCGGATGTCGCGGTATGCCCGCTCCACCGGGTACTCGCGGCTGTATCCGTACCCGCCGAGGAGCTGGATCGCCTCGTCACAGACGAACTTGGCCGCGAGGTTCGCGGCGCTCTTGGCCATCGCGGTCTCCAGCGCCGGCGGTGTCCCGTGGGGACCGGCCAGCCGCAGCGCCCGTTGCAGCAGGAGGCGGGCCCCCTCGAGCTGGGTGGCCATGTCGGCGATCTTCCACTGGAGACCCTGCAGGTCGGCGAGGCGTTGCCCGCCGATGGTGCGCTCGTTCATGTACCGCACCGCGTACTCCAGCGCCCCCTGGGCGGCGCCGACACACATGGCCGCGTTACCGCACCGCTCGTGGTTGATGTGTCCGATCAGCGTCTTGAAGGCCTCCGAGTTCGACGCGTCACCGGCTAGGAGCACGTCCTCGGGGCCGACGTACACATCGTCGAAGGCCAGCTCTGCCTCGCTGGTGCCCCGTAGCCCCATCTTCATGTGCGTCCCGGCGACCGTGACACCGTCGGATTCGAGGTCGACGAGCACCGCCCCGATCCCGCGGGCGCCCTCGCTGCCGGGAAAGCGGCACCACACGAGGCAGCAGCGGGCCTTGTGGCCGCCGGTGACGTAGTTCTTGTACGCGTTGAGCCGGTACCCGTCCCCGTCGGCGGTGAGCCGGGCCCGCATGTGAGTCACGGCCGACCCGGCCTCGGTCTCGCTGATCCCGATGCAGAACAGCCCCTCGCCGCTCGCCGCGAGTGGGAGCCAGCGCTCCTTCATCGCGTCGCTGCCGAGGTGCTGGATCGCGCGCGGCGGACCGTTGAAGATCAACTGGGCGAGGATCGCGCTCGACACATCGACGCGGGCCAGCTCCTCGAGGACGATGGCCGCCTCGACGTCACCCATCCCCATCCCGCCGTAGCGCTCCTCCACCGTGATCCCGAACAGCTCAGCTTTGCGGAGCGCGTCCCAGGAGCCCTCGGGGAACGTCTCGGTCTCGTCCCAATGCCGGGCGGAGGGCGCAAGGTCCCGCTCCGCGACGTCGCGGGCGAGTGCACGGAGCGCCTGCTGATCCTCGCTCTCCGCGAACGGGTCTGCGCCGTGCGGGCCGTCGTGGCTCCCCATCGGGCGGAGCCTATGCGTTGTCGGGCGTTTCGAACCTGACTACCGTGTCAGAGAACGCGCGAGAGACCCGGAGGACCGTGAGCCAGGCCACGACGCCCGACTTCGAATACGACGAGGTCGACTTCTTCACCGGCCAGCCCTACCCGATCTGGGAGCGTGCCCGCCGCGAGTGCCCGGTGTTCCCCAACCACCAAGGTGGCGGTCTGGGCGGCGTCACCGAGCGTCCCGCCTACTCCGTGAGCCGGTTCAACGACGTCGAGGCAGTGCTCCGCGACGGACCGCGGTTCTCGTCGTCGATCAACGCCGAGCACATCGGCCAGTACATGGGCGAGCTCATCCTGGCGATGGACGGACAGGAACACCGCAGCTACCGGGCCCTGGTGGCGCACGCGTTCCGCGCCTCGGCGTTGGAGCGATGGGACGAGACGCTCGTCCGCCCCACCATCAACCGGCTGCTCGACGAGATCACCCCGAAGGGTCGCGCCGATCTCGTGCGCGACATCACCAGCCGCTACCCGGTCCAGGTCATCTGCGGGCTCGTCGGTGTTCCCCTCGAGGACAGCGACCAGTTCCACCACTGGGCCGAGGAGATCAACACCGGCCCGCTCCACCCGAAGGTCGGGATCGCCGCGTCGCAGGCGATGCGCGACTACCTGGCACCGATTGTCGAAGCGCGCCGGGCGCAACCGGCCGACGACCTCATCAGCGACCTCGTCCACGCCGAGATCGACGGGGAGCGCCTCACCGACGAGAAGATCTACGGGTTCCTGCGGCTCCTCCTCCCGGCTGGCGCCGAGACGACGTTTCGGGTCATGGGGAACGCCCTCACCGCGCTCGTCGTTCACCCCGACGTGCTGGAGCGAGTCCGAGCGGACCGGGCGCTGCTGCCCGCCGTCATCGAGGAGACGCTCCGCTGGGAGACGTCGGTCACCCAGGTCAGTCGTGTCGCGATGGAAGACGCCGAGGTCGGCGGGTGCCCGATCCCGAAGGGCGCCGCGGTCAGCGTGCTGACCGGCTCCGCGAACCACGACGAGGGCCGCTACGACCACCCGGACGTCTTCGACATCGACCGGACGGTGCAGAACCATCTCGCCTTCGGCACCGGGCAGCACCAGTGCCTCGGGATGCACCTGGCGCGGCTCGAGCTGCGGGTCGGACTCGACCTGATCCTGGACCGGCTCCCGAACCTGCGTCTCGACCCCGACGGAGCGCCGCCCGTCATCGAGGGGACGGCGTTCCGGGGTCCGACGACCCTGCCGGTCCTGTTCGACCCGACCTGAGCGTCTTGGCGTAGCAGCGGCTCAGCGGCTCCGTCCGGTAGAAGCCGTACGGCGCGATCGGCGTGTAGCCCGCGGTCTCGTAGAGCTGCATCGCCTCGGGCTGGCGGGCGCCGGTCTCGAGGATCAGCCGCTCGTACCCGATCGTGCCCGCCCGGGTCTCGAGCTCGGCCAGCACGGTCCGTGACAAGCCGCGGCCCCGCATCGGGGGTGTGACGAACATGCGCTTGAGCTCACCGACGTGGGTGTCGTAGCGGCGCAGCCCGCCGCACGCGACGGCCCGGTCGTCTTGCCAGACGACGACGAACGCACCGGTGGGAGGCGCGAGGTCGTCGGCGGTCAGCCCGTCGGGGTCGGCGTCGGGGACCCCGTACCGCTCCAGTAGCTCCGCTCCGAGCGCCGCCACCAACCGCTCGGCCGCCGCGGAGTCCAGCCGGGCGTCCTCGACGCGCGGCGGGGTCAACCGAGCAGGCGACGCCACTGCTCGATCGTCGGGAGCCGGAACACGTAGTTCTGGTGGCGGGTCGCACCCAGGGTCGCGGAGTCCGCGGCCGAGTACCGATGACCGGGGTAGAGGGTGGTGTCGTCCGGGATGACCGCCAGCCGTTGGGTGAGGCTCTCGTACATCTGGTCGCTGTCCCCGCCGGGGAGGTCCGTGCGGCCGCAGCCGTCGAGGAAGAGCGTGTCGCCCGCGATGAGCTTGCCGTCGACGAAGAAGCACTGGCTCCCCGGGGTGTGGCCGGGGGTGTGGATCAACCGGATCGGGATCTGGCCGACCGTGACCGTGTCGCCGCTGTCGTGCTCGACCAGGTCACCGTCGGAGGTCCCGGCGGCCCGCTTGACCCACTCGGCCTCGTCGCGTTGGACGTGCACCCGGGCGGACACGTCCGGCCGTCCCAGCAGCTCCTGGATGCCCTCGATCCCGTAGCCCATGAGGTCCCCGCCGATGTGGTCGGGGTGCCAGTGGGTGGCGAGCACGCCGGTGAGTCGGAGACCGTCGCCTGCCAGGATCTCGACGAGCTCGTCGACCGCGTACGCGGGGTCGACCGCGACGGCGTCCCCCGATTCGCGGTCCCCGATCAGGTACACGAAGTTGACCATCTGGGCCGCGACCGGGTTCTCCCGGGCGAAGTCCTGGCCCGACAGCAGTTGCCGGAAGTACAGCTGCTCGCTCACTGCCGGTCGCTCGCCGTCGCCATGCGTGCCGAATCCCTCCGAGGCTCCCGCCGCTGTCTCGGCGGTCAGGCGGCAGGGTAGCGGCCGACCACGTAGCCTTTCCTCACATGTCGACCGTCGCGTACCGAACGTGTCCGCTGTGCGAGGCGACCTGCGGCCTCGAGCTCCGCCTCGACGGGAACGCGATCACGCGGGTGCGCGGCGACCGTGACGATGTGTTCAGCCACGGGTTCCTCTGCCCGAAAGGGAGCGCGGTCGGCAAGATCGACGATGACCCCGATCGGATCCGGCGTCCACTCGTCCGCGAGGGCGCCACGTGGCGTGAGGTGAGCTGGGAGGACGCGTTCGCGGTGATCGAGCGTCGCCTCACCCCGATCCTCGAGCAGCACGGCCGCGACGCGGTCGCGATGTACATCGGCAACCCGAACGCCCACAACCTCGCCGGGCTCATCTACAACCGGGCGCTGATCCAAGCGCTCGGTTCCCGGAACGTGTTCTCGGCCAGCACCGTCGATCAGATGCCCAAGCAGGTGTCCGCCGGGCTCATGTTCGGCGCGGCCCTGTCGGTGCCCGTCCCCGACGTGGACCGCACCGACCACCTCTTGCTGCTCGGCGCGAACCCCTTCGCCTCCAACGGCAGCCTCCTCACTGCCCCCGACCTGCCGGGGCGGCTCCGCGCGCTGCGGGCCCGGGGCGGCAAGCTGGTTGTCGTCGACCCGCGCCGCACCAAGACGGCGGAGGAAGCCGACGAGCACCTCTTCATCCGCCCCGGCACCGACGCCGCGTTCCTCGGCGCGGTGGCGCACACGATCCTCAGGGAGGGGCTCGCCGAGCCCGGTGCCCTCCGCGACCACCTGCACGGGTGGGACGACCTCGACCAGTTGCTCGCGGCCTTCACGCCGGAGGCCGTCGCCGCCGTCTGCGGGATTGATGCCGCCACGATCCGGCGCGTCGCCCGCGATCTCGCGGCCGCGCCCCGGGCCGCGGTGTACGCCCGCCTCGGCACCTGCGCCAACGAGTTCGGGACCACCGCGTCGTGGCTCGTCGACGTGTGCAACATCGTGACCGGGAACCTCGACCGCGAGGGTGGCGCCATGTTCGCCCGCCCCGCCGCCGGGGGAGCCAACACCGGCGGCGAACCCGGCCGGGGGCGCGGTGTGCGCTTCGGGCGTCGTGCCAGCCGGGTCCGGGGGCTCCCGGAGGTGTACGGCGAGCTGCCCGTGGTGTGCCTCGCCGAGGAGATCGAGACTCCGGGCGTCGGGCAGGTCCGTGCCCTGATCACCGTGGCCGGCAACCCGGTCGTCTCCACCCCTGACAGTGCTCGCCTGGACCGGGCACTCGACGAGCTCGACTTCATGGTCAGCGTCGACATCTACCGCAACGAGACGACCCGCCACGCCGACGTGATCCTCCCGGCGCCGCCGCTCCTCGCCCGGGGCCACTACGACCTCGCGCTCTACTCGCTCGCGGTGCGAAACGTCGCGAACTACTCCCCGCCGCTGGTCCCGCTCGAGGGCGATGACCGGCACGAGTGGGAGATCCTGCTCCGCCTCGCGAACATCGTGGCCGGCGCGGGCGCCGACGCCGACCCGCACGCCCTCGACGACACGATCGTGGTCGGCATGGTCGACAAGGCGATCCGGCGGGGCGCGTCGAACGTCGCCGGCCGAGACGCCGCCGACCTCCTCCAGCAGCTCTCGGCCCGCCGCGGCCCGGAGCGAATCCTCGACCTGATGTTGCGAACCGGGCCCTACGGCGACGGGTTCGGTGCCGACGCCGACGGCCTCTCCCTCGCCGTGCTGGAGGCGCACCCCCACGGTGTCGACCTCGGCCCGCTCGCGCCCCGGATCCCGGAGATGCTCCGCACCCCAAGCGGGCAGATCGAGCTCACCCCCGAACCGATCGTCGCGGACCTCGACCGGCTGCGATCCACCCTCCGGTCCGGGACCACGTCGGGCTTCACCCTGATCGGCCGACGCGATCTGCGCTCCAACAACTCCTGGATGCACAACGTCGACGTCCTCGTCAAGGGCCGCGACCGCTGCACCCTCCTCGTCCATCCCGACGACGCCGCGCAACTCGGGCTGCGCGACGGCGGCCACGCCAAAGTCGCCGCACCCGGCGGGTCGGTGCTCGCCCCCGTCGAGATCACCGACTCCATGATGAGAGGGGTCGTGAGCCTCCCGCACGGATGGGGTCACGACGTCGACGGCACCCAGCTTCGGGTGGCCGCGACCCGGCCGGGGGTGAACAGCAACCTGCTGGCGGACACCGAGCACTTCGACCCGCTCTCGGGCAACGCGGTCCTCAACGGGATCCCCGTCGAAATCGCGCCCGCCTAGCCCTCAGGCGCCCGCCATCTGCCCCATGAGATCGATGAACGCGTCGACATCGGTCGTCTTCCCGACCACCATGTCGTGCTGTGCACCGAGGCCACCGGGGAATTCGGGCGGCACGTAGAACTCGAACCCGTCGTCCTCGATCGCGTCGACGATGCTCGCTGCGCACGCCTCGGCGGACACGAACGGCCCGCTGTAGAGCGCCGGGTCGTTGCCGGGCAGGTCCCAGATCTCCGTCTCGATCGGACCGGGGAGCGCGAGCTTCACCTCGACGCCGGTTCCCCGCACGTCGATCGCCATCGCCTCACTCCACCCGCAGAGCGCGAACTTCGAGGCGCAGTACGCCGCCTCGTGCGCGATACCGATCCGGCCGCCCATGCTGGACACGTTCACGACACACCCCGAGCCCCGCTCCAGCCAACGGGGAAGGACCGCCAGGGTCATGCGGACCGGGGACGTGAAGTTGATCCGCATGGTCTCGTCGACGAGCGCGTCGGTGAGCCGCGGGACGGGTACCCGCTTCGGGATCGCCGCGTTGTTCACCAGCGCGTCCAAGCCCCCGAAGGCGTCCCACGCGTCGTCGACCAGCTGCACCGCGGCGTCGAGGTCACCGAGGTCGACCGCCCACAGCCTCGACGCCGGCGTGTGCTCGACGCAACGCTCGAGCACCTCCTCGAGACGGTCCCGGCGGCGGGCCACGATCCCCACCGTCGCGCCGCGTGCCGCGAGCTGAGGTGCCAACGACGCGCCGATGCCCGACGACGCGCCGGTCACCAAGATGGTCGAACCCTCGATGCGCATGCCGGCGGGACCGTACCATCCCGCCTTCGGACCAACGTCGTGGTCATCGAGGCCGAGACCGCGGGTGTCGTCCCGGATCACCGCGGCGCGCTCGCCGCGTGCGAGCTCGTCGTCCCGACGTCGTGCGCGGTGTCGGACGCGCCCACGGTCGAGGACCGGACCCGGGCCTGACCGGCCGCAAGGGGGCTAGCGGTCGGCGACGGCCCGCGATTCGCGGGCCGCCCAGCCGAATACCCCTTTGGCCATTGTGGACGTCGCGTCGACGACGCGTCGCTCGTAGATCTCGGCCCGGGCGCGGTGCACGTCGGGATCGTCGGGCGCGGCGAGGCCGGCCCAGTCCGCGAGATGCCCGGCGAGCCGCAGGTCACCGCCGTCGGCGACCGCGACGGCGCGGGCCACGAGGGCGGCGGGGCCACCGGCGAGCGCGGCGACCTCCTGGGCGACGGTCGCGTCCGGTGCCGGCTTGAGCCGGGACGGGTTCCCGTCGTACCAGCCGCCGTAGAGCCGCCAGGTGTTGCGGACCACGAACTCGGGCTCGTCATAGACGGGCCGCAGGTACGGGCGCTCGAGCAGCTCCGGCGGTGCGTGCACGGAGTGGACGATCTCGTCGAGCGTCGCGCCCGTGTTCATCATCTCGACCGTCGAATCGTGGAGGAACTCCAGCAAGGCGGCTGTCTCCTGGAGTGCTTGGCGGACTCGGTCCGCGCCGACGATCGGGAGCCCGTGGCCGGGGAGGAGCGTCACGGCGTCGAGCTCGGCCATGGTGCGCAGCGCCACCGCCCAGTCCTTCGGGTACCGCTGGACCTTCTGGGGGTTGCCGCAGTTGGGCGAGGCCCAGATGAAGAGGTCGCCGGTGCACAGGATCCGACGGGCCGGGATCCAGACCCAGGTGTGGTCGTCGGTCTCACCTCGGGCGTGGTGCAGCTCGAAGCGGTCACCACCGATGTCGAGGTCGAGCCGGTCCGTGAACGTCCGGTCGGGGTACCGGTACTCGGTCGGGAACTCGAAGTTGTCGCCGAGCCCGAACTGGCGCCGGTTGATCATCGTGTTCAGGCCGCGAGTGGCGCGGTACCGGTCGAAGCGATCGGGAACCGCGTCGTGTGCGATGACCGTCACCGGCGGCGCGCCGCGGGCGGTGTTGTCGTCGTCGTAGCGTTCGACGCCGAAGCAGTGGTCGATGTGGCCGTGGGTGAACACGGTCGTGTGCACCGGCGCGTCGGTCCAGGCGCGCAGGCTGGCGCGCGCCGCGCCGGAGAAGACGGGGCTGCCGCTGTCGACGATCAGCAGGCCGGCGTCGGTGTCGAAGGCGCTGACGTTGGCGAAAGACGCGACGAACCCGGAGCGGTCGTCGATCGGACTGAGGTCGTCGATGTGCCCGAACGGGTGGTACTGGGTGGTGTCGAGCTCGTTGCGCCAGAGCCGGTCGGCGATGTCGAGCACATCAGCCATGAGCCATCCTCGCTAAGAACAGGCCTGCGGTGCGCACGCTCAAGCGGTGATCTGGACCGGCGTGCCGAGGGGGAGCACGCCGGCGAGCGTGGTGATCTTGTCGTTGCTCATCCGGATGCAGCCGTGACTGGCGTCGGTGCCGAGCACCGACGGGTCGTTGTTGCCGTGGATGCCGACCTCGGCGTCCCCACCGTCGAAGGTGTTCAGGGTCTCCGAATGGCCGGAGAGACCGTACGCGTACGGGCCGTAGACCGTGTTCGGGTCCGGGGCCTTGAGCAGCACCCGGATGAAGTAGGTCCCCGTGGGGGTCGGCGTCGCCGGGAGCCCCACCGCGACCGTGTCGGTCATCATCACCGAGTCCCCGTTGTAGACCGTGAGCCGGTGCATGTGCAGCTCGACGGTGATCCGGTACTGATCCTCTTGGAGCGCGACGTCGCTGGCACGCACCCAGCCGGTCGTGCCGTTCGGACGGACGGGGAGCAGCACCTTCAGCCACGGGCCCTGGCGTGCCTCGACGAGGAAGACCAGCTCGACGGGCAGCTTGGGGTCGTTGTTCAGCGGCCACGGGTTCGCGAAGGATTGCGACGGTTTCGGCGCGGCCGGCGTCGCGTAGACCGCGATGTTCGGGACACGCACCCGGGCGACCAGGCTGATGAACGACGGGAGCGTGGTCGGTGTGGTCTTCGGTGCCGCGCTCGCATGGCGATCGAGCGTCGGTCGGCCGCCGCCGCCGCACGCCACCGCGAGCACAGACACCGTGACGAGCGTGGCGAGCAGGGCGCGACGGCGGTGCGGCACGCCGGCGATGCTATCGGCCGTGCCGTCACGGTCATCCTCGGCACCGTGCATGAGGCACTCGGTACGGTGGCGGTGTGGACGCCAACGAGCGCGAATGGCTCGAACGAGGCCTGTACGACCCGCGCGCGGCGAACGCGGCCGACCGTGTCGCGACGTTGCGGTACCTGGCGGCGAGGGGCGCGACCACCGATGACCTCGCGGCCGCGGCCGCGACCGACACCCTCCCGATTCTCGCCGGGGAGCTCCTGGAGCGGCGGGTCCCTCGCCTGAGCCGACGAGAAGCCGCCGAGCGGGCAGGGATCTCCGTGGAGCTGGCCGAACGGATCAGCCGGACCGCCGGCCTGGGCGTGGTCGGCCCTGACGAGGCGGTCCTGTTCGAGAGCGACGTGACGACGTTCCGGCTCTTCGCGGCAGCGGCCGAGATGTTCGGAACGGAATCGACCCTGCAGTTCGTCCGCGTCGCGGGCGCCGCGCTCGCCAGCATCGCCGACGCGGCGATGACGAACTTCGGCCAGGGTGTCGCGCCCCGTCTCGACGCCGAGCAGGCCGGCGAACTCGCTCGCGCCCAAGCGGCCGAAGCCGCGTCGCTGATCCTGTTCGACGAGGTCCCGGCCGTGCTGATCAACCTGTTCCTGCACCATTGCGAGACCGCGACGCGGCGCGCCCAGACCGCGGGCAACCTCGACACCTCCGACCTGACGGTCGGCTTCTTGGACCTCGTCGGATCGACCGTCCTCGCCGAGCGGCTTTCCCCCGCGGAGCTGGGCGCGCTGATCAGCGCCTTCGAACGTGAGGCCACCGAGGTCGTCTCGGCCACGGACGGGCGGGTCGTCAAGACCATCGGCGACGAGGTGATGTTCGTCACCACCGATGCCGTCGCAGCCTGCACGATCGCGCTCGACCTCGCCGACGGCGTCGAGCGGCACGCGGTGTTGCACCGCCTCACGGGCGGCCTGGCGGCCGGCCCCCTCGTGCGCGGGTACGGCCTATACTACGGGCCGATCCTGTCCACGGCGGCGCGGGCGGCCAAACTCGCCGAGCCGGGCTCCGTCCTCGTCACCGACGTGGTCCGGGCCCGTGCCACGTCGGGCGGCGTGTCGTTTCGTCCTATCGGCGAGCATGTCCTCCGCGGGTTCGACACCGCGGTCGCCCTCTTCGAGCTCGAGCGCGCGTAGATGCCCCGGGTCCGCCGAGCGCTGCTGAGCGCCACCGCGGAGCTCGCGGCCCGCGACGCTTCCCTGCGACGCGTCATCGACCAGGTTGGGCCACCCGACCTCCGCCGCGGCAGGCCACGGTTCGACCACTTCGCCGAGATCGCCCGGGCCGTCTGCTACCAGCAGCTCGCCGGCGCGGCGGCGCGAGCGATCCACGGCCGATTCCAGGCCCTGTTCCCCGAGGGGCCGACCCCGGAGGCGGTCCTGGCGATCCCCGAGGCCCAGCTCCGGTCGGCGGGCTTGTCGGGCAGCAAGGCGGCGACGATCCGAGACCTCGCCGCGCACGTCGTCGCAGGCGACGTCGAGCTCGATCGGGTGGCGCGACTGTCGGACGAGAGGATCATCGAGGAGCTCACGCTGGTGCGGGGCATCGGCCGGTGGACCGCCGAGATGTTCTTGATCTTCCAGCTGGGGCGCCTCGACGTCTGGCCCGTCGACGACTTCGGTGTGCGAAAGGGGTACGGGCGCATCCACGGCCTCGACCCGGCGCCGACCCCCAAGGTCCTCGGACCGCTCGGTGATGCGTATCGCCCGTTCCGGACCGTCGCGGCCTGGTACTGCTGGCGGGCCGCGGACACGACGCTGCCGGTGGCGTAGACAACCGGGCTAGGCGATCCAGGCTTGTCCCCACACGACGCCGCGCACCCGGTAGTGATGCTCCATGTCGCGCGCCTGCGCGGCCAAGGGTGGGAGCCCGACACGGAAGCGGCGCAGATCGACGCCGCCGGGGTCGTCGATCGGCCAGGGCGACAGCGTGTCGTCGCTGTGGACCACGAACTGTGACCCGTACACCTGTGGCTTGCCTTCGCTCATTCGGACCCGGTCGACGAGGCAGGCGTAGTGCGACGGGCTCGCATCGCCTTGGTCGACCGCGATCTCCAGGTGGGGGAGCACGCGGCGTTGGAGGTCTGCGTCCCCGAGCTGCGCGATCAGCCACGCGGCCCGTTCGCCGTCTTCGCCCACGAGGCGAAGCCCGGGCCAGGTCTCGTAGTCGTCGAGGATCTCCCACAGCCGGTCGGCGTGACGGGGGTCGGCCGGCCGGGAGCCCATTGCCAGCAGCTCCTCGCGCAAGGCGTCGTCGCGTCGCCGTGCCTGTTGTGGCATTACGGGCAGGATAGGCCGATGCGCCTGCTCGACAACCGCCTCGTGCGCCGGGTGCGGCCCGGCATCGCGGCGACGTTGGACTCCGTCGCCCCATTTCGCGCTGCGTGGGAGGCCTCCAACCGGATGGCCCTCGCGGGATCGGGACCGTTGTGGGTCGCGCTCGGCGATTCCACCGCGCAGGGGATCGGGGCAGACGCGCCCGAGGGAGGGTACGTCGGTCAGCTGCGGGAGCGCCTCGACGCGCGATCGCAGGTGCCATGGCGGGTGCTGAACCTGTCTCGGAGCGGCGCCCGCATCCGTGACGTCGCCGTGGACCAGCTCGCTCGGCTCGACCAGCTGGCCGCAGCGCCGGACCTGGTGACCTGCGGAGTGGGGGCCAACGACGTGACCTGGCGTCCCACGCTTCGCGGCATCCTCCGGGATCTCGCCCTGCTCCTCGATCGCCTCCCCCGAGAGGCAGTGATCGCCACGGTGCCGCGCCTGGGCCGACGGGCTCCCATCGTCAACGACGTGATTCGCGGCCAAGCCTCGGACCGGGGGCTGGTCATCGCCGACGTGTGGACGCACACCGGCGGCCCGCCCCGCGCGCGCCTCGCGTCGGATCACTTCCATCCCAGTGTGCGTGGCTACCAGGACTGGGC
The DNA here is from genome assembly GCA_035468285.1 of Acidimicrobiia bacterium. Lineage (GTDB taxonomy): Bacteria > Actinomycetota > Acidimicrobiia > IMCC26256 > PALSA-555 > PALSA-555. Next base: position 33,908 of record DATISY010000028.1, on the reverse strand, counting down.
CGACGCGTTCGCCGAGGCGCTCGGTCTCGACGACCCCGAACCCGAATTCGCGTCGCACGACGTCTAGGCCCTCGACCGTCGCGGACACGCTCGGCGTCCCGCGTTTCGATCAGGCTGGCGTCGCGGCCGCGTTGGTGGGGTCCGCTTCGATCCCGAGGACGGCGAGGACGCGTCCGAGGCCGAGGAACGCGCCGCAGCAGATCGCCAGGTCGAGGATCTCGGGGTCGCTGAACGCGGCTCGCAGCCGGGCGAAGAAGTCGTCGTCGAAGCCGAGGTGGTCGACCGCGAACCGTTCCGCGAACTCGATCGCCAGCCGCTCCCGTTCGGTGTAGCTGCCCTCGTCGGGGGCGTCGACGTGGGCGTACAGGTCGGTGGTCGCACCACCAGCGCGGGCCGACCCGGCGCGGAAGTCGCGGCACAAGCTGCAGTCGTTGAGCTGCGCGATCCGCAGCCGGGCCGCTTCCCGCTCGCGGGCGGGCAGCTGGCTGCGCCGGTACGGACCCTCGATCATGGCCGACACCGTGCCGAGCAACTCGGGGCGCAGGTTCCAGACCTGCACCGGAGCCCCGCCGGGGCCGTCCGGGACGTCGACGCGTGGGGTCATGTCACGCCCGCTGCGGGCTCCAGGGACTCACCGGACGCTCCTGGGGAACGCCGTCGATGGTCACGTCGGTGCGCTCCGCGTAGAAGCAGATCAGCCCGGTGATCCCCGCAACCGATTCCAGCGGTGTCTCGTAGCTCCAGGCGACGTCGCGGTGCTCACCGGTCGGGGTTCGCACCGACCAGTAGGAGGCCTGCCCCTTGAACGGGCACACGGTCTCGGTCGAGGTCGCCTCGAGCTGGTCGAGCCGGACATCGTCGCGGGGGAAGTAGTAGCGGAGCGGGAGGCCAGTCTCGTCGAGCGCCACGGCCCGGGTCGATGATGCCACGACGACACCGTCGATCGCGACCTCCACCGCGCGAGGCTCCGGGGTCAGTCCGAGTTGGTGACCGTTCATCCCACCACCTTAGGTTCCCGCGCGATGCTGCCCGACAACGCTGGAGGAGGACCGGATGCAACCGGACGGGGTCGCGGTGGTCACCGGCGCCAGCCGCGGAATCGGGCGGGCCGTGGCGCTCGAGCTCGCGGCCCGCGGCTTCGAGACGGTCGCCACGATGCGTCAGCCCGCCGACGGCGCGGGGCTTCCGGAGCTGGCCGCGGCGGCCGGTGGTGTGCTGCGCGTGGCCGCCCTCGACGTCACCGACCCGGCGACGATCGACCTACCCGACGGGTTGCGGGTGCTGGTGAACAACGCGGGGACCGAGGCGCCGCACCCTGCTTTCGAGGACACGCCGGCTGAGCTGTGGCAGACCATGTTCGCCACGAACGTGTTCGGCCTGATCGAGGTGACGCGCCGCGCGATCCCGCTGCTCCGGGCGGCGGGTGGTGGCGTGCTGTGCAACGTGACGTCGTCGTCGATCCTGGCGCCGGTGCCGTTCTACGCGCCGTACCGGTCGAGCAAGGCCGCGGTGAGCGCGGTGGGGGAGAGCCTGCGCGCCGAGCTGGCCCCCTTCGGGATCCGAGTCCTCGAGATCATGCCGGGTCCGATCGAGACCGACATGCTCGAAGGGTCCGACCGCCCGCCGGAGGCGATCGAGCGCCCGGAATATGAGGCCATCGCGCAACGCATGTACGAGGGGCGCCAAGCCGTCGCCGGCATGACCACCCCGGCCGACGTGGCTGCCCGAGCGATCGTGGACGCGATCGTGGACGATGACGCGCCGCTGCGGGTGGGCTGTGACCCGATGTCGGTCGGGATGCTCGACGCCTGGCGCAGCCAGTCGGACGAGACCTTGATGCAGTCGATGCTGCCCACCTGGGCCCACGAGACCTGAGCGCCCGCGATGCGCCTCGGGCCCGAGCCGGTCCGCTCGTACCTGTGGCGGCGCCGCCGCGACGTCGCGCACCGGGGCCGGCCGCTCGTGCGCTCCGGTCACCTCGACGCCATCTTCGTCGCCCCGGTGGGGGCCGCCCCGATGGAGCCCCGTGACCGGGTCGACGCGATCGCCGGCCGGGGCCTCCAGGGGGACCGCTACACCGAGCATTGCGGGCACTGGAGCCCGCTCGACGAGTGCCAGGTGACGCTCGTCGCGGCCGAAGACCTCGACGTGATCGAAGCCCTGTACGGCGTGGCCGTCCGGGCCGGGGAGCATCGTCGCAACCTGGTGACGCGAGGCCTCGATCTCCTGAACCTCTACGGTCGGACGTTCACGGTCGGCGAGGCGGTGTTCGCGTTCGATCGGCCCCGCCCGCCGTGCAGCTACATCGCGTCGATCACCGAGGCGTCCATGACTCGGGCGCTGGGGGCCCGGCGGGGCGGCATCTGCGCCCGGGTGGTCCGATCGGGGGCAGTGCAGGTCGGCGACGAGATCGTGATCCGGTAGCCGCTAGCAGTTGTTGCCCCACGGCCCCTTTCCTTGCCACTGGTACAGGTCCCAGGCCAGGTCGTCCTGGTCGTACGGGGACGCGGTGTTGGGCCGGACGCCGATGAGCGCGGGACGGCCGGCGTGGTTGGCGGCGCTGTCCCACGTCGACTGCAGGAACTGGTAGGCCCCCATGTACGGGCCCGACGGGTTGTAGGCGCCGTAGTTCCCGCCGCTCTCGCGTGCCCGGGTGCACACCAGGAACGGGTCGTCGTGATGGGGATTCGCGCCCGGTGTCGGGTTGTACGACGGGGGCGGTCCGGCGGCCGGTGCGCCACCACCCGCCGGTGCGCCACCACCCGCCGGTGCGGTCCCGCCGGCCGGTTGCGAGCCCGCGGTGGTGGTGGCCGCGGCCGCCGCGGCCGCATCGAGCTGGCGTTGGCGGGCCTCCGCCGCCTGCAGCTTGACGTCGATGTCGTGGCCCGTCGCTTGGAGGTCCTGGAGCGTCGCGGCCTCGGCCTGCTGCGCGGTTCGCAACGCTCGCTGCTGGGTGTCGAGCCGGTCGACGGCTCGGCGCAGGTTGGCGAGCACCCGGTTGTCCTGGGCGTTGAGCTGCTCGAGCCAGTGGGCGCGGCGCGCCGCGGTCAGCAGGTCACCGGCGCTGATGATGATTCCGAGCTGGGAGCCCGACCCTTCATAGGCGGACACAGCCCGGTGGGTCGCAACGCGGAGGCGGGCTTGCGTCTCGGCGCGGAGCTTCGGTAGCTGGGACTCGAGGCTGTCGATCTGGCTTTGGAGGGTCTGGGACTTCGTCAGCGCCGCGAAATACGCCCCGGAGGCCGCGTCGGCCTCTTGGCGGAGCGACTGGACGGTGGGGTCGGGGCTGGCGAGCGGCCCGCCGGTCTGCGCCGACGCCGGGCTCATGAGCCCGAAGACGAGCGCGGCGAGGAGCAGAGGCCCGATGGCCCGGCCGATCCCCGCCCCGGGGCGGGACATCAGGCCCAACGAGATCCTCCTCGGGAAGGGGGCTGCGACGCCGGCTCGTGCCGCGTCCCTAGCCGGGTGGGGAACAACGCATCCCACCGTAGTGCCGGAGCGCCGACCGAGATGATCTCGGAGGGCGCCGGTACGCTCGCTGCCCGGTTCGCCTGTCGGAGGAGTGGTGGGTTGGGAGCAGCGCGTGTGGAGGAGGCCCACTGACTGGGCTCGGGGGCGGTCCTGTCCCCACCGGGCCGCCCGGCTGGTCGCTGCCCGACCCTCGGGAGGCGGCTGATGAGCTCGTCGGCCTCGGCGCCGACCTGGAGCCGGCCACGATGCTGGCGGCCTACCGGCAGGGCCTGTTCCCGATGCGCCTCGAGCAGGACGGCCCGCTGGGGTGGTGGTCGCCGGACCCCCGGGGCGTGATCCCGCTGCGGGGCCTGCACACCGCCCGGTCGTTACGCCGCTCGGCCCGACGCTTCGACGTCACGGTCGACACCGCCTTCATGTCGGTGGTGCGGGGCTGCGCGGACCCCGGGCGACCCCACGGCTGGATCGACGAGGAGTTCATGGCCGCGTACTCCCGCCTCCACGCGCTCGGTTGGGCCCACAGCGTCGAGGTGTGGGGTCCCCGCGGCGCGGACACGCCGGTCCTCGCCGGCGGTCTCTACGGAGTCGCGATCGGTGGCTTCTTCGCCGGTGAGTCGATGTTCCACCGGGCTCGGGACGCGTCCAAGGTGGCGCTGGTCGCCGCGATCGACCTGCTCCAGAAGGGCGGCGGGGTGCTGCTCGACGTGCAGTGGTGCACGCCGCACCTCGCGACGCTGGGCGCGGTCGAGATGCCCCGAGCCCAGTACCTCGATGTGTTGGACGACGCCGTGAACCGGCCCCAGCTGCGCCTCGGTTGAGGCGGAGGTTCAGTCCGCGGCCGCCCGGTCGGCCGCGACGGCGTCGTAGAGCGCGTACTCGATCTCGGTGTCGGGCGCGTCCTCGAACTCGATGACGCCGATCTCGGTGAACCGGTCGCGTAGCCACCCGTCGCCGGCATCGAGGAGGCCCAGCTTCTTGCAGTTCGGGACGATCTTGGCGAACAGCGAGGCTTGGAACGGGTTCACGCCGGGGCGGCGGATCTCGAAGAGCATGCGGGTGATCGCTTCGCGGTCGATCCCGACGCGTTCCCAGACCTGCTGCATCATGAGGCGGTCGCGCATCCGGATCGCGGCCTCGAAGGCGAACTCCTGGCGCTCGCGGATCTCGGTGGCGTCGAGCCCGGCGTAGTACTCCTGCAGGGAGAGGACACCGAAAGCGACGTGGCGGGCCTCATCGCTCAGGACGTACCGGAGCAGCTTCTTCAGGAGCGGCTCCTCGGTGACCTGATGCATGAACCCGAACGCGGCGAGTGCGAGGCCCTCGATCATGATCTGCATGCCCATGTAGGTCATGTCCCACCGGTCGTCGCGCAGCACGTCGTCGATGAGGAGCTGCAGGTTGGCGTTGACCGGGAAGCCGCCGCCGAGCTTGGTGTCGAGGTACCGGGCGAACACCTCGACGTGGCGGGCCTCGTCCATGACCTGGGTCGCCGCGTAGTACTTGGCGTCGATCCATGGGACGGTCTCGACGATCTTGGCCGTGCACACCAGCGCGCCTTGCTCACCGTGCAGGAACTGGCTCATCCGCCATTTGAATGCTTCGATGCCGAAGTCCAGCCACTCCTTGTCGCCCCAGGTCTTGAGCGGGGACCCGGGCAGCTCGCTGAGCCGGGCCCGGAGCGGGCCCATCGCGAGCTGCATGGTGAGGGATGCCTGCTCGACATCGACCTCGGTCGACCAGTCCAGGTCGGTGGCCCCGTTCCACTGCGACGTCTTGGCGCGCTCGTAGAGCTTGGCGAGCCCGGGGCGGGTCCGGGCGTAATCCCAGGTGAACACGGTGTCGCCGCCGACCGGAGTCGAGTGGGCGATCGTGCCGAAGTCGATCGAGTCGTCGGCGAGGATGGACTCGACGGCGTTGACGTCGTCTCGGCCGAGGGCCTTGAACTCGGCGTCGGTCGTGGTCATCGGGGCTCCGGGGATCGGCGGGTGACCGTCAAACGGTACCCTGCGGGTGTGGGCGACGTGCTCGTGTACCACAATCCCCGGTGCTCCAAGTCCCGTGGCGCGTTGGAGATCCTGGCCGAACGGGGTATCGAGACCGATGTGGTCGAGTACTTGGCGGCGCCCCCCGACCGGGCCGCGCTGGAGCACATGATCGATGCGATCAGTGATCCGCCCTCGGCGCTCGTCCGTCATGACGACCGGTTCCGAGAGCTCGGGCTCGACCCTGCCGGTTGCGAGGACCGCGACCAGGTCGTGGCGTTGTTGCTCCGCCACCCTGAGCTCCTGCAGCGCCCCGTGATCCTGCGCGGCGACCGCGGCGTGATCGCCCGCCCGTCCGAACGGGTTCTGGAACTCATTCCCGATCCAGGAGCATCCTGATGGCAACGGTGACTGATACGTCCGTGCGTGACGAGCTGGGGTCCTGGCTGGCCGACGCGTGGGACCCTGACCTGACCGTCGCGCAATGGTGGGAGCGACTGGCGGACTCGGGGTGGGCCGTGCCGACCTGGCCGAGCGAGTGGCTGGGCCGCGATCTGCCACGCGAGCTCGCACCGATGGTGGCGGCCGAGCTTCGGGCGGCAGGGGCGATCGGGCCACCCGCGGGGCTCGGCATGCTCCTGGCGGGCCCCACGATCCTCGCCCACGGGACCGATGAGCAAAAGGAGCGGTACCTCCGTCCGATCGTCACCGGGCAGGAAGGCTGGTGCCAGCTGTTCAGCGAGCCGGGCGCCGGCTCCGACCTCGCCAGCCTCCAGACCCGCGCTGAGCGCGACGGCGACGAGTGGATCATCACCGGACAGAAGGTGTGGACCTCCGGCGCGCAGATCGCAGACCTGGGGATGCTCCTCGCCCGGACGAACCCCGACGCACCCAAGCACCAGGGCATCACCTATTTCCTCTTCCCCATGGATCAATCCGGCGTCGAGGTCCGCCCGTTGCGGGAGATGACCGGGCGCGCGTTGTTCAGCGAGGTGTTCTTCGACGAGGCCCGAGTTCCCGCCAGCGCGGCCCTCGGTGGTGTCGACCAAGGCTGGGCCGTTGCGAACACGACCTTGATGGCCGAACGCGCCGGGCTCGGCAGCGGCGGGAGCGGCGCGGGCGGCGCGGCGTTCCCGGGCCGCAAAGGCGCCATGCTCGACCAACGCGCCGGTGACCTCGCGGAACGCCTCGGGCGCGGGGGCGCGATCCAGCCTGCCGCCTTCGGGCGCGCGTTCGACGTCCTCCGGGAGCTCACCGAGAAGCTCGGGCGCCGCGACGACCCGATGATCCGCCAACGCCTCGTCGAGCTCTACACGCTGAACGAGCTGGGACGCATGACCGGCCTGCGGGTCAAAGCAGCCCGGGCGTCGGGTCGAGGCCCGGGCCCCGAAGCCAACATCGCGAAGTTGCAGATGAGTCGCACCGCGCGGCTCGTCCGCGACCTCGGCCCGGAGGTCCTCGGCCCCGAGGGCGTCATCATGGGACCCGCGACGACGGGCGGCGGCATCGTGCAAGAGATGACCCTCTTCGCGCCGGCACCGTCCATCTACGGCGGCACGGACGAGATCCAGAAGAACATCATCGGCGAACGCGTCCTTGGGCTCCCGAAGGAGCCCGGACCCGACAAGCTGACCCCGTTCCGAGACCTCAAAGTCGGGACCCAGACCATCTGATCGAACGCGCCCCGGCGCAGCGGACGGGCTCCGAGACCGTGCGCGCGACGATGCCATGCATGACTTCGAGCGTGGTCGCTGACGTCGACCCTGACGAGTTCGTCCCGCTGGCCGGGACGGGGCGGCGGGTCACGCGGGTGCGTCGTGTCCGGCTCAGCGACGTCACCGGGACCGGACGTCTCCGCCTCGACGCCCTGGCCCGCTACCTGCACGACATCGCCGGGGACGATGTGGACGACGCGGGCCTCGGCGGAGCGTGGGTGCTCCGCCGCGTCGCCCTCGCGTTCGGTGACCTCCCGGTCTTCCGCGACGACGTGACGCTCACCACCTTCTGTAGCGGGACCGGGAGCCGATGGGCCGAGCGACGCACGACCCTCGAGGCCGGAGGAGCGGTCCGCGTCGAGGCCGTCGCGCTCTGGGTCTTCGTCGACCCCGCGGGCCGTCCCGTCCCACTCGAAGGCTGGTTCTTCGACCTGTACGGCGACGCCGCGGCCGGGCGGCGCGTGAGCAGCCGGCTCCAGCACCGGCCCCCGCCGAACGAGGGCGTCAACCGTCGGCCGTGGCCGCTGCGCGTGACGGATATCGATGTGCTGAACCATGTGAACAACGCCGCCTCCTGGTCGGCGGTCGAGGATGAGCTGGCCCGCCGGCCGGCGAGTGGACGCCTCTCCCGGGCCGAGATCGAATATCGCGCCGCGGTCGACCTGGACGATCCGGTGGAGCTGCTCACGCGGTCCTCGCCGACCCAGATGGCCTGCTGGCTCCTCCACGACGGGGAGGTCCGCACCTCGGCGGTCGTGACGTTCGTCTCGCCCGGCCCGGGGCCGCTCCGCTCGAGCAGCGGGCACACGCTGGACGCGGGAGGACAATCGCCCTGACGGTTCACGGGCGACGCCCCCCGGTACGATTCGTGGCTCTGGAACCGCTTCCACCGGATGCGTTTGCGGGCCGCCGGTGTCTCGTCACCGGCGGCCTCGGCTTCATCGGCTCGAACCTGGCGCTGACACTCGCCCAAGCCGGAGCCGACGTGATCGTTGTCGACGCCCTCTACCCCCGCCACGGGGGGGATCGACGCAACCTCGACAACGCCGCCGCGGCCATTCGCATGATCGAGAGCGACCTGGCTGGTTCCGACGCGCGCGCCGCCGCAGCGGAAGCGGAGTTCGTCTTCAACCTCGCCGGACAGGTCAGCCATCTCGACTCCATGGCGGACCCGACGTTCGACCTGGATGCGAACACCCGCAACCACATCCCCTTGCTGGAGACCCTGCGCGCCGAGAATGCGTCCGCGCGTGTGGTGTTCACTTCGACCCGCCAGCTGTTCGGCCGCCCTCGTTACCTCCCCGTCGACGAGGATCACCCCGTCGCACCGGTCGACGTGAACGGCATCACGAAGTACGCCACCGAGCAGCTGCACCTGCTCTACGGCGAGACCTACGGGTTGGCCGCAACGATCGTCCGTCTGACGAACGTGTACGGGCCCCGACAGCGGCTCCGCGACGACTTCCAGGGCTTCCTTCCCATCTTCGTGCGACGTGCGCTGCTCGGCGAGCCCATCCTCGTCTTCGGGGACGGCGCCCAGCAGCGCGACTGTCTCTACGTCGACGATGTCGTCGGCTGCCTGCTCCGCGCCGCTCTCGCACCGGAAGCTCCCGGGCAGGTCTTCAACGTCGGCAACGACGAGCACCTGGCGCTGCGCGACATCGCGCACACGATCGTCGACGTCGCCGGCTCCGGCTCGGTCGAGTTCGTGCCGTGGCCCCCCGATCGTGACGCCATCGACATCGGCTCGTACTTCGGGGACTCCTCGAAGGCGAAGCGTCTCCTGGGCTGGGTCCCCGAGACCGAGTTGGCCGACGGGATCCGACGCACCCTCGCGTTCTACCGGCGACACGGCGAGTGGGACCGCTGAGCACGGGCGTGACCGTCCCGACCGTCCCGGTCGTGGATCTCGCGCGCCGCCTCGCTGCCCTCGAACCGGACCTCTCGGCCGCGGTCCAGCGTGTCCTCCGCTCCGGTCACCTTCTTCTCGGTCCCGAGACGGGAGGGTTCGAGTCCGAGTTCGCCGCGTTCTGCGGCCGCCGCTACGCCGTCGCGGTCGCGTCCGGAACCGACGCGCTCCGGCTCAGCCTCCTCGCGGTGGGCGTCGGACCCGGCGACGAAGTGATCGTCCCTGCCTTCACCGCGGTCCCGACGGCGGCGGCCGTGTGCGCAACCGGGGCGGTGCCCGTGCCCGTCGACGTGCGGGCCGACACGGCCACCCTCGACAGCGATGCGGCCGTCCGGGCCTGCACGCCCCAAACCCGGGCCGTGATCCCCGTCCACCTGTACGGCCGTCCTGCCGACCTGCCCGACCTCGGGGTCCCCATCGTGGAGGACGCGGCGCAGGCGCACGGAGCCGTCGACCCGGGCGCGACGAGCGTGGCCGCGGCGTACAGCTTCTATCCCACCAAGAACCTCGGTGGGATCGGCGACGGAGGAGCCGTCGTGACCGACGACGCCGCCCTCGCGGACCGGGTCCGGTTGCTGCGTCGCCATGGCGCGTCGGCGGGGTACGACCATGTCGTCGTCGCCGACAACGCGCGCCTGTCCGAGATCGAGGCCGCCGCCCTGCGCGTCGGTCTTCGACGCCTGGTGACCGGCAACGATCGCCGCCGCATGATCGCGCGGCGGTACCGAGATGCGGCACCAGAGCTGCACTGGCAGCCCGACCACGACCGTCACGTGTATCACCTCTGCGTCGCGCGTGTGCCGCACCGCGACGCGTTTCGCGAGCGGCTTCCGTTCGACACCGCGGTGCATTACCCACGGGCCCTGACCCAACAGTCGGCGTACCAGGGCTACCGGCGGGCACCGTGCCCGGAATCAGAGCTCTGGGCTGCCGAGTGCGTATCGTTTCCCTGCTTTCCCGAGCTGACCGACGATGAGATCGAGGTGGTGTGCCGCGCGCTCCGATGAATCCGGCGGTCGAGTCGATCTCCGCGTTCTTTCCGTGCTTCAACGACGAGCCGACGATCGGGTCGATGGTCAACCTCGCGTTCGCGACGATCGAGAAGGTCGGCGCGGAGGGGGACGTGATCGTGGTGAACGACGGGTCGACCGACCGATCTGCGTACGTGCTCAAGGAGCTCGCTGAGACCCACCCCGGATTGCGGGTCGTGACCCACGAGCAGAATCGGGGGTACGGCGGAGCGCTGCTGTCGGGCTTCGCGTCAGCGACGGAGCAGTGGGTCTTCTACACCGACGGTGACGCGCAGTTCGACCCGTCCGAGCTCGAGCTGTTGGTGCAGGCGGCGGGTGACGATGTCGACGTGGTACAGGGATACAAGATCCGACGCGCCGACAGTCTCGTCCGGCGGGTCGTCGGGCGGGTCTACCACCGGTTCGTCGCCGCCGCGTTCGGTCTCACCATTCGCGACACCGACTGCGACTTCCGGTTGATCCGGCTCGAAGCGTTGCAGCGCGTGAAGCTGGTGCACTCGAGTGGCGTGATCTGCGTGGAGCTGGTTCGCAAGCTCCAGGACTCCGGAGCCCGGTTCGTGGAGGTCCCGGTCCATCACTACCGACGGATCCACGGCCAGTCGGAGTTCTTCCGCCCGGCGCAGGTCGTCCGGTCCCTGGCTGACCTCGCGGGCCTGTGGGTCAGCCTCATCGTCCTCGGTCGGGGTCGCCCGCAGCGGTCACGGACCTGACCTCGGGCGGGTCGCGACGACGACCACCGACGTCCCGACCGGGACGTCGCCGTGTCGGAGCCACCGACGCTCGAGGTGGGCCATCGGCTCGAACAGGGCGTCGACCCCCCGGCGGTCGACGTCGGACCCGGCCGCGTCGACGGGTCGAGGTCGGAGGCGATCGACGAGGCTCAGTGCCGCCGCCGCGGGCGTCAGGAACGAGTACGCGTACGTGGCGCGCTGCACGCTGAGACCCGCCCGAGCGGTGAGCGCGACCAGCTCGGGGCGGCGGTACCGGCGGACGCTCGCAACCGTCTTGTCGTGGGCTCGGCGCAGTGCCCGGAACGCCGGCTCGATCAGCAGCAGCGCTCCTCCCGGGCGGAGCACCCGGGCGAGCTCGGCGACGGCCTGCTCGTCGTCGGGGACGGCGTAGACGACCGTGACGGCGACCGCGATGTCGAAGCAGCGATCACAAAACGGCAGCGCGGTGACGTCGCCCTGCACCGGTGCGAGCTCGCGACGTCGCGCACGGACGTAACGGAGCCCTTCGGGGGCGATGTCGAGCCCGGTGACGTGACCGTGCCGGCCGAGCCACGCCCCGTTGCCGCCGGGCCCGCACCCCGCGTCGAGGATGGTCTGGCCCGCGCCGAGCCACGGGGCGAGCAGATCGCCCATGACGGCCCGCGTGTTCCGATACCACCAGTGGTCGTCCTCGACGGCGGCGATGCGCGCGTACTCGTCGAGCTCCACCCGCGGCACGGTACCCGGACCGCGTGGCGCGTCGGTGTTACAGGCTGGCGACCCGGAACGATTCGACGGTGACCTCCGTCGTGGACCAGGCCTGGACCCCGACGCGGTCGCCGCGGCATGGCTGGCGACCGAGGTCGACCGTGGCGCGACTGAGGGCAGGAAGGTCGAGGACGGGCTCGCCGTCCACCGAAACCGTCAGCTGGTCGGCCCGGAGGGCGAGACGGACGACGTGGCGGCCGTAGAGCTGGGCGGCATCCGTGACGGGTGCCTGCGCGAGGGGACGCCAGTGCTGCCGGCTGTCCTCCCAGAGGCGGAGGAGATAGCCGCCGCCTCCGGCGATCGGATCGATGTCGAACGAGTAGCCGGTGATCCGCTCGCCGTCGTCGACGGCGCCTCGGAACACGATGCCGAAGCCCGATCCGGCGCGAAAGTCGAACGCAGCTTCGATGATGCAGTCACCGGACGCCCGCAGGTCGGTGAGGGCCCAGCGGGCGTCGGCGCGGCGGAGCGCCAGCGTCCCGTCGTCGGCCATCGCCATGGCGGGGAAGATGCCGCCGATCTGCCACTGGGCGCCGGCCCGCTCGAAGCGGGGCGCGGCGTCCACGTCGCGTGACACCGCGTCGGGCTCCACGGCGGTGGGCGCGGGGGCAAGCTCGGCGCTCCACACGATGGGGGGAACCGACGACGTGGGGGGTGATGCCGCGGCAGGGAGATCGATCGGCGGGTCGGCGGGGGCTGGCGCACCGGCGGCGAAGGGATCCGCGCTCGCGGGTGGCCCCATCGGGTCGTCGACGACGATGGCGTCCGTCACGTTGATGCCGAGGCCGTCGACCGGCGGGGCGTCGCCGTTCTTGGGGCCCCAATGGGGGGCGAAGGGGTCGTCGACGAGCGCGCGATGACCGTTGCCATGCGGGGTCTCGAATGGGGAAGCGGGCGTCGTCGGCTCCAGGGGCGTCATCTCGGCCGGCTGGGCGCTGCTCGACGCGTCGGCTGGCGCCGCAACGCTGGTCGGCGGGACGGGTGGGAGGGCGAAGGGATCCGGCGGGAGCGGAGGGGGCGCGAGCGGATCGTCGAGTTGCGTGGCGAACGGGTCGCGCACGCTCGACGCCGCGGACGCCAGCGGGTCGACGGGACCCGCGAAGGGGTCCGACGGGGTGGGGCCGGCGGCGGGCGTCGCCGCGGCGGACGCGAACGGGTCGGGAGGTGGAGGGACCGGACCCGGCAGGTCGGTGGAGGGCGGCGCAGCGTAGGACGTCGAGTCGGCCGGCGGCGTCCCGAACGGTGCAGCGTCGGTCGCCGACGCGTTCAAGGGAGGGGGCTCGGGTGGTGACGGCGCGAACGGTGACGGGGGCGCGCCCGGCGTCGACGGCGGGAACAGATCGGTCGCCGGGGGGTCGGCGAAGAACTGCTCGACGGCCGGCGAGACCTCAGGTGTCCCGAGGGCCGCGTAGGGGTCGATCCGGGGCGTCTCGCGGACGGGAGCGCTCGGCAACGACAGCGGCGGCAGGATCATGGAGCGGAGCCGCGCCGCTTCCTCGGGTGACGCGCCGAGGAGCTCGACGAGTCGGTGCTCGATCGTGTCGGGGGTGCCACCGAGGGCATCGGCGAGCGCGGCCAGGTCGGGCTGGCGCAGCGGGACCGGGGTGCCGGGAGGAAGGTTGCGGAGCTCATAGATCATCGCCAGGTACTCGCGCAGCACGCCGTCGGGCTCGGCGGGGCCCCGCAGATGACGGATGGTGTCGCCGGTCGAGATGGTGGAGAGGTCGGGGCTCACGTGCAGTGGCTCCCGGCGGGGGAGCAGCTCGGACACGTCGACGCCGCAGGACCCCGCGAGGCACCACAGGTCGCTCTCGGGCACCTGCACCTTGCCCCGCTCGTACTGGGCCAGCTCCCGGCGGGTGAGCCCCGCCGAGCGCGCCGCGGCACCCCGGGAGAGGCCCTGCTGCTTGCGGACCTGGCGGAGGTTGCGGCCGACGTCCTTGGGCGAGTTCGGGTCGTGCAGCTTCCGCTCGGCAGTCGCCATGGCCTCATATCGGCGCGCCACCCGGGGGGCTGAAGGCCCTATGGTCCGAACCCCAGAAGACCCAGCGGAGGAGTGTCCATGGGCGGCGGATCGGGCGTCGAGGACAAGGTGGTGCTCGTGACCGGGGGCGCGTCCGGTCTGGGCGAGGCCGCCGTCGGCCTCCTGGCCGCCGGCGGGGCCAAGGTCGTGGTCGCCGACCTCGACGCCGCCCGGGGTGATGCCGTCGTCGCCGCCGCCCGGGACGCCGGCGCCGAGGCCCAGTTCCGGGCGACGGACGTGACCCGGGAGGCCGATGTCGCGGCCGCGGTCGCGGTGGCGATCGACACCTGGGGCCGCCTCGACGGTGCGATCAACAACGCCGGGACGACCGGGCCGTCCAACCAGACGGCCGACTACTCCCTCGAAGACTGGAACCGGGTTCTCGCCCTGAACCTGACCGGCGTGTTCCTCGGCCTGAAGCACGAGATCCCGCCGATGGTCGCGAACGGGGGTGGAGCGATCGTCAACACCTCGTCCGGCGCCGGGCTCGTCGGCTTCGCGGGGCTCCCGGCGTACGTCGCGAGCAAGCACGGCGTGATCGGCCTGACGCGCGCCGCGGCGCTCGAGTACATCCGGGCCGGTGTCCGGATCAACGCGGTCTGCCCGGGCAGCACCCGCACCCCGATGCTGGAGGGGTTCATGGGTGGCGACCCGACGATCGAGAAGATGATGGCGCAGTCGGCACCGATTGGTCGTCTGGCCCGACCCGAGGAGATCGCCGCGGCGATGGTGTGGCTCCTCTCCGACGCGGCCTCGTTCGTCGTCGGGCACGCGTTCGCGGTCGACGGGGGCGCCGTCGCCATGTGACGGCCGGGACGCTCAGATCTGGTCCCACACCATCGGGTCGTCGTCCGGTGCGTCGCCGAGCATCTCGACGGGATCGTGCTTGTCGATGTGGCCGATAAGCCCCGAGTAGATGCCGTACCCGACGAGGCGCCGCAGGCGAGGTGAGAAGGTGGCCGCGATGTCCCGCGGGATACCCAGCTGCTGGTTCTCCTGCTGGCGGATCCATCCCGCGCAGTAGTTCATCGCGATCCCGACGCGCGGCTGACCCGTCTCGTTCGCCCCACCGCCGTGCCACAGGCTGCCGTGCCAGACCAGGACGCTGCCCTTCGGCATCTCGGCCGCGATGGAGTCGTACGGCGCGCCGAAGTCAGGGGAGCGGTCGGCGGTGTGGGTCCCGGGGATGACCCGCGTCGCGCCGTTCGCTTCGGTGAAGTCGGTCAGGGCCCACATGGTGTTGCACACCGTCGGGACGTGCGGCTTCGGGAGCGGGATCAGCTGGTCGTCGGCGTGGATCGGCTGCGCCGTCTCCCCAGGCAGGATCGTGATCGACGACAAGGACGAAACCAGGCATCCCGGGTCCAGGACCTGCTCGACGATCGGCAGAACCTGCTCGTGAACCGGGATGGCTTCGTAGAGCTTGCCGAACGCCAACAGGTTGTAGACCCGCAACGTGCGGTTCCCCTCGAAGCTGTTCGTCGCGGGCTTCACGTCGAAGACCGTCTCGAGACGGCGCAGGTCGTCGCGGACCGCGTCGACGAGTTCGGGCTCGATGACGCGCTCCAGGATCGTGTACCCGTCCCGATCGACCGCGGCGGCGTGCTTCTCGATCGTTGCAGCGTCAAGCACGACGTGAAGGCTACCGTCCCGATCATGGCCATCTACGCGCTCGGAAGTGTCGTACCTGCGTTGCATCCCGACGCCTGGGTGCATCCCGACGCCACGATCATCGGCAACGTCACGGTGGGCGCCGGGTCGACGATCTGGCCCCAGGCGGTGCTGCGGGGCGACTACGGATACATCCGCATCGGGGCACGCACCTCGATCCAGGACGGCACGGTCATCCACTGCACCGCGGAGCTGCCGACGATCATCGGCGACGACTGCGTTGTCGGACACCTGGCCCACCTCGAGTGCTGCACCGTCGAGGACGGCGCGCTGGTGGGCACCAACTCCGTCGTGCTGCACCGGGCGGTCGTCCGCACCAACTCGCTGGTCGGAGCGAGCGCTCTCGTCCCGAACGACATGGAGGTCCCCTCGGGCGCGATGGCGCTCGGGGTGCCGGCCCGGCTCCGACTCGACGCGGTCACGCCGAACATGATCCGCCCCAACGCGGCGAACTACGTGCGGAACGGGGAGCGGTACCGGGCCGAGCTACGGCGCCTCGATCCCCCCGGCCCGGGCTGAACGCGACCGGGTCTCGCGGGTCAGTAGTCGCCGTGATCGGCGCGGTACTCGTCGGGCTCGAGATAGATGACGCGGGCATGCGGGACCCGGGCCCGCATGCGAGCCTCGACCCGGTCGATGGCCCGGGGGGTGTCGTGCTCCCCGGCGGGGGACAGGTCGACCTTCGCCGCGACGAGCAGGTCGTCGGGACCGAGGTGCTCGGTGCGGAGGTGGATGATGCGGTCGACCTCGGTGCCGTTGATGATCGCGGACCGAATGGCGGCGACGTCTTCGGGTGATGCGGCCTCCCCGATGAGCAGGCTCTTCATCTCGATGGCGAGCACCGCGGCGATGACGCCGAGGAGCACGCCGATGGCGACGCCGGCGGCGGCGTCGTAACGGGCGTCGCCGGTGATCACGTTCAGGCCGATCCCGACGGCCGCGAGCGCCAACCCGACGAGCGCCCCGAAGTCCTCGAGGAGCACGACGGGCAGCTCGGGGGTCTTGGCCGTGCGGATGTACTGCCACCAGCTGCGGTCACCCCGGCCCTGGCGAGCGGCCCGCACCGCGGTCCGCATCGAGAGGCTCTCCAGCACGATCGACACGCCGAGGACAGCGAACGCGACCCCGGGTTGGTCGAGCACGTGGACATTGATGAGCTTGCTGACGCCCTCGTAGATCGCGAACACGGACCCGATCGAGAACAGGACGAGCGCGACGACGAACGCCCAGAAGTAGCGCTCCCGTGCGTACCCGAAGGGGTGGTCCACCGTCGGGGCCTTCTGCGCGCGGCGACTCCCGAGCGCGAGGAGTGCCTCGTTGCCCGAATCGGCGATCGAGTGGGCCGACTCGGCGAGCAGCGCGGCTGCTCCCGTGAACGCGAACGCAGCGAGCTTGGCGATCGCGATGCCGACGTTCGCGAGGAGCGCAGCGAGGACGGCGCGTTGGCTGTCCGGCTGCACGCCGAGGCAGGCTACCGGGCGGCCTGGACGAACCAGACCGTGTCGACCGGGACCCGGCGCGCCTGGTCACCGTCCCGGACGATGAGCACGGTGCCGCGGCGCTCGGTCGTCTCGAGGACACCCTGGACCTCGTCCTCGCCGTCGGCGCGGAGCACGACGGTGCGTCCCCGGGCGAGGCGGAGCCGCTCGTCCCAGCCGTAGCGCCATCGCCCGTCGGGACCGCGGCGGGGCGCGGCGCCGATCCGGACCCGTTCTGCCTCGTACGCCTCTGCGAGCGCCTCGGCCCGTTCGCTGCCGCAGAACTCGTCCGTGGCGTCGAGCATCAGCCGGGTAAAGGTCGCGCCGTGGCTCGGCAGGTCGGGTTGGTCGTGGAGGGCCCAGTGGGCCAGCTCGTGGAGCACGACCCCCTTGGTGCGGTAACGGCGAGGGAGCGTGATCGCCTGCGCGCCGTCGTCGGTCTCGCTGAAGAACGCGGTGCGAGCCCCGTTGCCCGGCCGGAGGTGGGGCCGTCGATCCAGGGTGAGGTGCGGGAACCGGGCGTGCCACCACAGGGTGCCCACCACACGGTCAGCGAACCGGGCGCACGCGTCAAGACCCGGGAGGGGGCTCGGTGGCAAGGGCAGCTCGGCTCGATAGACGCGGGCGCGCTGCGCGTCGCGAGGATGTCGGGGAGGCATCGGCGGCGAGGCTATTGCCCGATGTCGAGCCGGTCGGGGACTCGCCGCAGGCCCCGGATCGTTCGCGTCGCTCAGGGCAGGCGCATCGGGTTCTCGGTCAGGAACGCCGCCGACGGGCGGGCGCGGCGCGCCGTGGTACCGCCCATGATCCCGTGGTCGGCCCGGAGCCGCGCCATCCCGACGTTGTGGCCGGTGTAGTCGGGCGGCTGGTCGATCATCCAGAGGATCCCTTCGGCGGCGACGCCGGTCGGTTCCCAATCGGAGTGGTCCATCTCCGGGAAGTTGGCGATGAACCCCTCCGACGCGACCGGGAGGTCGATCCGGAAGGTGTTGACGGCGATGCCGTCGGGCCGGAGCTGCGCTGCCGCGGAGACCGTCAGGTGCTCGAGCGCGATCTTGGCCATCCCGTACGCCATGAGCTCGGGGATGTAGTTCAACGCCGCGGCGGACGAGACGTTGATGATCCGCCCTCCGCCGCGGGCCCGCATCGACGGGACGGCCGTCTGCATGGCGATGAGGGGGGCTCGCAGGTCCACCGCGACGACCAGGTCGAAGCGTTTCATGTCCTGGTTGAGATCGCCCGGGAACGTGATCGCGGCGTTGTTCACCAGGATGTCGACGCCGCCGAAGACCTCGACGGTCCGGGCCACCATCTCCCGCACCTCGTCGTCACGGGCCAGGTTCGTCGGCATCGCGATCGCGGACCCGCCGGTCTCGGTGATCTGGCGGACGGTGGCGTCGATCGTCCCGGGGGTGCGTTGGGGGGTCTCGTCGGTCGCCCGCGCCGCGCAGGCGACATGGGCGCCACGCGCGGCCAAGGTCAGAGCGGTCGCGGCCCCCACCCCTCGGCTCGCGCCCGTGACGATGGCGACCTTGCCGGCGACGTCCACGACCGGGAGGTTACGGGGCGGGGCGTCGACGGGAGGTCACGGCAGTCGGGGGAGCGCCTGGTCGACGGTGAGGTTCCCGGCGAACACGTCGCCGAACCGTTCGACGCGCTCCAGCGCTGCGGTCGCGTCGAACGTCAGGGCCTCCGGATCGCCCTGATCGAGCGCGTCGGAGACCTCATCCCAGGTGAGCGGCGTGGACACCGTCGGGCGCCGCGTGGCGCGCAGCGAGTACGCGCACACGGTCGTCTTGTGCCGGTCGTTCTGGCTCCAGTCGACGAACACCCGGTTGGGACGGACGCCCTTGTTCATGTTGACGGTCACCCGGTCGGGGTCCTGCTTGGCGAGCAGCTGGCCCAGTCCCCGGGCGAACGCCTTGGTGTCGTCGGCGGTGGCGTCGCGCACCGGAACCGCGAGGTGCAGACCCTTGCTGCCCGACGTCTTGACGACGCTGACCAAACCGAGGCTCTCGAGCGCGGTCCGGAGTTCGAGCCCGACCCGGCAGCAGGCGAGGATGTCGGCCGGGGCGCCCGGGTCCAGGTCGAAGACCATCGAGGTCGGATGGTCGGGGTCGTCGACCCGGGCCTGGAGCGTGTGGAGCTCCAACGCGGCGAGGTTCGCCATCCAGACCAGGGTGGGCGCGTCGTCGACGACGCAGGCGACGAGGCCGTCCATCTCGCCTCGGCGCACCCATCCGGGGGCGTGGGGCGGACAGCGCTTCTCGAAGAAGGACCCACCGTCGACGCCATTGGGGAACCGGACCATCGTCACCGCCCGGCCCGCCAGATGGCCCAGCATCACCGGCGCGACCCGTGCGTAGTAGTCGATGACCGCGGCCTTCGTGAACCCGACGTCCGGGTACAGGACCTTCTCGAGGTTCGTCAGGGTCAGCTGGCGGCCCGCGACCTCGATGACCGCTTTGGATCCGACGGCGATGTCTGCGAACCTAGTGGGATGCCAAGCACGATCTGGACAGGGAGCATCAGTTTCGGGCTGGTGGCCGTGCCCGTCCGGGTGGTCTCTGCCACCAAGAGCCTCGATGTGCGCTTCAACCAGCTCGAGGACGGCACGAACGCCCGCATCCGGTACCGCAAGGTTTCCGAGGCGACCGGCGAGGAAGTCTCGAACGCGCAGATCCGGAAGGGCTACGAGATCTCGCCCGGCCAGTACGTGGTGGTCGACGACGACGAGATGCAGGCGCTGGCGCCCAAGTCGAGCCGCATGATCGAGATCGAGGACTTCGTGGACCTCGACGACATCGATCCCGTCTACTTCGAGCAGCCGTACTACCTCACCCCCGACGCCACGGGGCTCAAGCCCTACAAGCTGCTCGTCGAGGCGATGGGCGAGCTCCGGAAGGTGGCCATCGGGCGGGTGGTGATGCGCTCGAAGGAGCGCCTCGTCGCGATCCGGCCCCTCGACGGGGTGCTGTGCCTCGAGACGATGCGGTACGTGGACGAGGTGCTTCCCCGCACCGGCCTGGTGGCCGGCGAGGAGGGGGCCGAGCCGTCGGAGCGCGAACTGGCGATGGCCCGCCAGCTCGTGGAGGCGCTCTCGGACAAGTTCGAGCCCGATCGGTACCACGACGAGTACCGGGAACAGCTCATGGGTCTCATCGACCGCAAGGCGGCGGGCGAGCAGATCGTCGCCGAACCGGCGGTCGAGGAGCCGGGCAAGGTCCTGGACCTCATGGCGGCGTTGGAGGCCAGCCTGGCCCGGACGGGTACGGAGGAGCCGGCGACTGCGGCGGCTTCGGAGGAACCGGCGCCGGCGAAGCGGGCGAAGAAGCGAGCGGCTCGGTCCCGGAAGTCGGCCTGAGTCAGGCGGCGGCCGGGAGGTTGTCGACCGGGGTGTGGTCGTCGACCGGCCAGCCACACGCGTCGCAGAGCGCCGCGCCGACCTCGGCGGACTGGGCCGAGGCGCAGGGCTCCCACGCGACGGGGGCGGCAGCCTCGGGCTCGGCGGTGCGGGTCGCCAGGGTGGTGGGGGTCATCGCGGTCCTCCTCGAATGACATCAGTGTAATTCGCCGCCGGTGTCCGGCGACTCCACGAGGAGACCACGGGGGTGTGACGACGGAGCCGAGAGCTCGGCCCCCGGGGGTTGGTTCAGGCGGGGACTTGGACGCTGCGCCCACCGGCCCAGGTCCGGAGGACGAGGTAGTCCCCGTGGAGGGCCCCGTGGTCGTAGTGCCCGAAGCTCAGGCTGGTGCCGGGCTCGCCACAGGTGGCGGGGAGCCGCTTGACCCGTTCGAGGGCGTCCCGGAGCCCGGCGCGGGTGAGGTGGTCGGCTCGGGCGAGCCCTTCGGCGACGAGGCGACCCATGTCGACCGCGGCGCAGCCCATCGGGCCGGCCGCGACCCGGGGGGCCCGGGTGGCGAGCTCCTGGCGGCGTTGGTTGTCGTCGGCGATGACGTCGAGGTACTCCCAACCGGCCCAGCCGTCCTGCCAGTCGGGTCGGGCGTACCCGAACATGAGGGCGGAGTTGGTGACGACGGGTGGTGTCCAGCTGAGCTGCTGGAGCGCGAGCGCGACCGCCCGTGACGAGACGCCGAGCCCGAGGTAGACGAGGGCGTCGGGTTCGACGGTCCGGAGCCGGGCGACGGTCTCGGTCACGTCCTCCGCGACGGGGGAGACGCCGGCGGTCCCTGCGATCTCGAGGCCGACGCCTGCGGTGCTCGCGTCGAAGCATTCGGCGTATCGGCGGCCGACCGGCGAGCGGTCGAACAGCACCGCGGGGCGTCGCAGGCCCCGGTGGGCGAGGCGCTGGGCGAGGACGACGGGCTCTTCTTCGAGGGAGCCGATCTGATAGTGGAAGCCGTAGCGGCCCCGGGTGCGCTCACCGCCCGTGTAGTTGATCGCGACGAGCTCGGCGGCGTCGGCGAGGGGCGCCACGATGAGGCCGTTGTCGCTGATGGATGGGCCGATGATCGCGACGCATCCGGCGAGCTCCAGGTCGCGGAAGCCGCCGACGATGGCGTGCTCGGTGCCCATGGGCAGCCCGGTGGCTTCGACGCGGAGGAACTCGACGTCGCGGTCGAGTCCGCCTGCGGTGGCCACCTCGTCGATCCCGAGCCGGACGGCCTCTTCGAAGTGGTCGCCTCCGTCGCCTTGGGGGAAGTCGTACAGGAACCCGATCCGGACGGGGGCCGCACCGGGCACGGCTAGTTCCCGAGTCCGGTGCGGGTGTAGGCGACGACCTGGCGGACCTGGGAGGCGCTGAGGTTTCCCCCGAAGGCGGGCATCGGACCCTTTCCGTTGGTGACGAGCTTGATCTGGTCAGTCTCGTTGGGGAAGGCGTGGGTCACCACTCCGGCCAGCTTCGGGCCGATGCCGCCTTCCCCTCGCGCCCCGTGACAGCTCGCGCAGTTGGCCTGGAAGAGCTGGCCGCCCGGTGACGCCGCGGCACCGGACGTGCTCGGCTCGTTGGCGAACAGCATGACGACGAACACGATGACGGCCAGCCCGGCGAGCAGCTCGATCGCGGTCACGACCCGGTGGAACATCGGTCCTGCCTAGAAGAGCGGCCGAGGCGCGCTGGACGAGGTGAAGAACCAGAGGCTGCTCGTGAGGAACAGGCCGACGAGGACGGCGAACACGAGGCCGCCGGCGACGGGGAGGACCCACCCGGGGAGGCCCTCCACCCGGACCCCGAGGACCTTCATGACGAACACGCCGTAGAAGACGCAACCGAGGATTCCGTGTACCAGCACCCGGGTGCTGCCCGATTGGAAGCCCAGCGCCCACAAGCACTGGTACGCGACGGGGAGCGTGAGGAGGAACACGGTGATGCCCACCAGCCGGTGCGCGTCGGCGAGCCAGGTCGGGGCGCGGCGAGGGATGGGGAGCTTGCCGTAGAGGCGGGCGGCGAGCAGGAGCTGGACGATGGCGAGCGCCAGCGCGGCGGTCGCGAGCCAGACCTTGAGCTGGATCGTCCCCGAGAAGAACAGGGTGTACGGCTTCTCGTGGGTCGGCGTGTGCGAGCTGGCGTAGACGCCGAGCGCGACGGACACCGCCGCGCCAGCCACGGAGATGCCGAGCAGCTTCGTGGTGGCCGGCGACGTGGTCTTGAGCTGTGCTGGTGCGACCATGCGAGTGCCCCCCGGGTCGGCCGGGCTCATCCTGCCTGGAACCGAGCCGTGTGGACAAGATGGTGAGACCAGTAGGTGGTGGGCCCGGGCGGCCCACGGCGTACAGTCCGCGCATGTCACCGGGCGCGGGGGTGGTCGGGGTCGCGGTGACCCAGGTTCGCGATCGGATGGATCCGACGTGGCCGCCTGTCCTGGTGGCGTTGGTGCTCGTCGTGTTGGTCGGGGCGGTGGTCGTCGTCGCGACGATGTTCCGACGGTTCCGTGCCGCGGGGCGCGGTGACCGGTATGGCAGTGGGTGGCGCCGATGAGGTTCCCGGACCCGGTCCGTCGGGTTGTCGGCGACGTGGTGGGTGAGGTCTGGACTTCGCTGACCGACTGGGGCGCGATCCGGCCGGGGAGCCGGCGGGCGCATCGCTTCCGGTCCTTCGGTCCGGGGAGCGCCATCTGCTTCCCGGTGGTGGCGCTGTTCGGGGAGCGTTACATCGCGGTGGGGACAGGCACGATCGTCGGGCCCTACGTCAGCCTGTCGGCGGGGGTCGCACCCGGCCATGACCTCGGTGACCGGACGGTGGTCGCGATCGGGGACCGGTGCTCGATCGGGAAGGGCACCGGGATCGTCGGGCACGACGCCATCGAGATCGGCGACGACGTCTTCACGGGCCACAACGTGTACATCACCGACGCGAACCACGGCTACGAGGACCCGGACGCGCCGATCGGTCGGCAGTTCGCGGAGCCCCGCCCGGTGCGCATCGGTGCCGGCTCCTGGCTGGGGCACGGCACGATCGTGCTGCCCGGCGCGTGCATCGGGCGCCACGTGGTGGTGGGTGCCGGGTCGGTCGTGACGGGGGAGCTGCCGGATTTCAGCGTGGCGGTCGGGAACCCGGCCCGGGTGATCCGAACCGGGCCGGTTCAGCGTCCCGGTTTGGAGGTCGGTGTCGAGGACGCGGCGGGCGACGGGTAGCTCTTGGTGCGCGCCTCGGGCGGCAGCACCGTGTCGACCGTGGAGGAGCGCGCGGTGTCGAAGAGGCCGACGGTGCTGGCCAGGTGGCCCGGCAGGTATCGCCGTCCCTCGAGGGCGTACCGAAACAGCCCGCGCCCCTGGTCGCCGACCTCGTCGGGACCGGAGATGTTGGGGTCCCACCAGATGATCGAGGCGTCGTCACCCCACGTGTAGTCCGTTCCCGGCCAGATGCCGTGTCGTCCCCACGAGGTGTGTAGCGCAGTCGGGATCAGGGGACGGTCAGGCGGGTAGCGGAACAGTCCGTCGCGGAACGTGTCGGCGGTCAGGTTCGGCCCGGCGAGGTGGAGCCCGGTGAAGAAGATCAGGGGGGCTTGGACGAGCACGCGGAAGGTCTTCGCCTCCGGCCCGTGTCCGGACTGCCAGCGCAGGATCGTGGCGAACTCGTCGACCGAGTCCGTGGTGCGCGCCGGGAGGAGTGTCACGCCGAACGCGTGCGCCCACTGCCGTTGGTCGTAGGTCCGACCGAAGACCGCCGTGTCGCTGTACGCGTATCCGAGGACGACCCACTCCGGGAAATATCCCTGGGCGGTCGCCTCCTTGGTCAGGAACTGCGGCGTGAGCGGGTCGGTGGCCATCACGATGCTCGTGACGTGGGCCCGTTTCAGCCCGGCGATGATGTTGCGCGCGTTCTCCTGGGTTTGGGTCAGGTCGAGCTGATACTTGAGGTTGACGGCGATCTTGGTCCCGTGCTTGGCGAGCAGGCCCGCGAACCGGTTGTACGCCTCGTCGAAGACGCCGGTCCCGTCGTCGTAGTGGACCACGCCGAACCGGCGGGTCTGGCGGTGCATCGCGGGATCGCCGGCGTAGATCGCCGGGTGACCGTTCAGCTGGCCGTCCACGAACGGCGCCCACTGCTGGGACGCTTGTTCGGGGGTGGCGAGCGTCGGCCAGATGTAGGGAGCGCGTTGCTGCACGAACGCGCTCGACACGGCGAGGGCGCAGTCACCGAGGCAGAGGACGTGGCGGGCTGCGAGCTCGTCGGCGTAGGCGGGAGTGAGGCTGGGACCCCCGAACGACGCGAACGCGTGGAACTGGGTCGCGACCGTGATGG
Organism: Acidimicrobiia bacterium; assembly: GCA_035468285.1. Taxonomy (GTDB): domain Bacteria; phylum Actinomycetota; class Acidimicrobiia; order IMCC26256; family PALSA-555; genus PALSA-555. The sequence continues at coordinate 9,441 of DATISY010000028.1, read as the reverse complement.
CGTCGGCCTTCGCGGCCACGTCGTCGTCCGGCGCGCCCGTGGCGCGGAAGACAGTGAGGTGCACCTTGCGGCCGTACGTTTCGTAGTGAGCCTGGAAGAAGTCGACGTACGCCTGGGTCGTGCGGGCTTCCGCGGCGAGGCTGGCGTCGCTCCCGGTCTGCTGGAGGAAGGCCTGCTGGAGCACGTCGGGTTGCTGCTGGTAGAGGACGACGTTGATGGAGTCGGCGGTGACGCCGGGTGCGGTCGCGCCGCCGTTGCCCCCGTGCGGGGGCTGGACGCATGGTGGTGCATACGAGAAGGGGACCGCGACCCGCCCGGTGCTCGTGTCGCAGTTCGGTCCCCAGTTCACGGTCACGCCGCGGGCGCTGGCCTCGTCGAACGTGAGCGGCAGGCCGCCGCGGGGTGCGGGCGCGGGATGGGTGCCGCCCCCGCCGCCGGAACCGACGATCGCGACGACGATGGCGATGGCCGCGACGACCGCGACGACGGGCACATACCGGGTCGCGGCTCGCCGCACGGTGGCCCGTGATCGTTCGGGGGTCTCAGGCATGGGTCTCCGGCGAGCGGTGCCCGTCGTCACGTCCGGTCCGTTCGCACGGAGCACTTCGTGATCCGGGCTTCCTCGGCGAGCGAGCGTACCCGGCAGTCATGGCCGCTCCGGGGTCGGGCCCGCGCCATCGAGCGGGGGGTTTGGTGCTCCGCGCGGTCTAAGTGGTTGCGGCCTACGGCGAGGACGGCGGCGGATCGTCGCGGCGATCGCGCCCGAGATACGCGTCGACGACGCGGGGATCATCGAGGACGGCGTCGGGAACCCCGATGGCGATGAGGGCGCCCAGGTCGAGTGCGGCCATCCGGTCCGCGACGCGTCGCAGCAGGGTCAGGTCATGTTCGATGACGACGAGGCTGGCGGACAGCTGCTCGCGGACGCGCAGGAGCAGCGGCGCGAGCGCCTCGGCTTCGCGCTGGGCGATCCCGCTCGACGGCTCGTCGAGGAGCACCAGGTGTGGCCGGTGCGCGACGACCGCGGCGAGGTCCACGATCCGACGCGTGCCGGTCGACAGCTCGTGCACGAAGCTGTCGCGGTACGCGTCGAGCCCGAAGAGCTCGAGCAGCTCGTCGACCCGTTCCCGGACCGCAGCTTCGGAGGCCGCGACCGCGGGGAGGTGGAGGGCCGCCGCGACCGGGTCGCGGACCTCGACGGTCCCCTCGAGCGCCACCGCGAGCGTCTCGGTCACGGTGAGGGCCGGAAACAGACGGGCGTCTTGGAATGACCGTCCGAGGCCATGGCGGGCACGCGCCGGGGGGGCCCAGCGCGTCACGTCGTAGCGGCGTTCCCTGTCGACGAGGTCGATGCGTCCCCCATCCAGCGGCTCGAAGCCGCTGATGACGTTGAACAGGGTGGTCTTCCCAGCGCCGTTCGGGCCGATGACGCCGAGGATCTCGTCGCGGCGGACCTCGAACGAGACGTCGTGGAGGGCGACGATCCCTCCGAAGCGCTTGGTGAGGTCGACCACCGCAAGGCTGACGGCGGCGGCGTCGGGCGGTGCCGGTGACGACGCCGCGGCGGGATCACGGCGGGTGGCGGTCGAGGCGCGGTTCAGGAACACTGACCGGAGCAGGTCGGGCCGGGTCAGCAGCTCGGTCGCTGGTCCTTCGAACTGGATCTGTCCTTTCTCCATGAACAGTGCCCGGCTCGCGATCTGGAGCGCAACGTCGATCGACTGCTCGACGATGACGACGGTCGTGCCGGTCGCGGCGAGGTCCCGCACGACCGCGAGGAGCGGCGACACCATGCCGGGGGCGAGGCCAAGGGTGAGCTCGTCGAGCAGCAGCAGGCCCGGGGACGCGATGAGCGCCATGGCGAGCCCGAGCATCTGTTGCTCTCCGCCGCTGAGGGTTCCGGCTCGCTCGTGGAGCCGCTCCCGAAGGCGGGGGAAGTGGTCGAGCGCCTCGCTGGTCCGCGCCGCGAGCCCGCTCGGTGCCGCTCGACGGCGGGTCCAACCCGCGAGGCGGAGGTGCTCCGAGACGGTGAGCGACGGGAACGTGGCGGCGCCGCCGGGCATCGAGGCGACACCGCGGGCCGCGATCAGGTCCGGGCGGAGCCCGGCGAGCTCCTCCCCGTCGAAGCACACGCGGCCCGCTTCGAGCGGCACGAGGCCGGCGATGGCTCGGAGCAGCGTCGACTTGCCGGCTCCGTTCGTTCCGAGCAGCGCGACGACTTCGCCCGGCGCGGCCCGCAGGTCGACGCCGAACAGGACCTGCACGCGGTCGTACGCGACGGCGATGTTCTCGACCATGAGTCCGTGCGGGTCGGGTGGCTCGCCGCGGTGCCGCTGCCGTGCTTCGTCCGGCCCGGGCGATGGACGGGGCTCGTCGGCGTAGGGACCGAGGGGGATGGCGCGCCGGCGCGCGACTCGGCGCAAGATCGCGTCGCGCGCGTCGGCGAATGCTGCGCCGAGGCCACCCGGGAGGACGAGCAGGACCGCGAGCAGCCCGATGCCGGTCGCGAGGATTTCCCACTCGGCGGGGAGGAAGTAGTGGGCGCTGCGGACGTACGTCGCTCCGAGCAGCGCTCCCGGGATCGAGCCGAGGCCACCGATGACGGTGACGGTGAACGCCTCGAGGCTCGCGGCGGGCTGGTACGGGCCGAGGTCGAGGCCGCTCTGCTGATGGACGAACAGGCCGCCGGCGAACGCCGCCAGGAAGCCCGAGAAGGCGAAGGCGAAGAGCGTGACACGGCGCGCGTTGATGCCGAACGCCTCCGCGGCGCGGTCGTTCTCACGGACCGCGACGAGAGCGCGTCCCGTGCGGCTCCGCCGCACCCCGTACGCCATCGCGACGGCGAGGAGGAGCCCGACCAACGACAGGTAGTAGAAGCGCGTCTCGGTGCTGACGTCGATGACGCCGAACAACGCCGGTCGGGCGATGCGCTCCGGCGGCAGCCAGTCCAGCGAGGTCCCCTGGCCGAAGAAGTTGCGGTTGAGCAGCCAGGTGGAGGTGACGAGGGCGAACGCCAGGGACGTCACACCGAACGTCAGACCGCGGTTTCGGATCGCAGGAAGCCCGATGAGGGTGGCGACGACGGCACCGGCCACACCGGCGAGGAGCAGGCCGATCGAGAGGTCCCATCCGAGTCGAGCGGTGACTGCGCCCGCCACCGCGGCGCCGATCCCGACGAACGCGACCTGCCCCAGGCTGACATGGCCGGACCACCCAGTCAGCACGACCAACGAGCATCCGATGATCCCGAAGATCACGATGGTGGTGGCCAGGTTGAGCTTGCTCTCGGTCAAGAGGCCCGGCAGCGCGAGGAGCACGATCGCGATCAGTGCGGCTGCGGCGACGTGACCGAGCCGAACCTCGGGGACCCGGCGCAGAGCCCGGGGCACCGGTCGCACCTCGCGCGCGGCCTGCCAGGTTGACGCCTCGGCGTGTCGGCCGGACTCGGGGCCACCGGTGAGGAGCAACGCCAGGACCACGACGACGAGGAGCACTGGCGCGACGTACGCGGGCTCGTGCCAGTGCCAGAGCACGGACTGCTCGACAACGCCGAGGGTGATCGCGGCGCCCACCACCGTCGGGAGCTTCTCCATCCGACCGATGACGCCCGCGGCGAGGGCCCGGAGCAGGATGGCGGGCCCGAGGACCTGCCCGATGGGCAGTCCGACGATCCCGGCCCGGAGGAACACGGCGAGGAACGCCAGGACCGTCGCGAGGGTCCACACGATGGTCTGCAGCCGACGGATGGGGATTCCGAGGGACGCCGCCCGGTCGGCGCGTTCGGATCCGGCCCGGATCGCGATGCCCAGATCGCTGCGCCGGAGGAAGAGCGCCAGTCCGAGCAGCACGAACGGGACCGCGACCACGGCCGCGAGGTCGTTGCCGCGGAACACGATGGGATCGATCGTCAGGTGGAGATCGATCGGCGCCGGGATCGGTCGGGGCGTCACGGTGAAGATCTGGGGCAGCAGCAACGCGGCGGCCGCGAGGAGCTGCGCGATCCCGATCGTGGCGACACTCAGGACCAGGCGTGGTGAACGAGCGAACCGGCGCACGAGCAGAAACTCGACGAGCACACCGACGACGAGCGCCACCGCCAATCCCGCGGCGAGCGCGACCCACCATCCGAGCGCGAGTGTGCTCGTCATCAACAAGACCGCGAACGTCGCCGGCACTGCCCCGAGGTCGCCGGCCGCGAAGTTGACGACACGATTGGCCCGCCAGATCAGCGCCAATCCCAGGGCGAGCAGCGACGTGAGCGATCCGATGATCGCGCCTTGCACCAGCACCCCGGCGGGCACGTGCCACACCGCGGCGACGAAGATCAGCACCGCGGCCGCGGCGGGGATGCCGGGCCCGAGGCGCCGGTAGCGACTCACGTTCAAAAGGCTCGCGGTCGGCCCACGCGGCCGCGGGTCACGGGGCCATGGAGGGCGTCCGCTCGACGAAGGAGCAGACCACCGCGGCCAGCTCCTCCCCGCGATCTTCTTGCAGGAAGTGCCCGGCCCCGGCGATGGTGGTGTGCGGCTGGCCCTGGCAACCCGGGATGTCGGCCTGCAAGACCCGGTCTCCCCCGCCGGTGATGGGGTCGCCGTCGCTGAACGCGGTCAAGAACGGCTTCGTCCAGGCCTTCAGGACCGTCCAGGCCGCACGGTTGGGTGCAGACGCGGGATCGTCGGGTGACGTGGGGACGAGCATCGGGAACTGGCGGGCCCCCGCCTTGTAGGCGTCGTCGGGGAACGGTGCGTCGTACGCGGCGATGACCTCGGCGGACAGGTCGGAGGTACAGCCTCCGCTGACGATGCGGCCGACGTCGAACGACGGTGTCTCCTGCGAGAAGCGCTGCCAGGCACGGAACGCGTCGCCGGGGTCGCGGTCCCCAGTCGGCAGGAAGGTGTTCGCGGCGACGACGCGGGCGAACCGGTCGGGCCGGTCGGCGACGAGCCGGAGGCCGATGAGGCCGCCCCAGTCCTGGGCGACGAGGGTGAGGGGCGCGACCTCGAGCTGGTCCAGCAGTGCGCCCATCCAGTCGACGTGACGCTGATACGTGTAGTCGGTTCGCTGCGCCGGCTTGTCGGATCGCCCGAAGCCCACCAGGTCGGGGGCGATGGCGCGCATCCCCGCCGCCGTGATGACCGGGACCATGGTCCGGTACAGGTACGACCACGAGGGCTCCCCGTGCATAAGAAGGATGGGCGCTCCGTCCCGAGGACCCTCGTCGAGGTAGTGCACCCGGAGCTGGCCCCCCTCACCGTCCGGGACGTCGAGGTAGTGGGGAGCGAACGCATACCCCGCTAGCGAATCGAACCGCTCATCCGGTGTGCGAAGCGACTGCATCGGATGCGACCTCGTTTCCGTGGCGGTTCAGCCGGGCACCGTCACCGGCCGCCTGGTCGGTGACCGGTTGGCGCCTCGGCGCGCGCACCCTACGCGGTCTCCCACACGAGCACCTCGGCGTCGGTCTCGGCTCGCAGGCCGAGCGCGCCCGCGTCGGTGAGGCGAGCGGCGTCACCCCCGCGGAGGGAACCGGTGCCGTCGAGGTCGACCGCGCCGCGGGCGACGAACAGGTGCACATGGGGGGCATCGGGAACACGGACCGTGGCTCCCGCGTCGAGGCGTCCCGCCCAGAGGACCGCGTCGCGCTGATGGAGCCTGACCGTGCCGTCGTCGCCGCGACCCGACGCCACGGGCACGAGCGTCCCGGAGATGAGCGCGTCGCTGACCTCGCGCTGCTCGTAGGAGGGCTCGACGCCGGGGGTGTCCGGGAGGACCCACATCTGGACCAGATGCAGAGGCTCGGTGGCGCTCGCGTTCACCTCCGAGTGGCGGATCCCCCGCCCCGCGGACATGCGTTGTGCCAAGCCCGGGACGATGACGCCAACCGTCCCGGTGCTGTCCCGATGCTCGAGGGCACCCTCGAGGACCCACGTGACGATCTCCATGTCGCGGTGACCATGCTCCCCGAATCCTCCGCCGCCCCGGATCGTGTCGTCGTTGTTCACGATCAACAAGCCGTGCCCCACGTTGGCTGGGTCTCGATGCTCACCGAAGCTGAAGCTGTGCCAGGAATCCAGCCACGGGAGGACCGTGTGGAATCGCTCCGGTCCTCGGCGCACGTCCACGGCCACCCGTTGATTATCGTCGCCGGCGCGCGCCATGTGCACACCGCCGAAATCGGGCGGCGCGCTCGGTGTGGTGACACCGCTCGGGTGGGATCCGGCCGTTACCCTCAGGAGGGTGACGGACGAGCCGCTTCGTCCTGAGAGCGCGGCGATGCCACCCAACCCCGAGGACGCGTTCTGGTCAGGGTCGGCTGGCCGCCGGTCCCGTCGCGCGGCACGGACCCGCAGTCGCCGCCGGAACGTCCTGATCGGCGTCGGTGCCGCGGTCCTGCTCGCCATCGCGGCCGCCGCCGTCCTGGTCGCGGTCGGCGGTGGTGGCGGCCGAGCGACGAACGCGACGAGCCGACGGACGCCCACCAGCACCTCCGTTTCGACGGCGACGTCGACCTCGTCGCCCGCGACGGCCACGACCGCGATCCCACGGTCCTCGAACCCGGTCGTGGCGCTCGGGCAGCAGTACGAAGGCCGCTACACCGGGATGTTCGTCAATACGACGTACCGGACCACCGGTCCCGCCACGCTCGACCTCCACATCGATCCGGCGACCGGGCTCCTCACCGCGAGCGCGACCCTCGACGGTGACCTCTTCGGCGGCGGCGCCAAGCAGATCCGCACGATCGAGGCCGGCGTCACGCTCGGGGGCTCGACCCCGTCCGTCACGACGCGGACATCGGCGTTCGGGCCGGTGACCGGCCGGCTCGGCACCGGGTTCTCGATCGTGCTGAGTGCCCCCAGCGTTCCCGACCCGAAGGTCAAGACGTTCGAGCTCACCGGGACCCTGCGCTCCGACACCCGGGGCTTCGACGCCACGTTCACGGCCGGGTTCCGTGACGGCCGGACGGCGCAGGGGACCGTCACCGTGCTGTGCGCCCCGCAAGGCCAGCGGGCCAGCCAGGTCCCCACGGTCTGCGCACCCATGTAGTCGACGCCGGCGCGCGCCCAGTGGCGGTCGGACCTGCGCCCGGCGATGGCCCCGATCGGTAGGGTCGGCTCCCAATCGACGGGGAGGCCCGGATGCGATTCGACGGCAAGGTAGCGGTCGTGACCGGCGCCGGTCGCGGGATCGGCGAGGCGTACGCGAAGGCGCTCGCCCGCGAAGGGGCCAGCGTCGTCGTTGCCGAGCTCGACGCCGACGCGGGTGAGCGGGTCGCGAAGGAGATCGAGCAGGCTGGGGGCACCGCGGCCGCGGTGCGCACCGACGTCTCGAGCGAGGAATCGACGCTGGCGATGGCCCGCGCGGGCATCGAGGCGTTCGGCGGGCTCGACTACCTGGTCAATAACGCGGCGATCTACGGCGGCATGGAGCTCTACGGGCTGACGACGATGCCGATGGACTACTGGGACAAGTTCATGTCGGTGAACATGACCGGGGCGGTCCTCTGCACCCGAGCCGTCTTCGCCTCGATGGCCGAGCGCGGCGGGGGAGCCATCGTCAACCAGTCGTCCACCGCCGCGTGGATGGGAGCGGGCTACTACGGCATCGCGAAGCTCGCGTTGCACGGCATCACCCAGTCCTTTGCGCGCGAGCTCGGACCCATGGGGATCCGCGTCAACGCCCTCGCGCCCGGGCCGACCGACACCGAGGCCACCCGGTCCACGGTTCCCGCCGAGATCATCCCCCAGCTCCTCGCCACGATGCCGCTGGCCCGCATGGGGACCCCCGAGGACATGGCCGACGCCTGCCTCTTCCTCCTCTCCCACGACGCCCGCTGGATCACGGGCCACGTCCTCAACGTCGACGGCGGCCAGATCATGCGCGTGTGAGCCACCATCACCGACCACGCGTCGGTACCCGCTCAGTACGTCGCCGGCATCCGGCCGCTGCGTTGACGCTCGGTCTGCTCATCGTCGCGGTGGCCGCGGGCCCCGCCTCGGCCCGTGATGTGCGGCTCGTCCCGAGCGGCACCCTGCTCCGCGCCCCGAGCACCACGCCCACCGTGACGGTCACGCCGGCGACGGGATGCCAGTCCCTGCTGCGCACCGGGACGGGGGACTGCGGCGTCGTGCACGCCGCGGGCGGCGACCTCGTGTTCACCGTCGAGGCGGGACCGGTGGCCCAAGACGGCCTCGTGTCGCGGCCGTGGACGGTCACGATCTACCGGGCGGCACCGTCGGTCCCGAACGGCTGGCAGGCCGCGCTCGTCACCCGCGCCCCCGGATCCGATCCCGCGGCCCTGTACGCGAACGTCACCGCCAAGCCCGCCGACCTCACCGGTGACGGCCACCAGAGCCTCGTCATCGGGTACCGGGCGGAAGGAACCGGGGAGATCCTCGACCTCGACATCGTCGTCGGCACCCCGAAAGGCCCGCGCGTCGCGGTGCACAGCCAATTCTACAGAGGCGTGATCCAGATCGCTCCCGGCCACCTGGTCACCTACGTCCCCATCTACCGGACTCGAGACGGGAACTGCTGCCCGTCGTTCACGGAACGCGACGAGATCCGAAACCGGAAGGGACGGTTCGTGCTCACGACCGGTCCTCGCTTCCCGACGAGGACCGTGGACATCCCACCTGGCGACCTCGGATAAGGCGGTCCGCGCGATGCCCCACGTCGTGTTCCTCTGCACCGGCAACGCGGCCCGCTCCGTCATGGCCGGCGCGATCCTCGCCGCGCACCTCGAGGACGTCGAGATCACGACCGCCGGTACCCACGTCGTCGAAGGCATGCCGATGAGCTGGCGGACCCGTGAAGCGCTCGCCGGTCTGGACGTGAGCGCCCCCGGCCATCGCAGCACCCAGCTGCGCGACGACCACGTCGCCGCCGCCGACCTCGTCGTCGGCCTCGCGGGCGAACACGTCGCCTACGTCCGGCGCACCCACCCAGAAGCCGCCGCCCGGACCGGCACGCTCCGCCGCCTGGCCCGCGATCTCCCGGCGACGACGGGACCGTTCCCGGACCGTGTCGCGGCGCTGGGCCTGGACCAGATCACCCTCGAGGGCTGGGAGGACGTGGTCGACCCGGCCGGTGGGGACCTCCCAGAGTTCGAGGCGTGCGCGCGCGAGATCCACGACCTGCTCCAACAGCTGGCACCCACCCTCATGCCCGAGGACGTCGACCCGGCCGTCGAGACCCCGACCTGAGCCAAGCGGCGCCGGCGAGGTGCTCCGGCGTGCCCGGTCCCGGCGGCGCGGACCTCATGTGCCACGGGCGCTGTCGGCGCCCCGTCACGACCTGCGGGCTCGCCTGATCCGAAGCAGGAGGCCGAGCGAGGCGACCCAGTACACCGCCAGGGTCAACCAGGAGGCGAACGTCGCGTCGATGGCGAGGCTGAGTAGTGACCAGATCACTGCGGCCGCGAGCAGACCGACGAGCCCGTAC
>DATISY010000027.1:0-33749 GCA_035468285.1 Acidimicrobiia bacterium | reverse complement strand
GGGCAGTAACCTGGCCGGGATGCCCCCGCGCACCGCCGGCGAGCTCCGCAGCGCCTTCATCGACTTCTTCCAGGCTCGCGGCCACACGGCCCGGCCCTCGGCCGGTCTCATCCCCCACGACCCGACCGTCCTGTTCACCGTCGCCGGCATGGTGCCCTTCAAGCCGTACTTCGTCGGAGACGAGCCGCCGCCATGGCCCCGCGCGGTGTCGGTCCAGAAATGCGTCCGGGTGGGCGGGAAGCACAACGACCTCGACGACATCGGCCGGACCAACCGGCACTTCAGCTTCTTCGAGATGCTCGGGAACTTCTCGTTCGGTGACTACTTCAAGGCCGACGCGATCCCGTGGGCGTGGGAGTTCCTCACCGACGTCCTCGCCCTCGACCCCGAGCGGCTGTGGGTGACCGTCCACGTCAGCGACGACGACGCCGCCGACATCTGGCGCCAACGGGTCGGCGTCCCCGCCAACCGGATCCAGCGTCTCGACGAGGACAACTTCTGGCGCATGGCCGACACCGGACCCTGCGGCCCCTCCTCGGAGGTGTTCTGGGACCTCGGGGAACGCTTCGGCGCCGGCGGCGGCCCGGCCCAGGGCGACCCGGACCGGTTCATCGAGATCTGGAACCTCGTCTTCATGCAGTTCGACCAGCGGGCCGACGGCCAAGTCCCCCTCCCACGGCCGAGCATCGACACCGGCGCGGGGCTGGAACGCAACCTCATGGCCCTCCAGGGCGTCGACTCGATCTTCGACATCGACGTCTTCGCCCCCCTCGTCCACGCCGCCGAGGGCACCACCGGCGTGGTCTACGGCGCCGACGCGACCGCCGACGTGTCGCTGCGGATCCTTGCCGAACACGCCCGCACCATGACGTTCCTCATCGCCGACGGTGTCGTCCCGTCCAACGAGGAGCGCGGCTACGTGCTGCGGCGCGTCATCCGCCGCGCGGTGCGGCACGCGTTCCTGCTCGGCGCCACCGACATCGTGACCCCACCCCTCGTCGACGCCACCGTCGCCGCGATGGGCGACGCCTACCCCGAGATCGTCGCCGGACACGAGACGGTGAGCCGCACCGTCCGCCGGGAAGAGGAGCGGTTCCGCCAGACCCTCGAGCGGGGCCTCGAACTCCTCGACGACGTCCTCACCCGCGGGGACGTCAAGGGTGACGACGTGTTCTTCCTCCACGACACCCTCGGGTTCCCCGTCGACCTGACCCGGGAGATCGCCGGGGAGCGCGGCCGCGACGTGGACCTCGCCGGGTTCCGGGCCCGCATGGACGAGCAACGGGCCCGCGGCCTCGCCGCGCACCGGGCCAACGCGGGACCGGCGGACGAGCGCACCGCGCGGTACCGCGTCGTGCTCGAGGAGAGCGGCCCCACCGAGTTCACCGGCCGCATCGAGCACGAGACCCGCGACGCCCGCGTCGCCGCCCTCCTGGTCGGTGGCGACCGGGTCGCGCACGTCACCCAGGGACCGGTCGAGGTGGTCCTCGACCGCACCCCGTTCTACGCCGAGTCCGGCGGCCAGGTCGGCGACACGGGCTTCCTCGACGGCGCCGCGGGGCACCTGCGGGTCCTCGACACCCAGTACGCGCTGCCCGGCCTCGTCGTGCACCACGCCGAGCTCGTCGACGGCGAGCTCCACGAGGGCGACACCGTCACCGCCCGGATCGACGGCGTCCGCCGGGACCGGATCCGCCGCAACCACACCGCGACCCACGTCCTCCACTGGGCCCTCCGGGAAGTCCTCGGCCCGCACGTCCAGCAGAGCGGCTCCTGGGTCGGCCCGGATCGGCTCCGCTTCGACTTCAGCCACCACGCCGCGGTCACCGCGGACCAGCTCGACGAGGTCGAGGCCCTCGCCAACACCGAGATCATCACCGACGCCCCGGTCCGCCACTACGAGACCACGAAAGAGCACGCCGAGCAGCTCGGTGCCATCGCGTTCTTCGGCGACAAGTACGGCGACCTGGTCCGGGTCCTCGAAGCCGGTGAGCACTCTCTCGAGCTCTGCGGCGGGACCCACGTGCATGCCCTCGGCTTCATCGGCCCGATCAAGATCGTGGCCGAGACCTCCGTCGGTGCCAACCTGCGTCGCATCGAGGCCCTCACCGGCGACGGCGCCCTCGAGCACATCCGCCACGAGGAGCATGTCCTGCGCGCCGCGGCCGACGTCCTCAAGACCAAGCCCGACGAGCTGGCCCAGCGCGTCGAGCGGATGCGGGACGAGATCCGCGTGCTGCGCGCCGAGCTCGACACCCAACGTGCCCGCCACGCCGCGGGGGAGGCCACCACCCTCGCCGCCGGCGCCGTCGACCGGGTCGTCGTCGACCGCCGGGACGGCCAGAACCCCGCCGAGCGCCAGCAGCTGGCCCTCGCCGTCCGGGACGCGCTCGGGAGCGGCATCGTCGCCCTCGTCGGCGTGGGCGACGACCCCACCAAAGCGGGCCTGATCGTCGCGGTCAGCGGCGACCTCATCGAGCGGGGCGTCGACGCCAGCCAGATCGCCGGCCCCGCGGCCAAGCTCCTCGGCGGCGGCGCCGGGAAGAAGGCCGACATCTCCGCCGGGGGTGGCACCAACCCGGCCGACGTCGACGAGGCGCGCGAGATGCTCGTCCGCCAGGCCAAGGACGCCGTCGGCCGGGCCGAGGCCACCTGACCCCGACAGTGGGACGAGTGCTGGGCGTGGACCTCGGGACCCGAAGGATCGGGCTCGCCGTGTCCGACCCGACGGCCACCCTCGCCGAGCCCCACGCCATCCTCGAGCGCACCGGCGACCCGGATCGGGACCGCCAGGCGATCGTCGCCGCGGCCCATGAGGTCGGCGCCACCCGCATCGTCGTCGGGTACCCCCGCTCCCTCTCCGGCCGGGACGGCCCCGCCGCCCGGGCCGCGGCCGCCGAGACCGAGGCCCTCCGCGCCGCCGCCGGGCCCGCCCTCCCCGTCGAGCTCCACGACGAACGGTTCTCCACCACCTTGGCCCGCCAGGCCGTCGCCGCCGGCGGAGCGCGCCGCAAAGCCCGCCGCCGGCCCGTCGACGCCGTCGCGGCCGCCGTCATCCTCCAGTCCTACCTAGAGTCCACCCGGTGATCGAGGAGCCCGAAGGGTCGGACTGGGTGAGCCCCAGCTCGTATCCACCACCAACAGCATCCGATGGCCCGGCCTCCCCGCCGGCCGGCGGACGGTCGCGCGCCGGCCGCAACCAGCCCCCCGCGGGCCGGACCCGGCGCGGCGCGTCACAACCCGACGTCGAGCCGCGCGACACGTCACGCCGCGCGCGCCGCGAAGCCGCCGCGAAGCCCGACCCCACCACATCGCGGCGCGCCCGACGCGAAGCCGCCGCGAAGCCCGACCCCACACCGTCACGGCGCGCCCGACGCGAGGCCGCCGCGAAGCCCGACCCCACACCGTCACGTCGCGCCCGACGCGAGGCCGCCGCGAAGCCCGACCCCACACCGTCACGTCGCGCCCGTCGCGAGGACGCGCCGTCGGAGCCGGCACCGCAGCCGCGTCCGGGCGCGTCTCGATCGCGTCGCGGGGCGCGGGGCAGCGGCGACGCGTCCCGAGCCGCCGCCCGCACCACGACGCGCGCGCCCGCACCGACGCCGACGCCGACGTTGTACGAAATGCCGACCGAGCCGGTTCCGGCAGTCGACCTCAACGACGTCGACGGTGGAGGCCCGGGACGCGGCGAGGGCGGCAGCGGTGGTGGTGGCGGCGACGGCCGTGGGGACGGGCCGGCCGGGCCGCGCAGCCCACGGGGCGGCAACGCCAAGGTCATGCTCGTCCTCGGGGTGCTGATCGCCCCGCTGCTCCTCGCGGCCGCGGTCGTCGTCGTCCCGAGCATCGTGTCGTCGGGTGGCGGTGGCGGGACCACCAAGACCGCCCCCACCGTGGCGGGCGCGCAGTACAAGCTGTTCCTCCGCCCGGGGCTGGCCCTCTCCCAGATCGCCGATGTCGTCGCGACGCTCCCCGGGCACACGAAGGCCGGGTTCCTCTCGGCCGCGAACTCCGGCCGGGTCCGCTCCCACTACGAGCCCCCGACGAGCAAGTCACTCGAGGGGCTCTTGGCCCCCGACACCTACTTCATCGGCAAGAACGAGAGCGACGACTCGATCCTGCAACGCCTCGTCACGCACTTCGACGCGCTCGCCGACCAGATTGGCGTCAACAGCGCTACCACCGTGACCCCGTACCAGACCATCGTCGTCGCGTCGCTCGTCGGCCAGGAATCGAAGCTGCCGTCCGACTCCCCGCAGGTCGCGGCAGTGATCTACAACCGGATCCGCGCCAAGATGCCACTGCAGATCGACGCCACCCTTTGCTACGCGAAGGGTGGCTGCCCGCCGGTCCCGACCAACGCGGACAAGGCGCTCAACAACCCGTACAACACCTACAAGATCCCCGGGCTGCCCCCCACCCCGATCGCCAGTGTCACGACCTCCGCGTTGCGCGCCGCGCTGGCCCCGGCTTCCGTCCCGTACGTCTACTACGTGATCGCGGACTCGACCGGGAAGCTCGTCTTCTCCACCACGCTGCAGCAGCAGAACGCCAACATCGCCGCGGCCCGGAGAAAAGGCCTGCTGTGACCCTGCCCGTGACCGGGCACACCACGGTGGCAGGCATCCTCGGTGAGCCCGTCGCCCACTCGCGGTCCCCGGCGATCCACAACGCGGCCTACGCCGCCCTCGGCCTCGACTGGGTCTACGTCGCGTTCCCCGTCCATCCCGGTGCCGTCGCAGCCGCGCTCGACGGGCTCCGGGCGCTCGGCGTCGCGGGCTGCAACGTCACGATGCCCCACAAGCACGAAGCCGCCCTCGCGTGCGACACCCTCGAGGTGACCGCCGCCGCGATCGGGGCCGTCAACACCGTCTGGGTCCGGGACGGCCGCCTCGTCGGTGACTCCACCGACGGTCCCGGCTTCGTCGACGCGGCCCGCGCCGCCGGGGTGGAGCTCGACCGCGCCCGGGTCCTTGTCCTCGGTGCGGGCGGCGCGGCACGCGCCATCGTCCACGCCCTCGGCCCCCTCGCGACCGTCGACGTCTGGTCCCGCCGCCTCGACGCGGCCGCCACAACTGCCGCGTTGGCCGCGACCGGCGACCCCATCCCGTCCGAGCGGCTCGACGACACCGTCGCGGCGAGCGACGTCATCGTGAACGCCACACCCCTCGGCATGGGCGGCGAGGCGCCCCCGTTCGACACCGGTCGCCTCCACCCCGCCCAGACCGTGATCGACGCGGTCGTCGCGCCACCCGACACCCCCCTGCTCGCCGCGGCAGCCCGGCGCGGCGCCACGACCGTCACCGGCCTGGGGATGCTCGTCCACCAGGCGGCGCGGGCGTTCACCCTCCTCACCGGCCGGGAGGCTCCGCTCGACACGATGTGGGCCGCGGCGCGCGACCTCCCGTGACCGGCCACCCATGACCGGCCACCGATGACCGGCCACCGATGACCAGTGCACTGATCGTCGGCTGCGCCGTGGTCGGCGGCGTCGTGGGCGCGTTCCTGCCCGTCCACGTCGTCCCGAGCGCCGACGGCCGCACCGTCGCCGCGGGGCCGAAACCGATCCCGAGGACCCTCCTCGGAACGTGGTGGGGACGTGCGACGATCGCCGCCTGCGGCGCGCTCTGGGCCGGGTTCGCGGCGCGGCTCGGCGCCGACTGGGACCTTCCCGCGTACCTGGTGCTCAGCGCGGGCCTGGTCGCGCTCACCGTCGTGGACCTGCGCCACCAGCTGCTCCCGCGTCGCATCGTCTACCCCGTCGCGGCGGCGACCGTCGTGCTCCTCGGTGCGGCCGCCCTCGCGACGGACGCGGGTGACGCCCTCGCCCGCGCGGTCGCGTGCGGCGCCGGCGCGTTCGTCGCGTTCGGGGTCCTCCGGTTCGTGAATCCCCGCGCCCTCGGCGGCGGTGACGTCACCCTCGCCGGTCTCCTCGGTCTGGCGCTCGGCTGGTTCTCCGTCGGGGCCGCGCTGACGGGCCTCGCCGCGGGCGCCGTCTTCGCCGCCCTGTTCGCCGTCGTCGCGCTCGCGACGCGTCGCATCGGCCGCAGCACCGCCCTCTCGTACGGGCCGTTCCTCGTCGCGGGCGCGCTCCTCGTCCTCTACGCGGCGCCCGACGGTCGCCTCTTCGGGTGAACTTCCCCGGCTCCGCACCCCACCGCCGGTATCCTGCGGGGATCGCTCACCGCGAATCGTGGAATCGAGCGCCGATCCCAAGGAGACCCGCGTGCTCCGCTTCCTGACCGCGGGGGAGTCGCACGGTCCGGCGCTGGTCGTCATCGTGGAAGGCCTCCCCGCGGGCCTGCCGATCACCATCGACGACGTCGCCGCCGAGCTGGCCCGCCGCCGCCTCGGATTCGGCCGCGGGCCGCGCATGCGCCTCGAGCAGGACCGCGTCGAGTTCCTCGGCGGGGTCCGCCACGGCCGCACCCTCGGCTCACCCGTCGCGGTCGTGATCCACAACACCGAGTGGCCCAAGTGGGAGACCGAGATGTCACCGGCCCCCGGCGTCACGGAACAGCCGCTGCACCAACCCCGGCCCGGCCACGCCGACCTCGTCGGGATGCAGAAGTACGGGTTCGACGACGCCCGCGACGTCCTGGAGCGCGCCAGCGCCCGGGAGACCGCGGCGCGCGTCGCGGCCGGCGCGCTCGCCAAGGCGCTCCTCGGGCACCTCGACACCGAGATCGTGAGCCACGTCGTGGCCCTCGGCCCCGTGCAGGCCTCCCGGGACCGCCGCCCCAAGCCCGCCGACCTCGACACCGTCGACGCGTCCCCCGTCCGCTGCTTCGACCCCGACACCGAGGCCGCCATGGTCCACGCGGTCGAAGCGGCGGCCAAGGCCGGAGACTCGCTCGGCGGTGTCGTCGAGGTCCTGGCGTACGGCGTCCCGCCCGGGCTCGGTTCCCACGTCCATTGGGACCGCCGCATCGACGGCCTCCTCGCGCAGGCCCTCATGAGCATCCAAGCGATGAAAGGCGTCGAGCTCGGCGACGGGTTCGAGACCGCGGCCCGGCGGGGCAGCGAGGCGCACGACGAGATCCTCTGGGACGAGACCACCGGCGGCTATCAGCGGGGCTCGACCCGGGCCGGCGGCACCGAGGGCGGCATGACGACCGGCGACCTCCTCGCGGCGCGCGTCGCGATGAAGCCCCTCGCCACCCTGAACCGGCCCGTGCTGCGCACCGTCGACACCGAGACCAAGGAGTCGACGGTCTCGTTCAAGGAGCGCACCGACGTGACCGCGGTGCCCGCTTCGGGGGTCGTCGCGGAGACGATGGTCGCGCTCGTCCTCGCCGGCGAAGCGCTCCGCAAGTTCGGTGGTGACTCCCTCGACGAGGTGCTGCGCAACCATCGGGCGTACCTCGCCGCGCTCCGGTGACCGACGACCCCCGTCGTCACCTCGTCCTGGTCGGCCTCATGGGCGCCGGGAAGACCACGGTGGGGGAGCGGTGCGCGCAGCGGCTCGACCGCCCCTTCGTCGACACCGACGACCTCGTCCAGACGCTCGCCGGCCGACCCGTCGCCGAGGTCTTCGCCACCGACGGTGAAGCCGGGTTCCGAGCCCTCGAGCGCCACGCGGTCGCCGACGCGTGCGCGTCGCCCGTGCCCCTGGTGATCGCGTGCGGGGGCGGCGCCGTCCTCGACCCCGACAGCCGCCGCCGGCTGCACACCGCCGGATTCGTCGTCTGGCTGCGCGCCCGGCCCGACGTCCTCGCCGGACGCGTCGACGCCGAGGACCTCGAGCGGCCGCTCCTCGCGGGCGGGTCACTCCCCACCCTGGAGCGGCTCGCCACCACCCGCGCGCCGGTGTACGAGACCGTCGCCGACGCCACCGTCGCCACCGACGACCGCACCCCCGACGAGGTCGCCACCGTGGTGCTCGAGGAGCTGGCCCGATGCGCCGCGTGACGATCGCCGTCGATCCGCCCTACGACGCCCTCGTCGGCGCCGGCACCCTCGACGACCTCCCCGCCGTCCTCCCCGGCCGTCCCCGCGTCGCGGTCGTCAGCCAAGGCGCGGTCGCCACCGAACACGCCCCCGCAGTGTGCTCCGCGCTGCACGCCGCGGGCCACGAGGTGGAGCGCTTCACGATCCCCGACGGCGAGGCCGCCAAGACCCTCGCGACGGTCGAGACCCTCTGCCGGTCGTTCGCGCAGTGGGGACTCCGTCGCGGGGACGCGGTCGTCGCCGTCGGTGGCGGCGTCGTCGGCGACACCGCCGGTTTCAGCGCCGCCGTCTACCACCGGGGCGTCCCCGTCGCCCAGGTCCCGACCACCCTCCTCGCGATGGTCGACGCCGCCATCGGCGGCAAGACCGCGGTGAACCTCCCCGAGGGCAAGAACCTGATCGGCGCCTTCCACCAGCCGCTCGCGGTCGTCGCCGACATCGCCACCCTCGACACGCTGCCCGCCGCCGAATACCGGTCGGGCCTCGGCGAGGTCGCCAAGTACGCGCTCATGCCCGGTGGCGACGCGATCGCCGACCTCCTCACCGAGCACACCCCCGCGGTCCTCGCCCGCGACCCCGACGTCCTCACCGACCTCGTCGCGGGCTGCGTCGCCATCAAAGCCGCGGTCGTCGCCGCCGACCCCGAGGAACGCACCGGCAGCCGCGCCGTCCTGAACTACGGCCACACCCTCGCCCACGCCCTCGAGACCACCGGCACCGACCACCTCGCCCACGGCGAAGCCGTCGCCATCGGGCTCGTGTTCGCCGCCCACCTCGCCCGCAACCTCGAGCGGGTCGACGACGCGACCATCGACCGGGTCCACGACGTCGTCACCAGCCTCGGGCTCCCCACCCAGGTCCCCGACGACCGCTCCGAGCCCGAGCTCCTCGCGGTCATGCGCCGCGACAAGAAGGTCCAGACCAACCTGACGTTCGTCCTGCCCGGCCCCGACGGCCTCGAGCTGGTCCACGACCCTCCCGACACGGCCCTCACCGGCGCGTTCCGGTCCGTCGGCGTGGGAGGCTGACCACGGTGGCCACCGTCCTCGTCCTCTCCGGACCCAACCTGAACCTCCTCGGCGAACGCGAACCGGCGATCTACGGGACCGCGACCCTCGACGACCTCGTCGGCGACATCCGCGCCGTCGCCACCGCCGCGGGCCACGACGTCGAACACGTCCAGTCCAACCACGAAGGCGACCTCGTCGACGCCGTCCACGCGGCCCGGGGTCGCTGCGCCGCGATCATCATCAACGCCGCCGCGCTCACCCACTACTCCTACGCGCTCGCCGACGCCCTCGCGACCTACGACGGCGTCGCCGTCGAGCTCCACATCACCAACCCCGCGGCCCGCGAGCCCTGGCGCCAGCTCTCGGTCATCGCCCCCGTCGTCACCGGCACCATCGCCGGCTTCGGCCGCACCGGGTACCGCCTCGCCGCCGAGGCGACCGTCGCGACCCTCACCGACACGACACCATGACCGATCGCTGGCCATCCATGAACGTCGCCGCGCGCCCCGAGCGGCTCCGCGCCCGCCTCGCCGACGCCGGCGTCGACGCGCTCCTCGTCACCCGCCTCCCCAACATCCGGTACCTGACGAACTTCACCGGCTCCGCCGCGCTGCTCCTCGTCACCCCCGACGCCCTGCGGTTCGTCACGGACGGCCGCTACCAGACCCAAGCCCACGAACAGCTCACCGTCGCGGGGATCGACGCGACGGTCGAGATCGGCGCGACCACGACCGCGCAGCACGACCTCGTCGCCGCCGCGCTCAGACCCACGACCCGCCTCGGCCTCGAGGCTCACGGCGTCACCTGGGCCCAGCAACGCCAGCTCGCCTCCGTCCTCCCCGCCGAGCTCGTCCCCACCGACCAGCTCGTCGAAGACCTCCGCCGCGTCAAGGACCCGGGCGAGGTGGCCCGCATCCGCGCTGCGTGCACCATCGCCGACGAGGCCCTCGCCGAGCTGCTCCCCACCCTCGCCGACGGGCCCCGCGAGCAGGACTTCGCCGTCGAGCTCGAGTACGCCATGCGCCGCCGCGGCGCCAGCGCCATGAGCTTCGACCCCATCGTCGCCGCCGGGCCCAACGCCGCGAAGCCCCACGCCCGCCCCACCGAGCGGCCCATCGGCCCCGGCGAGCTCGTCGTCATCGACTTCGGCTGCATCGTCGACGGCTACTGCTCCGACATGACCCGCACCGTCAGCGTCGACGATCCCGGCCCCGACGCCCGTCACCTCTGGGACCTCGTCGCCGAAAGTCAGCGAGCCGGCCGCGACGCGGTGCACGCCGGCGCGGCGTGCGCCGACGTCGACCGGGCCAGCCGCACCGTCATCGAAGCCGCCGGCTACGGCGACCAGTTCGTGCACGGCACCGGTCACGGCGTCGGCCTCGAGATCCACGAGGCCCCCCGAGTCGCCCGAACCGCGCCTGGTACCTTGGATGTCGGCACCGTCGTCACGGTCGAACCCGGCGTCTACCTCCCCGGCGTCGGCGGGGTCCGCATCGAGGACACCGTGGTCGTCACCCCCGACGGCGCCGACCCCCTCACCGAAGCCCCGAAGTCGCTCGTCGTCGCGCGGCGCTAACCCCAGGACCCCCCGTGAGCATCTCCACCAACGACCTCAAGAACGGCATGGCGCTGAACCTCCCCGAAGGTCTCGTGACCGTCGTCGAGTTCCAGCACGTCAAGCCGGGCAAAGGCGGCGCGTTCGTCCGCACCAAGCTGAAGAACGTCCGCAACGGCGCCGTCGTCGAGCGCACCTTCCGCGCCGACGAGAAGGTCCCCCTCGCCGTCATCGACAAACGCGAGATGCAGTACCTGTACCGGGACGGAGAAACGTACGTCTTCATGGACCTCGACGACTACGAGCAGCTCCGCGTCGAGGGCAGCGACGTCGGACCCGCCGTGCAGTACCTGAAGGAGGGCGACCACGCGGTCCTCCCCGTCTACAACGCCCAGGTGCTCGGCGTCGACCTCCCCGCCGCGGTAGAGCTCACCGTGACCGACACCGAGCCCGGCATCCAGGGCGACCGGGTCTCCGGCGCCCGCAAGGCCGCCACCCTCGAGACCGGTCTCGTCATCCAGGTCCCGCTGTTCGTCGAGACCGGCGAGCTGATCAAGGTCGACACCCGCACGGGGGAGTACCTCGCCCGAGCGTGAGGGCCCGACCATGGCGACACGCCGCGAGGCACGGGAACGGGCCTTGGCCCTGTGCTACGAGCTCGAGACCAAAGGTGAACCCGTCGAGGCCATGCTCGCCGAGCTTCCCGCCCCACCGGACGACTACACCCTCACCCTCGTGCGGGGCGTCGGCGACCACGGCGCCGAGCTCGACGACCTGCTCCGCACCTACTCCGAACGGTGGGCCGTCGAACGGATGCCCGCCGTGGACCGGGCGCTCCTCCGCATCGGCTCCTACGAGCTGTCGTGGCAACCCGACCTCCCGGCCGGTGTCGTGATCGACGAAGCCGTCGAGCTCGCCCGCCAGTACTCCACCGCCGACTCGGCCCGCTTCGTGCACGCCCTCCTGGCCCGCATCGCCGACGACGTCCGGGCATGACCGCGCCCGCCGCGCCGGCACCTCCCGCACCCCTCGAGGTCCAAGAGCCGGAGCTCGACGAGAACGTCGGTGTCGACCGACCCTGGCTCGTCATCGTCTGGAACGACCCGGTCAACCTGATGTCGTACGTCGTGTACGTGTTTCAGAAGCTGTTCGGCTACTCCCGCGAGAAAGCCACCCGTCTCATGCTCCAGGTCCACCACGACGGCAAGGCGATCGTCTCCGACGGCAACCGGGAGAAGGCCGAAGCCGACGTGTCCCGCCTCCACGCGCACGGACTCTGGGCCACGATGGAGCACTCGTCGTGAGCCGCCGCTTCACCCTCCGCCGCGACGGCCGCGTCGACCTCACCCTCGAAGGCCCCGAAGCCGACCTCCTGCGCGGCCTCCCCGCCGAGCTGCGCGCCCTCTACGAGAGCGACACGCCCGACCCCGCCCACGACCGGCTGTTCCCCCGCGCGTACCTCGACCCCACCGAGGAGCAGGCCGAGCAGCAGTGGCAAGAGCTCGTCTACCCCGAGCTGCTCCAGGGTCGCCTCGCCAACCTCGAGCGGATCACCGCCGCCCTCGACGCCGCCGACACCGGTCGCAAGGACCGCCTCGTCGTGCACCTCAACCCCGACGACGTCCAAGCCTGGCTCGGTGTCCTCAACGACGCCCGCCTCACCCTCGGCACCCGGATCGGCGTCACCGACGAGACCGACCTCACCGAGCTCGACCCCGACGACCCCGCCACGCCGGTCCTCGCGGCGTACGCCTGGCTCACCTACCTCGAAGGCGAGCTCGTCGAGGCGCTCCTCGGCGGCATGCCGGGCTAGGTTCACACGCCCGCCTCGCCACCAAGGAGCCACCGTGGGATATCTCGACGGCAAGACCATCGCGGTCACCGGCGCCGGCCGCGGCATCGGCCGCGCTGTCGCCCTCGCCTGCGCCGCCAACGGGGCAAACGTCGTCGTCAACGACTTCGGCGTCAGCATCGACGGCCAAGATCCCAACAGCGACATCGCCAACGCGGTCGTCGCCGAGATCACCGACGCCGGCGGCTCCGCCACCGCCGTCGCTGACAGCGTCACCACCATGGAAGGCGGCGCCCGCATCGTCCAGACCGCCGTCGACACCTACGGGAAGATCGACGGCGTCGTCTGCGTCGCCGGCATCCTCCGGGAGCGCATGCTCTTCAACATGTCCGAAGAGGAGTGGGACCCCGTCATCGAGACGCACCTCAAAGGCACCTTCACCCTCTTCCGTGCCGCCGCGCCGCTCATGCGGGCCCAGAAGTCCGGCACCCTCATCGGCTTCACGTCCGGCGCGTTCGCGGGCAGCGTCGCCCAAGCGAACTACAGCGCCGCCAAAGGCGGCATCGTGTCGCTGGTGCGCAGCGCCGCCGTCGGGATGCACAAGTACGGCGTCACCGCCAACGTGATCGCCCCCGTCGCCAAGAGCCGCATGTCCGGCAACGTCCCCTTCGGCCTCGAGATGGGCGAACCCGAAGACGTCGCGCCCATGGTCGTGTTCCTGCTCGGCGACGCCGCCCGCAACGTCACCGGCCAGATCTACACCGCGAACGGCGGCACCATCGCGGTCTGGAACCAGCCGACCGAGGTCCGCGCCATGAAGAAGGACGGCCGGTGGACCCCCGAGGAGATCGCGGCCCGCTTCGACGAGGTCGGCCAGGAGCGAATGCCCATGCTCGACCGCCTCGAGGCCATGGCCAAAGCCGCGGCCTCGGGAGACAAGCCGAACCAGTGATCTCGGGCGCGCCGCGCGCTCGTGTGCGTTCAGGGCAGCGGCACGCCCGGACGGCTCCCCAAGTCGGTTCCTGTTCCACCATCCACCGCTTCACCGCCGGGGTCGTGGCCTCCGAGCGGGATGATCCCCGCCCGGAGCGCGCAGCGAACACGCCGCGCTCACCCACGATGAGGTCGGCCCACCAGTAGCCGTCCGCCGCGCGACAGCGAAGCTCGAAGCCTCGCTCCGCGAAGAAGACGTCAAGGTTCGGCTCCGCCACGGGTCCAGTCCACCCGTCCTCCGATCGGTCGATGCCCGGAATCCGGGTCGGCGCCAACCCGACCGCGCGCTGATGTCGCGCGGCCGCGTGCTATACAGGAGGGAGCCGTCACGGAGGTCCTGAGAGGCCTCTACGGAGGATCTTGAATGAGCACGCCCGACGCGGCACGACCAACGTCTGCACCTGCGGCCACCGGAGACGGTGGCCGTTTCGTTGTCCGGGCCCGGGTCTACTCGGCGGACGACCTACGCCGGGCCCACACCCGCATCGCCCACGAGATCGTCGAACGCCACCACGGGGCCGACGGCCTGGTCCTGATCGGCCTCTACACCCGGGGCCTCGCCGTCGCCCGTCGGCTCGCCGCCGCGATCGCCGCCTTCGAAGGGGTCGAGGTCCCGGTCGGGGCGCTGGACGTGGCGTTCTACCGGGACGACATCGGGATCCGCCCGGTGCAGCCGCTCGGCCCCACCGAGGTGCCGGTCGACATCACCGGCCGCACCGTCGTCCTCGTCGACGACGTCCTCTTCACCGGTCGGACGGTGCGCGCCGCGCTCGACGCGCTCACCGAGCTGGGGCGGCCCCGCACCGTCGAGGTCGCGGTCCTGGTCGACCGCGGTCACCGGGAGCTGCCGATCCGCGCCGACTTCGTCGGGAAGAACCTGCCGACCAAGCGTGCCGAAGACGTCCAGGTCCGCTTGACCGAGGTCGACGACGGCGAGGACGGCATCGAGCTGTGGGGGCCCGCCGACCCGGCCGGCCGCGGGGAAGGAGCGTCCTGATGCGCCATCTGCTCTCCGTCGACGACCTGGGCCGCGCCGAGCTCGACGAGCTCCTCGACCTCGGCGAGTCGTTCCTCGACGTGACGCGCCGCGACATCCCGAAGGTCCCCGCGTTGCGGGGCAAGACGGTGGTGTCGCTGTTCTACGAGGAGTCCACCCGCACCCGGCTGTCGTTCGAGACCGCAGCGAAGCGGCTCTCGGCCGACACGATGGCGTTCAGCGTCGGCACGTCCTCGCATGCGAAGGGGGAGAGCCTGCGCGACACGGTCCAGACGGTCGAGGCGATGGGCGTCGACGCCATCGTGGTCCGGCACCGGTGCGCCGGGGCACCGCACCGCGTCGCGTCGTGGGTCGACGCCGCGGTCGTCAACGCGGGCGACGGCCGCCACGAGCACCCCACCCAGGCGCTCCTCGACGCCCTCACCCTCCGCCGGCACCGGGGCACCGGCCTCGACGGTGCCCGCGTCGCGATCGTCGGCGACGTCCGCCATTCCCGGGTAGCGCGCAGCACCACGAAGGCGTTCGCCGCGCTCGGCGCCGACGTCACCCTGGTCGCCCCCCCGACCCTGCTGCCCGAGTCGCTGGCCGGATGGCCGGCCACGACCACCGGCGACCTCGACGAGATCCTGGGCTGCCTCGACGTCATCTACCTGCTGCGCATCCAGCACGAACGTCAGGACGCGACGCTGTTCCCGAGCCTGCGGGAGTACACCACCCGGTACGGGCTCACCGTCGAGCGGGCCGGCCGGCTGAAGCCGGACACGCTGATCATGCACCCCGGGCCGATGAACCGCGGCGTCGAGATCGCCGCCGAGGTCGCCGAGACCCCGGCGTCGGTGATCACCGAGCAGGTCGCCAACGGCGTCGCCGTCCGCATGGCCGTCCTCTACCAGCTCCTCGGATCCGGGGCCCCCGTTGCCTGACTCCATCGTCGTGAAGGGCGGCCGCGTCCTCGACGCGACCGGCGAGCGCACCGCCGACGTCGTCGTCGAAGGACCGACGATCACCGCCGTCGGCGCGGGTCTGCGCGGCGACCGCGAGCTCGACGCGTCCGGCTGCGTCGTCACACCCGGGCTCGTCGACCTCCACGTCCATCTACGCGAGCCGGGCCACGAGGAAGCCGAGACCATCGAGACCGGCGCCCGCGCGGCCGCGCTCGGCGGGTTCACCGCGCTGCTCGCCATGCCCAACACCGAGCCCCCCCAGGACGACCCCGCGGTCGTCGCCGCCGTCTTGTCCGCCGGGGCCCGCTCGACGTGTGACGTCCACGCCGCGGGCTGCATCACCAACGGGCGGGCCGGGACCGAGCTGGCACCGATGGGGGAGCTCCACGCGTTGGGGGTGCGGGTCTTCACCGACGACGGCGCGTGCGTCGACTCGGCCGGTGTCATGCGACGCGCCCTGGAGTACGCCGGCTCCCTCCCCGGCGCGGTGATCGCGCAGCACGCCGAGGACACGACGCTGTGCGCGGGCGGTCACATGCACGAAGGGGAGTGGTCGAGCCGCCTCGGCATCCCCGGCCGACCCGCCGTCGCGGAGGCCTCCATCGTCGCCCGCGACTGCCAGCTGGCCGAGCTCACCGGCACCCCCGTCCACTTCCTGCACGTCTCCACCGCGGCCGCGGTCGACGTGATCCGCGACGCGAAGCACCGCGGCGTGCCCGTGACCGCCGAGGCGGCACCGCACCACTTCACCCTCACCGACGCGGCCTGCGCCTCCTTCGACCCGGTGTTCAAGGTGCACCCGCCGCTGCGCGCCCCGAGCGACGTCGCCGCGATCAAGGCCGGGCTCGCCGACGGGACCATCGACGCCATCGCCACCGACCACGCCCCCCACGCGGTCGAGACCAAGGAACGCCCCTTCGAGGAGGCACCCCCCGGGATGCTGGGCCTCGAGACCGCCCTCGCGCTCACGCTCACCGAGCTCGTCGAGCCCGGTGTCCTCTCCCTCCCCGACGCGATCGGGCTCCTCTCGTGGCGGCCCGCCCGCCTCGCCAGCCTCGCCGACCACGGCGGCCCCATCGAGGCGGGACGATGCGCGCACCTCTGCGTCATCGACCCGACGGTCACGTGGACGCCCGACCCGGCGCGGCTCGCCAGCCGGGCCCGCAACACCCCCTACGCCGGCCGGACACTCACCGGCCGGGTCCGCCACACGGTCCTCGCCGGTGAGCCCGTCGTCGTCGACGGGGAGGCGCGACGATGAGCGCCCGCGACGGCTGCCTGGTCCTCGCCGACGGCACCGTGTTCGAAGGCGAGCTCCTCGGCGCGGTCCCCGACGCGGGCGCGGCGGTCGGCGAGGTCGTGTTCAACACCGCGCTGTGCGGCTACCAGGAGATCATCACCGACCCCTCCTACGCCGGCCAGATCATCACCTTCACCTACCCCCACATCGGGAACTACGGCGTGAACCCCGACGACGCCGAGAGCCGCCGCCCCTTCTGCCGGGGTGTCATCGTCCGGGATCTCACCGACCGGCCGAGCAGCTGGCGCGCCACCGACGGTCTCGCCCCCTACCTCGAGCGGCACGGCGTGCCCGCGATCACCGGCGTCGACACCCGCCGCCTGACCCGCCATCTGCGCGACGCCGGCGCCATGCCGGGCGCGTTCGGCACCGACGAGACGACCGCGACCGCGACGGCACGCGCCGCGCCCGGCACCGAAGGCGTCGACCTCGTCGCGGAGGTCACCACCACCGACGCCTACACGGTGGGGGACCCCGCGGCGCCGTTCCGGGTCGTCGCCTACGACTACGGCATCAAGACCACGCTGCTGCGCCATCTCGTCGGCGCAGGCTGTCACGTCGAGGTCGTCCCGGCCCGCACCCCCGCGGGGGACGTCGTGGCCCGGGAGCCGGACGGCGTGTTCCTCTCCAACGGCCCCGGCGACCCCGAGGCGGTGACCGGCGCGGTCGACACCGTCCAGGCGCTCCTCGGCGCGGTCCCGGTGTTCGGGATCTGCCTCGGCCACCAGATCCTCGGCCTCGCCCTCGGCGCCGAGAAACGCAAGCTCCCGTTCGGGCATCACGGCGCGAACCACCCGGTGCGTCACGAGGCGACCGGCCGCGTCGAGATCACGAGCCAGAACCACAACTACGCCATCGACATCGCGGCGCTCCCCGCGGTGCACCAAACCCACGTCAACCTCAACGACGGGATCTGTGAAGGGCTCACCGCGCTCGACGGTCAGGCGTTCTCCGTCCAGTACCACCCCGAGGCCGGCCCCGGCCCGCACGACGCGACGTACCTGTTCGACGACTTCACCGCGCTGCTCGCCGGGTCCCGCTAGATGCCCCGCCGCGACGACCTCCACACCATCCTGCTGCTCGGCAGCGGACCGATCGTGATCGGCCAGGCCTGCGAGTTCGACTACTCCGGCACCCAGGCGTGCCGAGTCCTGCGCCGCGAGGGCTACCGGGTCGTGCTCGTGAACTCGAACCCGGCGACGATCATGACCGACCCCGAGTTCGCCGACGCCACCTACATCGAGCCCCTCGACGTCGACACGGTGGCGCAGGTCATCGAGCGGGAACGCCCCGACGCGCTCCTCCCGACGCTCGGCGGCCAGACCGCGTTGAACCTCGCCATCGGCCTCCACGACGCCGGCGTGCTGGACCAGTACCGCGTCGAGCTGATCGGCGCCAAGGTCGACGCCATCCACACCGCCGAGGACCGGTCGCGCTTCAAAGCCGCGATGCAAGAGATCGGCCTCAGCGTCCCCGCGTCCGGCCTGGCCTATTCGGTCGATGAGGCCGTCACCGTCGCCCGCGACGTCGGCTACCCGGTCGTGATCCGACCCTCGTTCATCCTCGGGGGGGGCGGCACCGGCTTCGCCACCGACGACGACACGCTGCGGGCCGTCGCCGAGCACGGCCTCGCGACGAGCCCCGTCGGGGAGATCCTCATCGAACGGTCGGTGAAGGGCTGGAAGGAGTTCGAGCTCGAGGTGATGCGCGACCACGCCGACAACGCGGTCGTCGTGTGCTCCATCGAGAACGTCGACCCGATGGGGGTCCACACCGGCGACTCCATCACCGTCGCACCAGCTCAGACGCTCACCGACCTGGAGTACCAGCGGATGCGCGACGCCGCGTTCGCCTGCATCCGCCGCATCGGGGTCGACACCGGCGGGTCGAACATCCAGTTCGCCGTGAACCCCGCGAACGGCGAGATGGTCGTCATCGAGATGAACCCGCGCGTGTCCCGGTCGAGCGCGCTGGCGAGCAAGGCGACCGGGTTCCCGATCGCCAAGATCGCCGCCTGCCTCGCCGTCGGGTACCGCCTCGACGAGATCCAGAACGACATCACCGGCGAGACCCCCGCGTCGTTCGAGCCGACCATCGACTACGTCGTCACCAAGGTGCCCCGGTGGGCGTTCGAGAAGCTGCCGGGCGCGTCACCGGTGCTCGGCACCCAGATGCAGTCGGTCGGGGAGGTCATGGCGATCGGCCGCACCTTCCCCGAGTCGCTCCAGAAGGCGCTCCGCAGCCTCGAGACCGGCCGGGCCGGCCTCAACACCGACCCCGCGGAGGTCGCCACCGACCGGGTCGACACCGACGAGCTGGTGCGCCTGACCGCGACCGCGACCCCCGACCGGGTGTTCCTCCTCGACGCCGCCCTGCGCCGCGGTGTCACCGTCGAGCGGCTCCACGAGGTCACCGACATCGACCCCTGGTTCCTCGACCAGATGGCCCACATCGCCCAGACCCGCGCCGAGCTCTCCGGGGAGCGCCCCGCGACGATGACCCGCCGCGCGTGGCGCACCGCGAAGCGGCTCGGCTTCAGCGACGCCCAGCTCGCCTACCTCTGGGACGTCGACCCCGAGGCCGTCCGGGCCGCCCGCCTCGCCGCCGGCGTCACCGTCACGTTCAAGACCGTCGACACGTGCGCGTCGGAGTTCGCCGCCGACACGCCGTACCACTACGGCACCTACGAGGACGAGGACGAGCTCACCCCTCTCACCCGCCCCGCGGTCGTGATCCTCGGCAGCGGCCCCAACCGCATCGGGCAGGGCGTCGAGTTCGACTACTGCTGCGTCCAGGCCGCGTTCGCGCTCTCCGCCGCGGGCTACGAGACCGTCATGGTGAACTGCAACCCCGAGACCGTCTCCACTGACTACGACACCAGCGACCGGCTGTTCTTCGAGCCCCTCGGCCTCGAGGAGGTCCGCGCGGTGTGCGACGGGCTCCGCCGCGTCGGGACCCTCGCCGGCGTCATCGTCAGCCTCGGCGGCCAGACCCCCCTCAAGCTTGCCCGGGCCCTCGCCGACGTCGACACCCCCATCCTCGGGACCAGCCCGACGTCGATCGACCGCGCCGAGGACCGGGAGGCGTTCAACCGGCTCTGCACCGAGCTGCGCATCCCGCAACCCGCGGGCGGGATGGCCGGCGACGCCGCCACCGCCCGGGACGTCGCCCGCACCGTCGGCTACCCGGTGCTGGTCCGCCCCTCGTACGTGCTCGGCGGGCGCGCGATGCGCATCGTCGACGACGACGACCAGCTCGACAGCGCCATGGCCGAGCTGGCGGGGGAGGGGAGCCTCGGACGGGAAGGGGGCCTCTCCACGGAGCGGCCCGCCCTGATCGACCGGTTCCTCGAAGACGCCGTCGAAGTCGACGTCGACGCGCTCCGCGACCACACCGGCGAGGTCCTCATCGGCGGGATCATGGAGCACATCGAGCAGGCCGGGATCCACTCCGGCGACTCGGCGTGCGCCATCCCCCCCGCGACGCTCTCCGGCGACGTCATCGCCCGCATCGAGGCCCACACTCGCGCCCTCGCCGCCGCCCTCGACGTGCGCGGCCTCCTCAACGTCCAGTACGCGGTCAAGGACGGCACCGTGTCCGTCCTCGAAGCCAACCCACGCGCCAGCCGCACCGTCCCGTTCGTCAGCAAGGCGACCGGCGTCCCCCTCGCCCAGCTCGCCGCCCGCGTCATGGTCGGCGACACCCTCGCCGACCTGCGCGCCGCGGGGCTCGTCCCCCCCGCCCGGGTCTACGGGCACGTCGCGGTGAAAGAGGCCGTGCTGCCCTTCGACCGGTTCCCCGACGTCGACACCGTCCTCGGCCCCGAGATGCGCTCCACCGGCGAGGCCATGGGCATCGACCGGTCCTTCGGCCTCGCGTTCGCGAAGAGCCAAGCCGCCGCCGGGAACCGCCTTCCCGCCAGCGGCACCGTGTTCCTCTCCCTCGCCGACCGCGACAAGGTCACCGCGCTCCCCGCGGCGCGCCGCTTCGCCGACCTCGGCTTCACCCTCGTCGCCACCGCCGGCACCGCGGCCGCCCTCGAAGCCGCCGGGTTGCGCGTCGCCGCGACGATCGCCAAGGTCGGTGACGGCACCGGCCCCGACGCCGTCGACCTCATCTCGTCGGGCAAGGTCGACCTCGTCGTCAACACCCCCCGGGGCAGCGGCCCCCGCGCCGACGGCGACCACATCCGTCGCGCCGCGACCCGCCACCGCGTCGCCTGCATCACGACCGTCGCCGCGGCGGTCGCGGCCGCGTCCGGGATCGCCGAGCGCGCCGCGCACGAAGCCCAGGTCCGCTCCCTCCAGGCCCATCACCAAGACGCGCAGCTGCGCCTCGAGGTGTGACCGTGGACCTCGACACCCGCGTCCAACTCGGCCCCCTCGAGCTCCCCAACCCGATCGTCGCCGCGTCCGGCACCTTCGGCCACGGCGACGAGGTCGCCCACCTCTGCGACCCCGCCCGGCTCGGCGCGGTCACCGCGAAGTCCCAGGCCTCGTTCGCGTGGGACGGCAACCCACCCCCGCGGCTCGTGCCCATCGGCGACAGCCTGGTCAACTCGGTCGGCCTCCAAGGTCCCGGCCTCGACCACTGGATCGACCATGACCTCCCCGCGCTCCGCGCCCGCGGCGCCCGTGTCATCGCGTCGATCTGGGGCCACACCGTCGAGGACTTCGCGACCGCCGCCGCCCGCCTCGCCGACGTCGCCGACCAGGTCGTCGCGGTCGAGGTGAACGTCAGCTGCCCCAACCTCGCCCAGCACGGCGTCCCGTTCGGCTACGACGGCACCGACACCGCCACCGTGGTGTCCACCGTCGTGCGCACGCTCGCGCCCCTCCCCGTGTTCACCAAGCTCTCACCCGACGTCACCGACCTGGTGTGCATCGCCGGCGCCGCGCTCGACGCTGGCGCGACCGGCCTCACGCTCGTCAACACCGCCCGCGCGCTCCTCATCGACGCCGAGCTGCGCCGCCCCGCGCTCGGCGCGGGAGCCGGGGGCCTCTCCGGCCCGGCCCTGCGACCCATCGCGCTGCGCGCCGTCGCCGACGTCGCGCGCGCCCGGCCCGGTACCCCGATCATCGGGACCGGCGGCGTCACCACCGGCACCGACGCCGTCGAGCTGCTCCTCGCCGGCGCCACCGCGGTCGGGGTCGGCACCGCGACGTTCGCCGAACCCCGCGCCACGCTGCGCATCCTCGACGAGCTCACCACCTGGTGCACCCGCCACGGCGTCACCCGGATCCGTGACCTCACCGACTCGATAGGAGCCCGCCCATGAGCGCCGCGCCCGCCCCGACCCCCGACCCCCGAGACCGCCTTGTCCTCGTCCTCGACCTCGACTCGCTCCCCGCGGCCCGGGCCCTCGCCCGGCGCCTCGCCCCCTGGTTCGGGACCGTCAAGATCGGCTACGAGCTCTACGCCGCCGCCGGACCCGGCGCCTTCGACGCCCTCCACGACGACGGCTTCGGGGTCTTCGCCGACCTCAAGCTCTACGACATCCCCACCACCGTCGAACGGGCCGCCCGGGCCATCGGCCGCCACGGCGTCGAGTTCCTCAACTTCCACGCCGTCGGCGGCGTCCCCATGCTCCGGGCCGGCATCGCCGGCCTCACGGAGGGTGCACGCGACCGCGGCCACGAGCCTCCCGTCGCGCTCGCGGTGACCGTCCTCACCAGCGAGCCCGACGCCACCCTCGTCGGCGAACGCCTCCAGATCGCCCACGACGCAGGCTGCGACGGCGTCGTCTGCGCCGCCGCGGAAGCCGCCGCCGCCCGCGCGCTCGACCTCGCCCCCATGGTCCCCGGCATCCGCCTCACGGACAGTGACACCAACGACCAAGCGCGCGTCGCGACACCCGCCGACGCGCTCCGCAACGGTGCCGCCTGGCTGCTCCTCGGCCGGGCCGTCACCGCCGCGCCCGACCCCGAAGCCGCCGCGGCGCGCGTCACACACGAGGCCGCGGCGGCGCTGCAGTGACCGGAGACGCCGCCGGACCCGATGGGTATGCTCCCGGCAGCCGAGCCGACCGCTGGAGATCGCCGATGTCGCTTCCGCCTGCCCTCAGCCCCGACCAGCGACGCGCTGCGCTCGAGAAGGCCGCGGCCGCCCGACGCCAACGCGCCGCCGTGAAGGAGGAGCTGAAGACGGAGCGACTCTCCCTCGCCGAGCTGTTCCAACGCAGCGAGCGAGACGACGTGCTCGGCAAGCTCAAAGTGGTCAGCATGCTCGAAGCGATGCCACACACCGGCAAGGTCAAAGCCCGGCGGCTCATGCAGGAGCTCGACATCAGCGAGAGCCGCCGCCTGCGCGGCCTCGGCCCGAATCAGAAACGCAAGCTCCTCAACCACTTCGCCCGCGTCTCCTGAGCGTCCTCCTCGTCCTCACGGGCGCGTCGGGCGCCGGGAAGACCAGCATCTACCGCGAGCTGCTGCGTCGCGACCCGTCGCTGTGGTTCTCCGTCTCGGCCACGGACCGGGCCCGCCGCCCCGACGAGGTCGACGGCCGCGACTACCACTACCTCTCCACCGAGGAGTTCACGACTCTCCGCGACGCCGGCGGGTTCCTCGAGTGGTTCGAGGTTTACGGCGACCTCAAAGGCACGCCCCGTGCCCCCATCGAGGAGCACCTCGCCGCCGGCGACGACGTCCTCGTCGAAGTCGACGTCCAGGGCGCCCTCGCGGTCCGCGCGCAGCATCCCGAGGCGTTCATCGTGTTCGTCAAGGCACCCTCGCGGGCGGTGCAACGCCAGCGGCTCCTCGACCGGGGCGCCGCCGACGACCCCGTCTCCCTCGAACGGCGCCTCGACCGCGCCGACGCCGAGGAGCGCCTCGCCGACCAGTTCGACGCGGTCGTCGTCAACGACGACGTCGATCACGCGGTGACCACGATCCTCGACCTCCTCGCCGCCCGCCGCCACCCCGCCTGAGCCCCGTCGTGGCGAGACGCCACGCTCCCATCCCGCGCGCCCGTCCCGGAGATCCCCCGCCCTCGGCTAGCATGAAGGGCTGCCGCCGAGCCCCCGGCGCACCTTCTCGGTAGGAGTCGATCCGCATGCCCGAACGTCGAGCCTCGCTCATGGAGCCCCGCATGGAGCATCTCCTCGACGAAGTGGGCTCGAAGTTCACCCTCGTGACCCTGGCCGCCAAACGGGCCCGGGAGATCAACGACTACTACAACCAGCTCGGCGAGGGCCTCGGCAAGATCGTCCCGCCCCAGGTCACCTCGGTGTCTCGCAAGCCCCTCACGATCTCCATGGAGGAGATCGAGGCCGGCAAGATCCAGGCCGTCCCGCTGCCCGACGAGCCCGAAGGCGAAGCCGCCCCGGCCGACGCCGGCGCCGCCGAGCCCACCAGCGAGTAGCCGCCGCGCCACGGTCGGCGCCCCGTCATGACCCCACCCGCTGACCCCCGCGCCGCGCTGCGCGGCTCCGTCGTCGTCCTCGGGATCAGCGCCGGCATCGCTGCCTACAAGGCGGTCGACGTCTGCCGGCAGCTCGTCGACGCCGACGCGCACGTCGCCCCGGTCCTCACCGCCGACGCGCACCGCTTCGTCGGGCCCCTGACGTTCTCCGCGCTCGCGTCGGAGCCGGCCCGCACCCAGCTCTTCGACGGGCCCGACCCGATCCCGCACACCCGTCTCGGCCGACGCGCCGACCTCATCGTCGTCGCCCCCGCGACCGCCACCCTCCTCGCGAAGTACGCCGCCGGCATCGCCGACGACCTCCTCACCGCGACGCTGCTCGCCACCCGCGCCCCGGTGCTCGTCGCCCCCGCGATGCACACCGAGATGTGGGATCACCCCGCGGTCCGCGCCAACCTCGAGATCCTCCGCGCGCGGGGGGTGCACGTCGTCGGACCCGACGCCGGGCACCTCGCCGGCGGTGACCACGGCCCCGGGCGCCTCGCCGACCCTGCCGCCATCGTCGACGCCGCCGCCGCGGTCCTCGCCGCGCACCAGGACCTCACCGGCCTGCGCGTCCTCGTCACCGCCGGCGGCACCCGCGAGGCCATCGACCCGGTCCGCTTCGTCGGGAACCGCTCGTCGGGGAAGATGGGCCACGCCCTCGCCGACACCGCGGCCCACCGGGGCGCGCACGTCACCCTCGTCACCACCACCAACCGGCCCGCCGCGCCGGGCATCGACGTTGTGCGCGTGGAGACCGCCGAGGAGATGGCCGACACCGTCTTCGCCCGCTACGACGACGTCGCCGTCGTGGTCATGGCCGCCGCCGTCGCCGACTTCCGCCCCAAGGCCGCCGAGACCGAGAAGCTCAAGAAGCGCGACGGCGTCCCCGAGCTGCTCCTCGAGCCCACCCCCGACATCCTCGCCACCCTCGGCGACCGCAAGCACGACCAGTTCCTCGTCGGCTTCGCCGCCGAGACCAGCCGCGTCGCGGAGCACGCCACCGAGAAACTCGCCGCGAAGCACCTCGACCTCGTCGTCGGCAACGACGTGTCCACCCCCGACGCGGGCTTCGAAGTCGACACGAACCGGGTCACCCTGGTGAACTCGGACGGCACCACCGAGGAGCTCCCGTTGCTCCCGAAGACCGCGCTCGCGACGATGATCTGGGACCGGGTCCGTGACCGGCTCCACCTGCCAGGAACCCAAGAGAGGAATCCGTGACCGACCGCTTCACCTTCACCTCCGAGTCCGTGACGGAGGGCCACCCCGACAAGATGTGCGACCAGATCAGCGACTCGGTCCTCGACGCCATCTTCGAGGAAGACCCCACGAGCCGTGTCGCGTGCGAGAGCATGGCCACCACCGGCCTCGTCGTCGTCGCTGGCGAGATCAGCACCAACGCCTACATCGACATCCCCCGCGTCGTGCGCGACACCGTCCGCAGCATCGGCTACGACCGCGAGTCCTACGGGTTCGACGGCAACACCTGCGGGGTCATCACCAGCATCGACGAGCAGTCACCCGACATCGCGATGGGCGTCGACAAGGCCGCCGAGCAGCGCGCCGGCGACGGCGAGCTCTACGACGAGATCGGCGCCGGCGACCAGGGGATGATGTTCGGGTACGCCTGCGACGACACCGACGACCTCATGCCGATGCCGATCTGGCTCGCGCACCGTCTCGCGCACCGCCTCGCCGAGGTCCGCAAGTCCGGTGTCCTCCCGTACCTGCGACCCGACGGCAAGACCCAGGTCACGATCGAGTACGAGGACGGCCACCCCAAGCGGCTGTCCTGCGTGCTCATCTCCACCCAGACCGGCCCTGGGGTCGACATCGACACCATGCTCAAACCCGACCTCCTCGAGCACGTCATCCGCCCGCTGCTCCCCGCGCAGTTCGCCCAGGACGACTTCGACGTCCTGTGCAACCCGACGGGCAACTTCGAGCTCGGTGGCCCCCACGCCGACTGCGGCCTGACGGGCCGCAAGATCATCGTCGACACGTACGGCGGCATGGCCCGCCACGGCGGCGGCGCGTTCAGCGGCAAGGACCCGACCAAGGTGGACCGCTCCGCGGCGTACGCGGTGCGGCACGCGGCCAAGAACATCGTGGCCGCCGGCATCGCCCGCCGTTGCGAGGTCCAGGTGGCGTACGCGATCGGTGTCGCCCGTCCCGTCTCGGTCATGGTCGAGACGTTCGGGACCTCCGAGATCGACCCGGCCAAGCTCGGCGGCCTCGTCCACGACTTCTTCGACCTGCGCCCCGCGGCGATCATCGAGAACCTGAACCTGCGCCGACCCATCTTCCGTCGCACCGCGGCGTACGGGCACTTCGGACGACCCGAGCCCACGTTCAGCTGGGAGCGCACCGAGCAGGCCGACGAGCTCCGCGCCGCCGCCAAGTCCCTCGCCTGAGCCACCGCGCCCCGTGACCGGGGCCGTGTGGCGCGTCCTCCCCGACGTCCGGGCCATCGACCGGG
This sequence comes from Acidimicrobiia bacterium, assembly GCA_035468285.1. Classification (GTDB taxonomy): domain Bacteria; phylum Actinomycetota; class Acidimicrobiia; order IMCC26256; family PALSA-555; genus PALSA-555. The sequence goes on along the minus strand of DATISY010000027.1, from coordinate 7,328 downwards.
TCTTCGACTACCGCGCCCCGACGTCGGATCCGGTGCCGGTCGGCACCATCGTGCGGGTCCCGCTCCACGGCCGCCGGGTGCGGGGCTGGCTCGTCGGGGTCGGTGACGACACCGACGCACCCGACGGCGCGCTCCTCCCGGTGCAGCAGGTCGTCTCGGCCGGCCCGCCACCCGACGTGGTGGACCTGTGCCGGTGGGCCGCGTGGCGCTGGGCCGGGCCGTGGGCCACGTTCCTGCGCGCCGCGTCACCACCCACCATCGCTGACCCGAACACCGCCGCCGCCGACCCGGACCTCGCGGTGCACCCGCCCGTCGACGCGCCGCTCCCGTTGCCCACCGGGCCAGGACCCGGACTCGTGGTGTGGCCCCCCGCACGCCGCCGCGCCGCGGTGGTGCAGGCGCTGCTCGCCGCCGAGGGCTCGACGATCCTCGTCGTCCCCGACCGCGCCGAGCAGGTCGAGCTCACCGCGGCGGCCCGGGCCGCGGGCCGCGTCGCCGTCGAGGTCCACGGCGACGACCGGGGGAGCACCCGGACGGCCGCGTGGCTCGAGGCGCGCCGGGGCGCGTGCGTCGTCATCGGGGGCCGCGTCGCGGTGTTCGCGCCCGTCCCCGACCTCGCCGCCGTCGTGGTCCTCGACGACGCCGACGAGGCCCTCGTCGAGGAGGCCGCCCCGACCTGGCACGCCCGCGACGTCGCGCTCGAGCGGGCCCGCCGGTCCGGCGCGGCGATGACGATCGTCACCCCCGCCCCCACCGTCGACGCCGCGGCCGCGAGCGCGGCCATGTCCGCACCGTCGGCCGCGACGAGCCGCGCCGGGTGGCCGCTCCTCGAGGTCGTGGACCGTCGCGCCGAGCCCCCCGGCCTCGGGCTCCTCGGGGAACGGCTCGCCACCGCGCTGCGCGCCGTGCGCACCGAGGACCGCCGGGCGATCTGCGTGCTCAACCGGCGGGGCCGCGCCCGGCTCCTCATCTGCCGACAGTGCGGCGCGCCGGCCCGGTGCGAGGACTGCGGCGCGGCGATGGTCGAGAGCGACGGCGGGCTCACCTGCCCCCGCGGTGACACGGGCCGGCCGTTCGTCTGCGCCGAGTGCTCGGCGGCCGACCTGCGCGCCGCCCGTCCCGGGATCCGCCGACTGCGCGACGACCTCGCCGCGCTGCTCCCCAAGGTTCGGATCAGCGTCTCCGAGCGGGGTGTCACCCCCGACGACGACGCCGACGTCGTCATCGGCACCGAAGCCGCGCTCCACGCCGCGTCCCAGCGGGGTCACCCGGTCGGCCTGGTGGCGTTCCTCGACTTCGACCAGGAGCTCCTCGCGCCCCGGTACCGGGCCGACGAGCAGGCCCTGTGGCTCCTCGTCCGCGCCGCCCGCGTGACCGGGGACCGCCGCTCCGGGTCCCGCGTCCTGGTGCAGACCCGCCTGCCCGACCACGAGGTCCTCGCCGCGGCGCGCACCGGCGACCCCATGCCCGTCGTGGACGCGGACCGGGAACGCCGCCGCGCCCTCGCCTTCCCACCCTTCGGGGGTCTCGCCGCCCTCGGCGGTGACGACGCCGCCGTCACCGCGGCGATCGAGCTCCTCGGCGACCGGGTCGAGGTGCTCGGCCCCGTCGACGGGCGGGCCCTGCTGCGCGCCGGGACGGCCGAGGCGTTGGCCGACGCGCTCGCGGCCGTCGATCTCGCCCCGGCCCGGGCGCGGGGCCGGCTGCGGGTCGACATCGACCCCCAGCGGGTGTGAACTGCCACGTCGACCTCCGATCGTGAACCGGGGCCATGGGCGAAGACCGTCTCATCTTTCTGGCCTTCTGGGTCCGGGACCTGGAACGGTCCGCGGCGTTCTATCGCGACGCGCTCGGCATCCCGCTCCACGAGGGATTCAACGAGCCGGTGGGTGACCCATGGATCGACGGCCGGCACTTCGAGCACTCGTGGCGGGAGGGCGCCTACTTGCACTTCGCGCTCTTCCCGGTCTCCGACGGCGGCATCCCGACGACCGGAGCCGAGATCTCGTTCACGACCGCGGACGCGGACGCGACGCACGCCGAGCTGGCCGCCAAGGGGGTCCCGGTCGTGCACGAACCTCGGACGTGGGCGAGCGCCGGGCTGCGGATCGCTCGATACCGCGACCCGGACGGGAACATCGCCGCGTTCACGGAACGGCTCTGAGGCGACGCGAGCGCGGCGGAGCCAGCCGAATCGGCGAAGGCCACTGGTACCCTGGGCTGGTGAACACGTTCCCGATCCGCATGTTCGGCGATCCGGTGCTGCGCCAACCAGCCCGCGAGGTCACCGACCTGGACGGGGAGCTGGCACGCCTGGTCGACACGATGATCGAGACGATGCACGAGGCGCACGGCGTCGGGCTCGCCGCCCCCCAGGTCGGGGTCCAGAAGCGCCTGTACACGTACGACCTCGGTGAGGGGGACGGCCCCGGGGTGCTCGTGAACCCCGAGATCGTCGACACCCACGACGAGTGGACCTACGAGGAAGGCTGTCTCTCGGTCCCGGGGCTCGTGTTCGACATCGTGCGCCCCAAGGTCGTGACGGTGCGCGGCCTCGACGTCGAGGGGAACGAGGTCGTGATCGAAGGCGACGAGCTCATGGGCCGGCTCATCCAACACGAGATCGACCACCTCGACGGTGTCCTCCTCTTGGAGCGCCTCGACCCCGAGCGACGCCGGGACGCGCTCCGGGAGCTGCGGACCCGCGCCTTCGACGGCTTCGCGACCGTCGGGAGCGACCACCGCCTGTAAGCGACGCCGGGTGCGCCTCGTCTTCTTCGGCACCCCCGCGGCCGCCGTCCCGGTCCTCCAGGGCATCGTCGGCGCCGGCCACGACGTCGCGTTCGTCGTCACCCAACCCGAACGGCGGCGGGGACGCGGCGGGACGCTCCTGCGCAGCCCGGTCCACGCCGCGGCCGACCAGCTCGACCTCCCGGTGCGGGGCCCGACCCGGGCCCGCGAGGTGACCGACGAGGTCGCGGCGAGCGGCGCCGCGGCCGGGGTCGTCGTCGCGTTCGGCCAGATCCTCCCCGCGCCGCTGCTGGAGGCGACCCCGCTCGGATTCCTGAACCTGCACCTGTCGCTGCTGCCCCGGTGGCGGGGCGCGGCGCCGGTCGAGCGTGCCATCCTCGCCGACGACGCCGAGACCGGTGTCTCCGTCATGCGCCTCGACCCGGGCCTCGACACCGGGCCCCTCTACCGGGTGGCCCGCACCCCGATCGGCGACGACGAGACCGCGGGCGCGCTCACGGACCGGCTCATCACCCTCGGCACCCCCGCGCTGCTCGACGTGCTCGCCGAACTCCCGACCCTCGACCCGGTAACCCAGACCGGCGACCCGACGTACGCGGACAAGCTCGCGGTCGACGAGTTCCACCTCGATCCCACCCGCCCCGCGGCGGACCTGGCCCGGCTGGTGCGCGCCGGCAATCCGCGCCCGGGGGCGTGGATGCTCGTCGACCAGCACCGGGTGAAGGTGCTGCGCGCCCATCCCGAGCCCGCCGACCCCACCGACGCGTCCGAACCGGCGGTGGTGTGGCCCGGCGCGGCGCTCGTCACGACGACAGGACGCCTCGCGTTGGACGAGGTGCAGATGGAGGGCCGCCGCCCCATGACGGGCGACGCGTGGCTCGCCGGCTACCGGACGAAGCAGCTCCGGCTGCCCGTCACGTGATCACGGCACGCGAGCTCGCCCGCGATGTCCTGGTCCGGGTCGAGGACGGGGCGTACTCCAACCTCGTCCTCCCCGAGCTGCTGCGCCGCACCGGGCTGAGCAGCCGCGACCGGGCGTTCGTCACCGAGCTCGTCTACGGGACGCTACGGGCCCGCCGACGACTCGACGACCGCCTCGCGACGCATCTGCGCCGCCCCCTCGACGCGCTCGACCCGCCGGTACGCGCCGCGCTGCGCCTCGGCGCGTACCAGCTCGAAGCCGGGGTCGCCCCGCACGCCGCGGTGGGGGAGACCGTCGAGGTCACGCCACCACGCGCCCGCGGCTTCGTGAACGGGGTGCTGCGCGCGCTCGCCGCGACCGGGCCACCGTTCCCCGAACAGCACCGGCCCGGCGTCGCGCTCTCCTACCCGGACTGGATCGTGGATCGCCTCACCCGCGACCTCGGCGCGGACGAGGCACGCGCCGCGCTCGAGGCCCAGAACGAGGCCCCGGTCCTCACCCTGCGCCCCAACCCGCGCCGCACGACACCCGCCGCGCTCGTCGCGGAGCTCACCGCCGCCGGCGCGAGCGTCGTCCCGGGGCGCCTCGTCACCGACGCGGTCGGCGTCCGCGGCGCCGGTGACACCGCGGCGCTGGCTGTGGTGCACGAGGGCCGGGCGACCCCCCAGGACGAAGCGAGTCAGGCCGTCGTGACGCTCCTCGACGCGCAACCCGGCGACCGGGTGCTCGACGTCGCCGCCGCACCCGGCGGGAAGGCCACCGGGGTGGGCGAACGGGTAGGGGACGACGGCCTCGTCGTCGCCGCGGACATCCATCCCGGCCGGCTCCGCCTCGTCGCCGACGCCGCGCGCCGCCTCGGGCTGACGACGGTGCGGTCCGTCCTCGCCGACGGCCGGCGCCTACCCGTCCGGGACGACGGGGTCGACCGGGTGCTCGTCGACGCGCCCTGCTCGGGGCTCGGGGTGCTCCGACGCCGCCCCGAGGCCCGCTGGCGGGTGGGGGAGCCGTCCCCCGACCTCGTCGACCTCCAGACCGCGCTCGTCCTCACCGCCGCCCCCGCCGTGCGTCCCGGCGGCCAGCTCCTCTACTCGGTGTGCACCCTCACCCGGGCGGAGACGACCGGCGTCGCGGCGCGGGTCCTGTCCGCCCTCGGCGACACGTTCGCGGTCCTCGACCCGCCCCCCGCGCCATGGCGACCGTGGGGGCCAGGCGCGCTGCTCCTGCCCCACGACGCCAACACCGACGGCATGTTCGTCCTCTCACTCCGTCGGGTGCCGGGCGCAGCGGGGACCGGGCGGTAGCGTCACGTTCGTGTCCGGCCAGAAGCTCGCGCCGTCGATCCTCTCCGCCGACTTCGCGCGTCTCGGTGACGAGGTCACCACCGTCACCCCCGAAGCCGACCTCCTGCACGTCGACGTCATGGACGGCCACTTCGTCCCCAACCTGACCATCGGGCCGCCGGTCGTCGCGTCCCTGCGCCGCCACACCGACCTGTTCCTCGACTGCCACCTCATGATCGACAACCCCGCCGAGCTCCTCGCCGACTTCGCCGACGCCGGCGCCGACCGCTGCATCGTCCACGTCGAGCTCGGCGACCCCCGGCCCCTGTTCACCGATCTGCGAGCGCGGGGCGTGCAGGTCGGCCTCGCGCTCAGCCCCGACACCCCGTTCGACGCGGCCGCGCCGTACCTCGCCGACATCGACCTGCTGCTCGTCATGAGCGTCCACCCCGGGTGGGGCGGCCAGCAGTTCATCGCGCCGGTGCTGGACAAGGTGCGCGCCGCCCGCCAGGTCATCGACCGCGACCACCTGGCGGTGGAGATCGAGATCGACGGGGGCATCCACACGGCCACCGCGCCGCTCGCCGCCGCCGCCGGCGTGGACATCCTCGTCGCGGGGAGCGCCATCTTCGGCGCCCCCGAGCCGGCGGTCGCCGCCCGCGCACTGCGCGAAGCGGCCTGGCCGACCGCGGCGTGACGCTCGTGGCCAAGGTCCTCACCGTCTCCGACGGCGTCGCCGCCGGCACCCGCGACGACCGCTCCGGGCAGGCGCTCATCGAGCGGCTCACCGCCGACGGCTACGACGTCGTCGCGCACCGGGTCTGCGCCGACGGGATCGACGCCGTCGCCGCCGCGCTCCACGACCTCTCCGACGGGTTCGCGGGTCTCGTCGTCACCACCGGCGGGACCGGCTTCGGGCCCCGGGACCTCACCCCCGAAGGGACCCGCGTCGCCATCACCCGCGACGCCCCCGGCCTCGCCGAGGCGATGCGCCGGGCCAGCGACACCGACGGCCGCGGGTTCGGGATGCTCTCCCGCGGCGTCTGCGGCGTGGCCGGCGCCGCGCTGGTGTGCAACCTGCCCGGCTCTTCGTCGGGGGCCCTCGAGTGCCTCGACGCCATCCTCCCCGTCGTCCCCCACGCCCTCGAGCTCCTGGCCGGCGGCCACCCCCACTGACCCGACCCGCCCCGGCCCCACCCCGACCGACTAGAACACGTTCCAATTCGCGCGGGAAGGGGCTAGAATGGCTCGGACAGTACGAACTAGCCCTCGGGAGTTGGGTGTAAGTCCCGACCGGCGGTAGCCGTCGAGCAGGCTCCGGTCCGCTCGCCGGGAGCCCGCGAGCCCACGGCCACCTGTCGTGGCGCCGATCCGGTCCGATGCCGGAGCCGACGGTGAGAGTCCGGATGGGAGAGGGTGCGCTGGACGCCGCGCGCCCCGCCCTGCCCGCCCCGGGGCGGAAGGAACCGAGGTGGACGGCACGGAGGCGATGGCCCGGGCGATCACCCTCGCCGACCGCGTCCGGCGCCGCACCCCCCCGAACCCCTGGGTCGGCTGCGTGCTGCTCCGCGACGGCGACATGGTGGGGGAGGGGGCCACCTTCCCGCCGGGTGGCGCCCACGCCGAGGTCGCCGCGCTCGACACCGCCGGGGACCGGGCCCGGGGCGCGACCGCGTACGTGACCCTCGAGCCGTGCGCCCACCAGGGGCGCACCGGGCCGTGCGCCACCGCGCTCATCGACGCCGGTGTCGCCCGGGTCGTCGCCGCCCAGGAGGACCCCGACCCGCTCGTCGCGGGCCGCGGGCTCGACCGCCTGCGCGCCGCGGGCGTCGACGTCGAGGTCGGGCCGGGCGCCGACGCGGCCCGGCGGTCCCTCGCCCCGTACCTGCACCACCGGCGCACCGGGCGGGCGTTCGCGGTCGCGAAGGTCGCGGTCAGCGTCGACGGCCGCACCGCCGCCCCCGACGGCACCGCCCGCTGGATCACCGGCCCCGCGGCCCGCCACGACGCCCACGAGCTGCGGGCCGACGCCCAGGCGGTCGTCGTCGGCGCCGGCACCGTCCGCACCGATCAGCCCGCCCTCACCGTCCGCGACGTCGCCGTCGCGCCACCGCACCCCCCGCTGCGGGTGGTGCTCGACGCCCGGGGCCGCGTCGAGGCGACCGGACCGCTCTTCGACGCGACGGTCGCGCCCACCCTCGTCGTCACCACCCCCGCCGCGCCCCCCGACCGGGTCGACGCGTGGCAGGCCGCGGGCGCGAAGGTCGAGGTCGTCGCCCCCGGCCCCGGCGGGGTCGACCTCACCCAGACCCTCACGGTCCTCGGCGGGCACGGCGTGCTGCAGGCCCTCGTCGAGGGTGGCGCCACCCTCCACG
>DATISY010000026.1:0-3871 GCA_035468285.1 Acidimicrobiia bacterium | reverse complement strand
CTGCCCGGGATGCCCGACGAGCGGCGCCGCGACCCGGACGTCTCACCGCTCTACGCGGACCTGCACGGCATGCCACCCGCGCTCTTCGCCGTCGGGACCAACGACCACCTCCTCGACGACACGCTCTTCATGGCGTCGCGTTGGGAGGTCGCCGGGAATCGCAGCGAGCTGCTCGTGTACCCCGAGGCGCCGCACGGGTGCATCGCCCTGCCGTCGGTGGCCGCGCGCTACTTCCCGCGACTCTTCGACTTCTACCGGGAGTGCCTGGCGAAGCCGGCCTAGTTGTCGCGGCCGAGAACGAGGGCGCTCGTCGGGACCATCGTTCCCGCAGTCACGAGCACGTGCTCGACGTCGGCGGGCTGGTTGGTCGACGTGCCCCGGACGAGGCGGACACCTTCGGCGATGCCGTTCATTCGCTGGATGTAGGCCTCGCCGAGCTGGCCGCCGTTGGTGTTGATCGGGAGTTGTCCGCCGAGTTCGATGTTCCCGTCGCGGATGAAGTCCTTGGCTTCGCCTCGGCCGCAGAACCCGAACTCTTCGAGCTGGGGCAAGGCGAGCGGCGTGAAGTGGTCGTAGATGATCGCGGCTTGGATGTCGTCGGGACCGAGCCCGCTGGTGTTCCAGAGCTGGCGGGCGATGAGGCCCATCTCGGGGAGCCCGGTGATCGAGTCGCGGTAGTAGCTGGTCATCATGTCCTGGTTCTCGCCCGCACCTTGGGCGGCGGCGTGGACGGTGACGGGGGGCCGGGCGAGGTCACGGGCCCGTTCGGGTGTCGTCACGACGAGCGCCTGGCCACCGTCGCTCTCCTGGCAGCAGTCGAGGAGGTGGAGCGGTTCGACGATCCATCGGGAAGCCTGGTGCTCCTCCAGGGTGATGGGCTTGCCATAGAACCACGCGGCGGGGTTCGTGGCCGCATGCTTGCGGTCGGCGACGGCGATGCGGCCGAAGTCCTCGCTCGTCGCGCCGTACTCATGGAGGTACCGCTGGGCGAACATGGCGACCCACTGCGCGGGGGTGAGGAGCCCGAACGGGGCGTACCAGGCGAAGTGGCCGGATTCGGCGGTGGCGAGCGGCGGCCGGCCCTGGACCCCGGACCCGAAGCGGTTCCCGGACCGCTCGTTGAACGCCCGGTAGCAGACGACGTAGTCCGCGACGCCGGCGTTCACGGCGAGGACCGCCTGTTGGACCGTGCCGCAGGCGGCGCCACCGCCGTGGTGGATGCGGGAGAAGAACGAGAGCTCACCGATGCCGAGGTTACGGGCGATCTCGATCTCGGGGTTCGTGTCGGCGGTGAAGGTCACCATCCCGTCCACCTGATTGGGTTGGAGGCCCGCGTCGGCGATGGCCGCCTCGCACGCCTCCACGGCGAGGCGCATCTCGGAGCGTCCGGAGTCCTTCGAGAACTCGGTGGCGCCGATCCCGACGATCGCGGCCGCGTCGCGCAGCTGGTTCGATTCGCTCACGGGAGCAGCTCCAGGGTGACGGTGCCGGTCACGTGGTCCCCGAGGCTGTTCGCGCCGCGTAGGGACACCTCGACGACGGACCCGTCCTTCTTGGTGACGGTGCCGGTCATGACCATGGTGTCGCCGGGATAGTTCGGTGCGCCGAGCCGGATCTTGACTGCCTTGAGGACCGCGTCGGGACCGGCCCAGTCGGTGATGTAGCGGCCGACGAAGCCATTGGTGCTGAGGATGTTCATGAAGATGTCCTTCGACCCGCGTTCTTGGGCGAGTCCGGGATCGTGGTGGACGTCTTGGTAGTCGCGGGACGCGATGGCGGTGGACACGATCAGGGTTCGGGTCAGCGGGATGTCGAGGGTCGGGAGCTCGTCACCGACGTTGACGTCCGCGGCTCGGAGGGAGGTGGTGGTCGTCATCGTGGCGCTCCTGCTAGTGCTTCGCCGAGGCGGGCGAGCTGGGCGCTCGACCCGCCGAGCGTGTCTTCGATCTGCTTGCCCCACAAGAAGTAGCGGTGGACCGGGTAGTCGACGTCGGCGCCCATCCCCCCGTGGAGGTGCTGGGCGATGTGGACGACGCGCTGCCCGCCTTCGGAGGCCCACCACTTGGCGACCAGCACGTCACCGGACGCCTCCCGGCCGGCGTCGAGGCGCCACGCGGCCTGGAGCATCGTGACGCGCATGGCCTCGGTCTGGATGTAGCCATCGGCGGCTTTGAGGGCCACGCCTTGGAAGGTGGAGAGCGGCTTGCCGAACTGCACCCGGTTCGAGCTGTACCCGGCAGCGAGCGCGATGGCGGCCTCGCAGACCCCGACCTGGAGTCCGCACAGCCCGAGCAGGGCACGGTCCAGCATCCACGCCAACGCTCGGTTCCCGTCGTCGGGCGCGCCGAGGGGCTCGGCGACGGCCCCGTCGAGGTGCAGGTGCGGGTGGATCTCCCGGTTCGTCGTCGCGGCGCGCTCGACGGTGACACCCGGGGCGTCCGGGTCGAGCAGGAAGACCTTGACCGCGTCGTCGGCGCGGGCGGGTACCAGGACCCGCTGCGCGACATGCGCCGCGGGAACCGACGGCTTGAACCCGTCGAGGCGCCATCCCGGCCCGTCGCGGGTGGCGCGCGTCTGGGGGTGACGGGCGTCGTTAACGCCGGTCTCGGCGAGCGCGGCGGTGAGCTTGACGTCACCCGCGGCGACACCGGGCAGCCAGGCCTGACGTTGCTCCGGGGTCCCCCACGCCGCGATCGGGAGCGCACCGAGCGCGAGGGTCGCCCACAGCGGGATGGGCGCCACGACGCGACCTTGCTGCTCGAGGAGCAGGCAGAGCTCGAGGACGCCGAGGCCGCTGCCGCCGATGTCCTCGGGCAGCGTGAGCCCGAGCAGGTTGGCGTCGGCGAGGGCCTGCCACACGTTCTCGTCGACCCGGTCCTCGGTGGCCTCGACCGCTTTCACGCGTTCCACGGTGCTGGACCCTTGGAAGATCTGCGCCGCGAGGTCACTGACCGCGACCTGTTCCTCGGTGAGGTTGAAGTCCACCTTCGTGATTCCTAGGACGCCGGCTTAAAGGCGGGGAGCGTCAGGTCGGGGTCGAGGTCGAGCCATTCGACCTCGACCGGCATCCCGATCGTGATGGCCGCCGGTTCGCAGCCGACGATGTCGGCGACGAGGCGGGTGCCTTCCTCGAGCTGGATGAGGCCGACGGGGAGCGGGTAGTCGAAGGCCGGCACTTGCGGGTAGTGGTTCACGACGAAGCTGTACACGACACCGCGGCCGGTGGCTTCTTGGGTATCCCAGTCGTACGAGCCGCACACGGGGCAGCGAGGGCCGGGGGGGTGGCGGAGCGTGCCGCAGCTGCACCGCTGGATGAGGAGCCGATGCTCCTTGGCCCCTTCGAACCAGAAGGCGCTGTCCGGGGTGATCGCGGGGCGAGGTCGGAGCGGGCGGGGCTCGGTGTCCGGGGCGGCCGCGGCGCCCCGGCCGGTGCCGGGCCGGAACTTCAGGATCCGGAACAGCATCCGTCCGACGGATTCACCGTCGACGGTCTCGTACTCGACGCGGGTGGTCACGAAGTGACCGATGCCGAGGCCGGTCTGCTTCTCCTCCGAGATCGAGTCGATCACCGTCCGCGTCTGGAGGTGATCGCCGAGCCGCAGCATGCGGTCGTACTCCTGCTCGCAGTTCGTCGCGACGACGGACGAGAACCCGGCGTCGTCGAGCATCTGCATGAGCTCGTCGCGGGGTGAGCCGCCGCTCCTCGGGCGGGGCTTGATGCCGCGCATCACCCACGCCTGGAGCATCACCGGGGGTGGGATCACGGCGCCGTGGACGGAGCGGGCGGCGGCTTCCGGGTCGACGTAGACCGGGTTCTCGTCGCCCATGGCTTCGACCCAGTGGCGGATCATGGGCTGGTTGACGGGGTCGG
>DATISY010000025.1:0-37627 GCA_035468285.1 Acidimicrobiia bacterium | reverse complement strand
CGGGGCGCCGCTGCGGTGCATCTCCTCGTTCCAGACGACTTGCTCCATGACGCCCGCGCCGCGGCCCCCGTACTCGGTGGGCCACGAGATGGTGGCGTAGCCGGCGTCGGCCAGCTCGCGGTTCCAAGCCCGGAGCTGCTCGAGCCGCTCCGAGCCGCGCTCGAGGCCCGTGGCGAGCCCGAGGCGGCGGATCTCGGGGGTGGCGTGCTCGTCGAGCCAGGCGCGCAGCTCGGTCCGGAACGCCTCGGCGGCCGGCGGGTAGGTGAAGTCCACGGTCAGTCGTCGAGTCCGCCGGCGGCGAGGCGGGCCTCGACCTCCCGTTGGCGGGCGATGTTCTCGGCGTGGAGCTCGTCGGTGGTGCGGACCTGTCCATCGATCTTGAGCTCGCCCATGACGTGGACGTCCCCGAGGGTTTCGTGCAGGTACGAGGGGCCCTCCAGGGTGGGGACGAACCAGCCGGTGGGACACATGGTGAGGATCTCGACGAAGGAGAAGCCGTCGCGGCGGATCTGGCACTCGAGGGCCCGGCGGACCATCTTCTTCGTGCGTGCCACCGCGCCGGCGTTGTGCACCGAGCCGCGGGCGACGTACGCGGCGCCTTCCAGCCGGGAGATGAGGTCCCCGATGAGGATCGGGTAGCCGTGGTAGTCGGCGTCACGACCGTCGAGCGTGTTCTTGGTGCGCTGACCGATGACGGTCGTGGCGGTCATGTGACCGCCGGTCTCACCGAACACGCCGTTGTTGAGGAGGACGCAGGTGACAGCCTCGCCGCGCGCGGCGGTGTGGAGGACCTCCTGGAGGCCCTCGTTGACCATGTCGCCGTCGCCTTGCAGGGTGAACACGACCGCATCGCGCTGCACGCGTTTCAGACCGGTGGCCACCGACGGTGCCCGACCGTGGAGCGCCTGGACGAGATCGACGTCGAGGGCCATGGAGAACGCGGTGTAGCAGCCGATGCCCATGACACCGATCGTGCGTTGTGCGACGTCGAGGTCGGTGATCGTGTCGAGCAGGCAGCGGAGGGCGAGGGGCTCGCCGCAGCCGGGGCAGAGGTGATGTTCCGGGGTGAGCAGCAGCTCCGGCTTCAACGCGCCGACCTGACGGGCGTCGGTCGGTGGCTGGGACGTGTCGATGGTGCTCACGGGACCTCCTGTTACCACAGGGCGCGCTCGTTGTCGGGCAGGGCCGGCAGCTCAGCGTCGGCACCGTCACGGTGCACCGCGAGGAGCCGCTCGCGGATGAGCTCGGTGTCGAGGAGCCGGCCCACGCCGAAGCCCGACCCGTCGGTCGAGATGCCGCCGATGCCGACCACGGGAGCCTGGCCGAGCACGGCGAGGCGCACGTCGTCGATCATCTGCCCGGCGCAGAGCTCGAAGACGGCGACGGTGCGGGCCGAGCCGGCAGCCTCCGCGATCGCCGCGGCCGGGAACGGCCACAACGTGATGGGGCGGACGAAGCCGATGCGCTCACCGTCGGCTCGCAGGTCGCGAACCACGGAGCGTACGAAGCGGGCCGGGCTGCCGAAGGCGACCACCACCGTCTCGGCGTCGTCCAGGTACCCGGTCTCGGCGCGGGTCTCGGTCCGGGCGATCTCGGCCTGCTTGGCGACGATGTGGCGCAAGTGCGCCTCGATCCCGACCGGCTCGGCCCCGACCTTGGCCAGTCCGAGGGGGGAGAGCATCCGGGCGTGGCCCGTGCCGGTCCCCGACCCGTCGACGGCCCAGTCGTTCGGGGACAGCGGCCCGAAGTCGATCGGGGCCACCGCGACCGATTCCTGGACGTGCGCGGTCAGGTAGTCGCCGTACAGGAGGACGGGGTTTCGCCAGCGATGGGCGAGATGGAACGCCAGCTGGGTCAGCTCGACGGTCTCGGTGATGTCCACCGGCGCGAGGACGATATGGCGGTAGTCGCCGTGGCCGCCGCCCCGGGTGGACTGGAAGTAGTCGCCTTGGCTGCGGGCCATGTTGAAGATGACCAGGGGGAGCTCGGCGAGGGTGATCTCGGCGAAGGACTCCTGCATGAGCGAGAGTCCCTGGCCGGTCGAGCCGGTCGCGGCGCGGGCGCCGCCCGCGAGGGCCCCCCAGGTCATCCCGACGGCTTCGAGCTCGCTCTCGGCGTTGATGCACGTGCCGTCGACGGCGGGGAGGTACTCGGCGAAGTGCTCGAGGATCTCGGTGAACGGTGTCATGGGGTACCCGGTGAAGAAGCGGCAGCCGGCGGCGATCGAGGCCAGCGCGATCGCCTCGCTGCCTTCCATCAGCCGCCGGCCGGTGCCGATCGTCACCGCGGTCACGCGGGAACCTCGGTCTGGTGGGGGGTGTCGTACCGGAACACCTCGAAGCAGAAGTCCGGGCACACGAACAGGCACGCGGCGCAGCCGGTGCACCCGGGGAGCAGATCGGGGACATGGAACCCGGCCCGGTTGGTGCGGGCCGACATCGTGAGGACGCGGGGCGGGCAGGCAGTGACGCAGAGCTCGCAGCCCTTGCAGGTCTCGGCGTCGATCGTGACGGTGCCGCGGCTGGTGACGGTGGTCATGTGCGCGCCGGCTCCGCGGTCCACGCCGGGACGGTCAGCGGTTCGACCGCGCCGAACCCTGCGGTCAAGGCCTGCTCGTTGCGCTCGACGTGCTGGCGACGGTACGCGGGGACGGACTCGCGCATCCCCGCGTGGAGCGCACCGAGAGTGACGAGCCCGGTGATCGCGGCGAACGCGCCCAGGAGCACCATCGACGCGGTCAGCTCGTCGCCGACCTCCGCCGCGAGCTCGCTGGCCGGGACCCGGAACGAGCGGGCCGGGACGGCGGCAAGGTCGGCGCTGAAGGTGCTGTCGTTGACCACGACGATGCCACCGTCGCGGATCTTGGGCGCGACCGGCGCCCAGTAGCGGTCGTGCATCGCCACGGCCGACCAGGAGCGGGAGAGCAGCGGGGGAGCGTGGATCGGCTCGTCGCCGATCACGACGGTCCCGTCCGTGTTCATCCCCCGCATCGCGCCCCCGTAGACGCCGAAGAGCAGCACATGGCGAGCGTCGAGCACCGCGGCGCGGGCCAGCACCTGCGCCGCGAGCTGGACGCCCTGGCCACCGATCCCGGTCAGCAGGACCTCGCGCTCGGTCATCGGGTCTCCGCGCAAATCGCACGGAGGGAGAAGGAGACAGTGTGCGCGACATCGGTGTCGCTCGGGGCCGTGCCGCGGGTGATGGCGTCCTCCGCGAGGCCCATGGTGAGCGCGTAGATGGCGTCGGCGTCGCGGGTCCGGTCTCCGCCGGCGGCCTGGACGGCGTCGCGCAGGGAGCCGACGACCCGCTCCCGTTGGACCGCGGTCGCCTCGGGATACCGCTCGGTGAGGCGGGCGCCGTTCACGGCGAAGGGGCGGGTGTTGGCCGCGGCCTCGGCGTTGCGGGCCTGCTCGAGCAGACCCTCGATCCACGCCCGGACCTGGGGGGCGCCGGGCGCGGCGCGGGCCATCCGACGCTCGAGGGTGCCGACGAGGCGGCGCTGGCCGTCCTCGAGGACCGCGAGCAGCAGCTCGTCTTTGCCGCGGAAGTGGCGGTAAAAGGCCTGGTTCGACAACCCGGCCGCAATCACGATGTCGGCGACCCGAGGCTCGACGGTGCCGGTGCGCCGCATCACCGCGTAGGCCGCGTCCACCAGGCGGCGCACCTCGTCGGCGTACGCCTCCGTCCGGCCCTCCAGTGTGCGGGCCGCGACCGCCCGCTCGACCGGAACGACGTTCTGCACGACCGGAACGATATTCCCAACGCCGGCCCCGCGCCAGCGACCGCCGGCGTCGGTCCGCCCGATCCGAACCCGTGACCCGAGCCGCTCAACATCTGGGGCACGGCCCCGTCCGGTCGTCGGCCTGGGCCTCGGTGCGAGCGACGCCCAGGTGCCGATGCCTCCGACCGGAGCACCGGCGCGTGCCTCTCTCCTTGACGCGCGGGACCCGTTCGCAGCCCGACTCGACCGAGGGCAGGTAGGTTCGGCGCGTCGGGAGGGACGGGATGACGCTCGAGCTGGACCTGCGGGCGGTGGGGGACGAACGGACCCGCCGCTATGTCGCAGACGGATCCTGGACCGACGACACCCTCGGGACGATCCTCGCCGCCGGCCTCGTCGACGGCCGGGACCTGCCACTCGCCATTCACTCCCAGACCCGGCCATGGCGGGGCACCTTCGCCGACGGCTACGACCTGGCCTGCCGCGTGGCGGGCGGGCTCCGGGCCCACGGTGTCCGGCCAGGGGACCCGGTCGCGTTCCAGCTCCCCAACTGGGTCGAGGCCGCAGCCACCTTCTGGGCCATCGCGCTGCTCGGGGCGGTGCCGGTCCCGATCGTGCACTTCTACGGCGCGAAGGAGGTGTCATTCATCCTCGAGCAGTCGGAGGCTCAGGTGCTCGTCACCGCCGACGAGTTCGGCCACCTGGACTACCTGGCCAACCTCGAATCGTTCCGGCCTCGCCTCGACGCGCTCCGGGAGGTCTTCGTCGTCGGAGATCGGACCCGGGCGGGCACCCGGCCCTTCGCGGAGCTCGCCGCGGGGGACCCGATCCCGGGGCCCGTCACGACTGACCCGTCCAGTCCCGCGCTCATCGCGTACACCTCGGGCACCACCGCGGACCCCAAAGGCGTCGTGCACTCGCACCGCACCATCGGGTTCGAGATCCGCCAGCTCGGTGCGATCCAGGCCAAAGGGGGCCTGCCCACGCTGGTGGGCGCGCCGGTCGGACACGGGATCGGCATGCTCGCCGCGCTGCTGATCCCGGTGTGGCGACGCGATCCGATCCAGCTCATCGACGTGTGGGACCCGGCGCGGGTCCTCGCCACGATGCTCGAGGAGGGCATCAGCAGCGGGAACGGCGCCACGTACTTCCTGATCAGTCTGCTCGACCATCCCGACTTCACGGACGCGCACCGCCGACTCATGCCCTACATCGGGCTGGGCGGCTCGGCGGTGCCCGCCGCGGTGGGGGAGCGCTGCGCCCGGATGGGGATCTCGACGGTGCGGAGCTTCGGGTCCACCGAGCACCCGTCCATCACCGGGATGCGCCACGACGCGCCAACCGACAAGAAGCTGCACACCGACGGGAAGGCCCTCCCGGGTGTGGAGCTCCAGCTCCGGGACGACGACGGACATGTCGTCGACGCGGGGACGCCGGGCGAGATCTGGAGCAAGGGCCCGGACTGCTTTGTCGGCTACACCGATCCCGCGCTCACCGCGGCAGCGTTCGGTGCCGACGGCTGGTTCGCCACCGGCGACATCGGGGTCCTCGACGCCGACGGGTACCTCGCGATCGTGGACCGCAAGAAGGACATCATCATCCGGGGCGGGGAGAACGTGAGCGCCCTCGAGGTCGAAGAACAGGTGCTGCGCCTTCCCGGCGTCGCCGAGGTCGCGGTCGTCGCCGCACCCGACGTCCGGCTGGGGGAGCACGGCTGCGCGTTCGTCCGCATGCAGCCCGGCGCCGCCCCGCCGTCCCTCGAGGTGCTGCGTGATCACCTGACCCGCTCCGGCCTCGCCCGTCAGAAGTGGCCCGAGGAGATCCGCGGGATCGACGAGTTCCCCCGCACCCCGTCGGGCAAGGTGCAGAAGTTCGTACTGCGCCAGCGGTTGCGCGACGTCGCCGTCTAGTCGGTTCCCGGAGTGGCGCCGGCGACGTCCCCGGTGCCGAGGTAGCTCGAGACGAGCTCTGTCCCCGCATCGGCGGCCCGCCCCTGCCAGGCCACCGCGCCTCGGCGCATGATGACGGCGTCGTCGGCGAAGGCCAGGGCCCGCTCGACATACTGCTCGATGAGCACCACCGTGACCCCTTCGGCGCGAGCTCGCGTCAGCGCGTCGAAGATCGTGTCGACGAGGCGGGGCGCCAGCCCGAGCGACATCTCGTCGGCGACGAGCAGCCGAGGCGGCGCGGCGAGCACGCGCGCGAGACCGAGCATCTGCTGCTCCCCGCCGGAGAGCGTGCCGGCCTGCTGGCGCCGACGGTCGGCGAGGACCGGGAACGTCTCGAGCGCGCGCTCGAGCGCCGCGGCGCGCTCCGGTCGTGCCACCGCGTAGCGAAGCCGGACCCGGAGGTTCTCGAGGACCGACAGGTGGGGAAAGATCGCGCGCTGCTCCGGCGCGTACGCGATCCCGGCACGGGCGACACGGTGCGCGGGCCAACCCGTGACGTCGCGGCCGTCGACACGCACGCGCCCCGCGCTCGGGCGCACATGCCCGGCGACCGCGCCGGCGAGGGAGCTCTTCCCCGCGCCGTTCGGGCCGAGGACAGCCAGGGCCCCCCCGGCGGGGACGGTGAAGCTCACCCCGACGACCGCGCGCGCCTCCCCATAGGTGACGGACAGGTCGCGGACGTCGAGCATCGGGACTGTCACGGCACGTCCTGGCCCGCCGGGGCCGCGCCCAGATAGGCGGCCTGCACGTCCGCGCTGGCCCGGATCGCCGCGGGAGGGCCGTGCGCGATCACCCGACCGAAGTCGAGGACCGTCACGTCCTCGCAGAGCCGCAGCACCAGCTCCACGTCGTGCTCGACGAGCACGAACGCGACCCCGCGGTCCTCACAGGCCGTGCGGAGCGCGTCGGCGACATGCTCGGTCTCGTGCGCGTCGAGCCCCGACGTCGGCTCGTCGAGCAGCACCAGGCGGGGCTCGGTGGCGAGGGCCCGAGCCAGCTCGACGATCCGCCCGGTGCCGAGCGGGATCCGGGCCGCCACGCGGTCCGCGACGGACCCGAGGCCCAGCAGGTCGAGGAGCGCGTCGATCGCGTCGTCCTCCCCGGGCGAGGGCCGGGACCCGATCCCGATCAGGTCACGCAGAAAGGTCCGGTCGCGGCGCTCACGGACCCGACGGGCCACGACGAGATGGTCCCGCACGGTCAGCTCGCTGAACAGCTCCAGCCGCTGGAACGTCCGGGCGAGCCCCAGCCGGGCGCGACGTTGGGGGCTCGCCGCCGTGATGTCGGCCCCGTCGAAGACGACGCGGCCCCCGCGCGGCCGGGTCAGGCCCGACAGGATCCCGAACAGGGTGGTCTTGCCCGCCCCGTTGGGGCCCACCAGCCCGGTGATGCTGGACGGGCCAACGTGCAGGTCGACCTCGTCGAGCGCCACCACACCGCCGAAGCGCATGCTGATCGCCTCGGCCGACAGGAGGGCGTCGCTCACGACGGCACCGGATCCTCGGACGCGGCAGGGGCGGCCGCCCGGGCGCGGAGCCGGCGCAACCCCTGCGCCACGTCGAACACAGCCCCGCGAGGCTGGCGGGCCATGCCGATGGCACCGAGCCCGAAGAGCAGCGTCGGCACGTCGTGCCAGCTGGAAGGGAGGTACTCGTTGAAGAGCTGCGGCACCACCGCGAAGAGGATCCCCGCGATCAGCGCACCGACCACGGAGCGGATTCCCCAGGTCACGACGATGGCCAGCCAGACGATGCCGACGAGCACGTTGAAGCTCGTGGGCGCAGCCCGCCCGATGGTGACCGCGAAGAGCGCGCCCCCGAGCCCGGCGACGAAGCTGCTGACGCCGAAAGCGAACAGCTTCGAGCGCACCACGCTCACGCCGATAGTGCTCGCAGCGGAAGCGCTCGACCGCATCGACGCGAGGACGAGGCCCGACGTCGCTCGTCGCAGGTTGACGGTGAGGAGTGCCACGACACAGAACACCCCGGCGAGGAGCAAGAAGAACGCGGTGCGGTCGTTGAAGTCGATGCCCAAGAAGATTGGCCGGTTGACGGACACCCCCGCGCCGAAGTTGTCGAACTCGGGCCGGGCGAACACGAGCTGCTCGACCAGCAGGGCAAACGCCAAGGTCGCCAGCGCCAGGTAGACGTCGCCGAGCCGCAGGCTCAGCGATGCGACGAGCAGGCCGACCGGCACGGCCACGACGGCGCCGGCGAGGATCGCGAGGCCCAGCGGCCAGCCGGAGCTCGACGAGAACGGGTTGTCGATCGTCGCCCCGAAGATGGTCGAATGCGTGGCCAGCGCGGCCGCGACGAACCCGCCCACCCCGGCCAGGGTGGCCTGGCCGAGCGACAGCATCCCGCCTTCGCCGGTCACGATCGTGAAGGTCAGGAACAGCACGCCGAGCGCGACGCCCTGGCTGACCACCCCGACCCAGAAGCTGTTGAGCCAGAACGGGACCGAGAACAGCGCGACCGCGGCCGCGAGGGGCCCGAGCGCGGCTCGCCAGCCGTGCGCCACCGGCGCCGCGAGCACCTCGGCCTCGACCGGTCCGGCGCGCAGATCGACCTCGAACCGCTCGCGGCTCAAGCCTTGGTACGCGACGAGGCACACGAGCATCACGATGAACGGGACGCTGGGCCGGAACCCGGTCGCGAGGATCCCATGGCTCGGCAGCACATCGACCGCGACGCCTTGGACGAGGCCGATGAGCATCGCCCCCGCGAACGTGAGGGTGAGGCTCGTGAGGCGACCGACGACCGCGGCGGCGAGCGACGCCACGAGCAAGAGGGTGAACTCCACGTCGCTAAGACCCAGGATGGGGGCGAGGAGGATCCCGGCGAGCCCGGCGAACACGGTGCCGATCATCCAGGACCCCGCGCTCACCAGGGTGGTGTTGACGCCGGAGAGCGCGGCGGTGCGAGGGGAATCGACGGTGGCACGCGTCGCGAGCCCGGCCGGCGTGGCCCGGAGCAGCACGCTCAGCCCCACCACGACCGCCGCCGCGCCCGCGAGCACCGCGACCTGGTTGCCGTTGATCGACACATCCAGCCCGTGGAGATGAAAGATGTCGACCGGTACCTTCACGAGACCCTGAGGCTGGAAGATCTCGCCCTGGCTGAAGGGGAACACCAACCGCACCGCGGCAGGCAACGCCACCCAGAGGCCCACCGTCGCCAGGAACCGGATCGCGGGTGCGGTGTGCGTGAGGCGCCGGAACACGACGGCCCAGAGCACCAAGCCGAGGATCGGGGAGAAGACGAGCAGCGCGACGATCGCCGCGGGCACGATCGACCACCCCTGCTCGTGGTTGAGCCAGTGGTAGAAGACCGCGACTGCGTAGGCCGTCGACCCATGCGCGAAGTTCACGATCCGCGACGACGAGTACGTCAACACCAGGCCGAGGGCGGAGATCGCGTAGATGCTGCCGAGCACGAGGCCCGCGAGGACGTACCCCTGCACCTACTCCTCCCGTCGCTTGCCCGGGCCGGCGGGGCGGCCCGGACGCGTCGTGTCCGTCAGCCCTGGGCTTGCTGCGCCGCGGTCAGCTTCGTCACCTTCTTCCCGCTGATGACCTCGCTCGCGCAGACCGGCTTCCCGCCGAAGGTCGGCACGAACGCGCCGTTCTGCACCTGGACGTAATACGTGCAGTAGAAGGGACGGCCGAAGATCGTGGTGAAGTCGATGGGCGCGAACGCGCCGTGCGCGGTCCAGTTCTTCTCCAGCCGCAGGTTGGCGATGAAGCCCTTCCGGGTCGGGCAGCTCGTCCCCGCGGCCTTGATCCCCTCGATGAAGGTGTCAGCCGACAGCCAGCCGATGTAGGGGATCTCACCCTGGAAGAACTTGCCGGCCTTCTGCATCGCCGTCTTGTAGGCGGTGTAGGAGGGCGGGTTCTGCTCGAACGGGATCACCTCGAGCCCGAAGTAGACGCCGTCGATCCCGGGAAGCGACGTCACCCGGCTGTCGTACCCGCCGGGGTACACGGTGGCCTTGACGCTGTAGTTGTCCTGCTTCAACGCCGCGGAGAGCGCGACGTTCTGCAGGAAGTCCATCCCGGTGTACAGGCCGTCCGCGCCGGAGTCTTTGATCTTCTGGGCCTCGGCGGTGAAGTCCCGCTGGGAGACCGACACGTCGGTCGTCTTGTAGACGACTTTCATGCCCGGCGTCATCTTGACGGCCTGCTCGATCTGGTTGATGAACGTCGAGCTGTTCGACGTGTTCGCCCCGACCAGGGCGATCTTGGAAGCGCCCAGCATCTTCAGGACGAGCACGTCCCGGTTCGTGAACGTCGTGGCCGGGTCGGGCGGCTGACTGTTCCGCCACCCGAACATGTTCGGGTACGTCCCGAACGACGCCAGGCCGAGGTGCCAGCCGGTGACGGGCACCCCCTTCTGGTTCAGGTACTTGGCGCTCGCGTCAGCGGCGAGGCTGTTCTCGATGATGCCGAACACGCCGTTCTGTTCGACGAGCTGCTGCGCGGCGGTGACGTTGCGCGCCGGGTCGCCGCCGTCGTCGGCGACGGTCAGCGTGATCTTGCGCTTCCCGAGCTCGCCCGTGGCGTTTGCCTGGTCGATGCGGGCCCGCATGCCGTCCTCGGACGCCGCGAACGATGGTGCCGACGGGCCGGACTGCGGCAGGATCGCGCCCACCTTGATCTCGGAGTCGCTCACCCCCGGATCGTTCGTGCACGGCGACGGCGCCTTGACCGGCTTCAGGTTCTTGAACTGACCCGAACCGCCGCTGCCACCTCCTCCGCTCGCCGCGTTGGCGGTCCCGCTCAAGAACCCGGCGGCACCCATACCCAGTACCACGGCGATCGACAGCGCGAGCCTCCGAATGACCATCGTTTCCCCCTCCGTATGGCCACGTCTCGAAGAACGTCTATGCCCCCCGGCGGGCCCTGTCAATCGGGACGCGTCATGGTGCGCGCGACGCGGTGAGCCGCGCGACGAGCAGGGTGCGCTGGATCTGCGCCGTTGCCGGCGTGCGGGGCAGCTCCTCGACGAGCTCGACGCGGCGAGGCTGCTTGAACGACGCGAGCCGCCCCTCGCAGTGAGCGCGTAGCGACTCGACGCTGACAGCACCAGCCCGTCCGCCGGCGGGCACGACCACCGCGCAGACCACCTCGCCCCATCGGACGTCCGGCAGGCCGACGACCGCGACCTCGGCCACGTCGGGGTGGTCGGCCAGCACGGCTTCCACCTCGCCCGGCGCGACCGTCTCCCCGCCGGTGCGGAGCACGTCGCGGGCCCGCCCGACGATCGACAGGTACCCCTCGTCGTCGAGGGCGCCGAGGTCGCCGGTGTGGTACCAGCCGTCGATGAGCGCGGCGGCCGTGGCGTCGGGCTGCTCGAAGTACCCATCCATGAGGAACTCGCTGCGGACGCACACCTCCCCGTCATCGCCGAGCCGCAGGTCGACACCGGGCGCCGGAAGCCCGACGGACCCGGGCTTGCGGAGGAGGTCCTCGTCGCCGAGCAACGTGGCCGGGCCCGCTTCCGTCGACCCGTAGTAGATGCGCGTCGCGGTCCCGGGGAACGCGGCCTTGATCGCGGCGAGCAGCTCCGGCGGTGTCGCCGACGTCCCGGTGTCGCATTCCCGGATGCACCCCAGATCGAAGGGGGACCGGTCGTAGTCGAGCACCCGGGACCAGACCGCAGGGAGGCAGTACAGGCGACTCGCCTGCCGGCGCTGCGCCGTCGACAGCAGCGCTTCCGGGTCGGGGGGCGCAAGGTGGACGGGGAGGCGCATCTGCCAGGCGTTCAGCGCCATCGACCAGCCCGACATGTGGAACAGCGGGAACATGCAGACCGTCCCGCCCGTCCAGTCGGTGATCAGGTTCGGGAAGCTGCGCAGGAAGCTGGTCCGATGGGACAGCACCACACCCTTCGCCCGACCGGTGCTCCCGCTGGTGAAGAAGATGACGTGCGCGTCGCGCTCCTGCAACGCCGGGTCGTCGACGTCGCCGGTCTCAAGCCGTGACGCCTCCGCGAACAGCTCGCCCTGGCGAACCGCGCCGAACGACGCGCCCTCGTGGGCCTCGTCGACCACCGTGAGGTTCGGTCGGGCGTAGCCGACCACCGTCTCGGCCTCGTCCACCCCGAGGCGCGCGTTGACCGGCATGAACGCCGCTCCCAGCTTGGCCAGCGCCCCGAAGACGGGCATCGCGGCCAAGCCGGTCTCACCCCACCACGCCACCCGGTCACCGTGACGCACGCCCCGGGCGGCGAGGGCGCGCGCCACCTGGTTGGTGCGCTCCTCGAGCTGGGCGAAGGTGAGCTCCTCGGCGCCCATCGTGGCGGCCAGCCGGCCGGGCACCACAGCCCCGGCGTGGCGGATCACGTTCCCGACCAGCAGACCCATGGGCGCCGCAGGTTACGCCGGGCGCGGGAACGCGTCCGCGGGTCCCGGCGGTCCAGGGGCCCCGGAGCCCGGCCAACACCCCAATTTGCAGTTGACAATCATTGTCGATAACGTGGTGTTGTCATGAGAACGGTGGACGACCTGACCGAGCGGTTCCGAGACCAGGGGCTGCGGGTGACCCCGCAGCGCCAGGCCATCTTCCGGCTGCTCCACGGCGACGCCAGCCACCCGACCGTCGAGGCGCTCTACGAACGGGCCCGCGGCGACATGCCGACGATCTCGCTCAAGACCGTCTACCAGACGGTCCACGACCTCGAAGCGATGGGAGAGGTGGAGCTGATCCACCTCGGAACCGGCAGCGTCCGCGTCGACCCCAACGTCGAGGACGCCCACCACCATCTCATCTGCACCGTGTGCGGGAAGGTCCGCGACGTCCTCGTCGACGTCCATGACCTGCGGCTTCCCGCCCGCGACCGACGCGGCTTCACCGTCGCCGACGTGGAAGTCCACTTCCGCGGCGTCTGCGACGACTGCGCCGGCGCCTCCGCCTCATAAGAACCAGATCCCAAGCACAAAGGAGTACCCGCACCATGCCCGCACTGGATGGCAGCAAGACCCACGAGAACCTCAAGGCCGCGTTCGCCGGCGAGAGCCAAGCCAACCGTCGTTACCTCTACTTCGCGCAGAAAGCCGATGTTGAGGGCTACCCCGACGTGGCCGCGCTGTTCCGCTCCGTCGCCGAAGGCGAGACGGGCCACGCGTTTGGTCACTTCGACTTCCTCGCGGAGGTCGGCGACCCCGTCACGGGCGTCACCGTCGGCAAGACCGGGGACAACCTCAAGTCCGCGATCGAAGGCGAAACCTACGAGTACACCGAGATGTACCCCGGGTTCGCCAAGACCGCCCGCGACGAGAGCTTCGACGAGATCGCGGAGTGGCTCGAGACCCTCGCCCGGGCCGAGAAGAGCCACGCCGGCCGGTTCACGCAGGGCCTCGAGTCCCTCAGCTGACCCGCCGGACCAGCGCGAACTCCGCACGACGGCCCCGGGACCCCTCCCGGGGCCGTCGCCGCGAGCGCGCCCGGCTCATTCGAGAACGGACACCATGCGCAAGCTCACCGACGCCGACATCAAGGACCTCCGCGAGTACGAACGTGAACGCGACGCTTTCCGCGCCGAGATCATCGCCACCAAGAAGAAGCGCCGCATCCCCGTCGGTGACCTGATGTCCATCGTGTTTGAGAACGCCGCCACCATGCGGTTCCAGATTCAAGAGATGGCCCGAGCCGAGCGCATGCTGCGCGACGAGCAGATCGCCCGCGAGCTCGAGACCTACAACGAGCTCATCCCCGCCGACGGTGAGCTGTCCGGGACGCTCTTCATCGAGATCACCGACGCCGAGGCCCTCCAGTACTGGCTGCCCCGCCTCGTCGGCATCCACGAGTATCTCCGATTCGTGGTCGGCGACAGCACGGTGCCGGGGCGACCCGAGAACGTCGACCGCCTCACCCGTGAGGCAACCACCACGACCGTCCACTACCTCAAGTTCGCGTTCTCACCGGAGCAGCAGCAGGCCTTCGCTGACGGCCCGGTCCGGCTCGTTGTCGACCATCCCGAATATCAGGCCGACGTCACCCTCACCGACGAGCAGTGCGACGAGCTCGTCGGTGACTTCGCCGCTTGACGCTCCACATCCGCTTCGCCCGCCTCGATGCCGGCTTGCCCGGCCCGGTGCAGGCCCACGACCACGACGCCGGCTATGACCTCAGCGCCCGCACCCGCGCCGACCTTTCCCCGGCCGGCGGACGGGCCCTGGTCCCCACCGGCATCGCCGTCGCGATCCCGCCCGGCTATGCCGGCCTGGTCCTGCCCCGCTCCGGCCTCGCGCTCAACCACGGCGTGACCTGCCTCAACACTCCCGGGCTCATCGATCCCCAATACCGAGGCGAGCTCAAAGTCCTCCTCGTCAACACCGACCCCCGGGAGCCCTACACCGTCACCCGCGGTGACCGCATCGCCCAGCTCGTCATCACCGCCGTCGAAGCCGCCGTCGACTGGGTCGAAGTCGACCAGCTCGACGACACCACCCGCGACACCTTCGGGTTCGGGTCCACCGGCCGCTGAACCCACGCGGACCCGAGCCAGCCCGCCGCGGCCCCGCAGCCGCGGCCGTTAGCGTGCCGCCGTGCCTCACGACCGCAAATTCCGCTTCGGGGTCATGGCACCCCGAGCCGAGTCCCACGCTCAGTACCGCGACGCCGCCCGCAAATGGGAGGACCTCGGGTACTCGACCCTGTTCGTCCCCGACCACTTCGTCGACCACCCCCTGGCTCCCGTCCCCGCGATGGCGATGGTCGCCGAGGCAACGGAGCGCCTGCGCGTCGGATCCCTCGTGCTCGGCAACGACTACAAGCACCCCGTCGTGCTGGCCCGGGAGGCGGCCACGCTCGACCTCCTCTCGGACGGTCGCCTCGAGCTCGGGGTCGGTGCGGGTTGGATGACCGCGGACTACGAGAAGGCCGGGTTGCCGCTCGATCGGCCGGGAATCCGTGTTGATCGGCTGGCCGAATCGCTCACCGTGCTGAAGGGACTCTTCGCCGACGGGCCGTTCAGCTACCGCGGCGAGCACTACCAGATCGTCGACCTCGACGGCTCCCCGAAGCCCGTTCAACGGCCGGGGCCGCCGATCATCGTCGGTGGTGGCGGCCAGCGGGTCCTCTCCCTCGCGGCCCGCGAGGCCGACATCGTCGGTATCAACGCCAACCTCCGACGCGGCGAAGCCCAGAGCCCCGACGCAGCGAAGTCGTTGAGCGCCGCCGCCACCGACCAGAAGCTCGACTGGGTCCGCACCGCGGGAGGTCCCCGATTCGACGACCTCGAGATCCAGCAGTACGCCGGTTTCGTGTTCTTCACCGAAGACCGTCAGTCTCTGGCCGAGGCGATGGCGCCTGCGTTCGACGTCACCCCAGAAGTCGCGC
This sequence comes from Acidimicrobiia bacterium, assembly GCA_035468285.1. Lineage (GTDB taxonomy): Bacteria > Actinomycetota > Acidimicrobiia > IMCC26256 > PALSA-555 > PALSA-555. The sequence goes on along the minus strand of DATISY010000025.1, from coordinate 22,617 downwards.
TCGAGACCCCGATTGCGCTGGTCGGCACCCAGGAGCAGATGATCGACGACCTCGTGGCGCGGCGCGAACGCTGGCAGATGAGCTACGTCGTCGTCGACGACGCCGTCGCCGACCAGTTCGCACCCATCGTGAGCCGGCTCGCCGGCACGTGACCATCCTGAGCAAGGACGACCCATGAACACACACCACACCTTCCGATTCGGCGTCCAGGTCGGCGGCTCCCACTCCGGAGCGGACTGGAAGGCGCTGGCACACAAGATCGAGGACCTCGGATACTCCACGCTGTTCATGCCCGACCACTTCATCGAGACCGAGCTGGCACCGATGGTCGGGATCTCGGTCGCCGCCGCCACCACCGACCGCCTCCGGGTCGGGATGCTCGTGCTCGGCAACGACTACAAGCACCCCGCGGTCGTCGCCAAGGAGTCCGCCACGCTGGACCTCCTGTCCGAGGGTCGCCTCGAGCTCGGGATCGGCGCCGGATGGATGAAGACCGACTACGAGGCGCTCGGCCTCCCCTACGACACCGCCGGGACCCGCATCAACCGCCTCGCCGAGGCGATCAGCGTGATCAAGGGCGCCTGGAGGGATAGCCCCTTCGACTTTGACGGCGAGCACTACACGATTCGCTCGTACGACGGGCTCCCGAAGCCCGTCCAGCGGCCCCACCCACCGATCCTCGTCGGCGGTGGCGGACCCCGCCTCCTTCGCCTCGCCGGCAAGGAGGCCGACATCGTCGGCATCAACCCCAATCTCCGGGCCGGCGCCATCACCAGCGACGCGCTGAAGACGTCGCTCGCCGACCAGACCCTCGAGAAGATCGGCTGGGTCCGCGACGGTGCCGGCGCCCGCTTCGCCGACATCGAGCTCCAGATCCGCTACTTCATCGCCGCCATCACGCACGACGCCAACGGCCTCGCAGAAGCCATGGCGCCCGGGTTCGGCGTCAGTGCGAGCGAAGCCCTCCAGTCCGGCGTGGCGCTCGTCGGCACGGTTGACGAGGTCTGCGACACCCTCACTCGACGACGAGAGGAATGGGGCGTCTCCTACGTCGTCCTGGGGGACGACACCTTCGAGGCGTTCGCGCCGGTCGTCGCACGCCTCGCCGGCACCTGACCCCCACCCGCCGGGCACGGCCCCCGGCCTGCGTCGGGACACCGCTATTCTTGAGCGCTCACGCGGACGTGGCTCAGTTGGTAGAGCATCACCTTGCCAAGGTGAGGGTCGCGGGTTCGAATCCCGTCGTCCGCTCCATCTAACGGCAGGTCAGAGGGTCCTTCCACCAGGCGGCCCCGACGACGCATGATCGCGTCTCGCAGCACCTCGAACGCGCGAGCGATGAGCTCGTGGGTCCCAGTCGTCTTGGGTCGCCTCCGCCGCACCCCGACACCGAGATCGACCCACTCCGATCGGCTGCGCCGCCCCGGGGGAGTGTCCCCGCCGGTCGTCGAGCGCCGGCCGCTCGTTGGGCTCGGCCTTTCGAACTCCCAGCGCGTATCGTCGCTGTACCGATCAGACCGTTGTCGGTGGCCGCGTCGCGGGGGCGGCGGACACCTCGGCCAACCAGGAGAGCGCTGAACATCGCCGAACCCGAGCTTGCGATGGTTAGAACGCTCCCGCGAACTGCTCCCGCGACCTGGGACCCGGCGCTGCGAGCCCGGTGGGCCCGTCGCGTCCTTCACACCTACGGGCTGTCCCGACTCGTCGTACTGGGAGCGGCGCTCGTGGCCAGCATCAGCACCCGAGACCCCGGGGCGGGCCCGTGGCCGCAGATCCCCGGCCCGCACGTCGCGCTGCTGCGCACACTGGCCCGCTGGGACGGCGCCTGGTACCTCGACTTGGCCCAGCACGGGTACCACCATGTTTCGGTCTGGCCCCGCGGGGACGCGAGCTTCGCGTTCTTTCCTCTGTTCCCCTGGTTGATCCGCGCCCTGTCGTGGTTCACACTGGGCTCCCCGCTCGTCGCCGCGATCCTGCTCACGACCGTCCTCGGCGGGGTGGGGGCGCTGCTGATCTGGCAGTTGACCGCGCCCGTGTTCGGCGAGGAAGTCGCGCACCGCGCTGCGGCGCTGTTCTGCTTCTTCCCGGCGTCGTTCGTGTTGTCGATGGCTTACACGGAGGCGTTGACGATCGCCGCCGCGGCCGGGTGCCTGCTCGCCTTGACCCGACGTCGCTGGGTCCTCGCCGGCGCGTTGGGAGCAACGGCAGCGATGACCCGACCAACCGCGACCGTGCTGATCGCCGCCACCGCGTGGTGCGCGTTCACGGCGTGGCGCCGCGGCGAGAGCCTCCGCGCCCTCTGGGCCCCCGCGTTGACCGCCGCCGGTACAGCGGTGGTCATCGGCTACCAGTGGGCATTGTCCGGTCACCCGCTGGAGTGGCTGCGGGTCGAGACCCATCTGTGGGGCGACCGGTCCGGGTTCACGTTTGATGCCGTTCACCGGTTCGTCGAGTACTTGAAGGCGCCGACGTTCAGCCTCGGGATCGGGGGCTTGAACGACCTGGTCTGGGCTGCGGGGTTTGTCCTCGCGGTGATCGGTGCGGTGCTGATGGTCCGGCGGCGCCTGCCCGTCCCCCTGCTCATCTACGGCTTCGGCGCCCTCGTGTTCGCGGCGTCGTCGTTCGACGTCGGGCCCCGCCCGCGGCCGCTCCTCGTCGCGTTCCCGATCATCATCGCCATCGCCGCCTCCGTGCGAGGCTGGCCGTGGCGGTTCCTGATCGTCGCCTCGGCGTTCGGGCTCGCCGCGCTCAGTCTTGTGTCGTTTCTCACCCTGTCGGCGGTGCCGTGACCGCGACCCCAACCCGATGGCCCCCCGCGCTGCGCACCCGAGTCCCCGCCGACCTCGCGCCGCCGACGAAGACGCCGACCCCGCCCGGCTCCCGGGTCGACGTCTTCCTACGCGCCGGGCTGGTTGTCGCCGCGATTGGCTTCATCGCCTGCTACGCCGCGGTGGCGATCACCCGGTTCCGCGCCCCGTACCAGCTGGAATGGTTGGAAGGGGGCGTGCTGCTCCACGTACGCCGCGTCCTCAACGGTCAGCCCCTCTACGGCGCGCCGTCGCTGCAGTTCACGCCGTTCCTTTACACGCCGCTCTATTACTACGTGTCGGCCGGGCTGGCGTGGCTAATCGGGCTGCACCTCTCGACGTTGCGGATCGTGTCGATCCTGTCGTCAGTGGCCGCGCTCGGCGTCGTGTACCGCATGGTCTGGCTCGAGACACGCAACCGTTGGGCTGCGATCATCGCCGCCGGGCTGCTCGCCGCGTGCTTCCGGCTGGCCGGAGCCTGGCTCGACCTGGCCAGGGTCGATTCGCTGTTCCTGGCCCTGCTCCTCGTCGGCTTGCTGTGCGTGCGCCAGACGTCGACCCGGCGGGGCGCGCTCGTGGCCGGGGTCGTTCTCGCCGCCGCGTTTCTGACCAAGCAGTCGGCTGCGGTGCCCATGGTCGTGGTGATCCCGTTCCTCTGGCGGCGAGGACGCGGCCTCGCGGTCGTGTACGGCGCCACCCTCGGCGTCATCCTCGGGGGCACGACCCTCTGGTTCAACCACGCCACCGGCGGCTGGTACAGCCAGTACGTGCTGCGTCTCGCCGGGCAGCACACGGTGGCGACCAACGAGTATCTCGACTTCTTCACCCACGACCTGCTCCGGCCGCTGTCGGTCGTGCTCGTCGTCGCCGCGCTGGGACTGCTCGCCTCCCGGCGCGGCGAACGGGCCTGGTTCTGGATCCCGGCCGTGGGTGCGCTGCTCTTCGCCAGTTACACCGCTCGGCTCCACACCGGCGGCTACGACAACGTGCTGCTCCCCGGCTACGCGGGGGTGGCGATGGCCACCGGCCTCGGCGTCCACGCGCTCACCCGACTTGGGATGCGTGACCGGCACCGGGGCTGGAGCCGGCTGTTGCTCGCCGGGGTGCTCATCACCTTCTTGTCGCTCGTCTACCTCCCGTGGCGCCAGATCCCGTCAGCCGCGACAACGCGAGCCGGAAATCGGCTGGTCACCGCCCTCGGCCGCCTTCCCCAGCCCGTGTACCTGCCGTCACAGAGCTGGCTGCTCGACCTCGCCCGTCCCGGGACGCCCACCACCTCCCAGTCCGCCGCGTTCGAGGACGTGCTCCGTGGCCACCTCCGCGGGTCGAACCACTGGCTGGCCCGAGACCTGCGCACCGCCATCGGCGAGCAGCGATTCGCGAGCGTCGTGGTCGACTCGCCGGCCGTCTACTCCTACCTACCGAAGAACTTCAACACCGCCTACTGCCGGGCGTACACGCTCCCGCACGCGGACCAGCTCGAGCCGGTCACTGGGACGCGCGCGGCCCCGTCCGCAGTGTGGGTGCCTCGCACCGCGACCGCGTCGTGTCGGTTCTTCGGGCTCTGGCGCTCGACGCCGCTCAGAGTGCGCGGCGCATAGACATCAAGCGTCTTGCACCGCCACCCGCGGCCGGGCGGTGCCGTGTGCCACGGCTCGGCGTCGCCGCGGTTGGCCGTCGCTGCTGTCGAGCTCAGCGCCGCCGTCCGAGCCGCCACCGGATCTGCTGTCCCGACGCTACGGGAGCCCTGACGCGCACGGTCTCCTGGCAGCGGCACTCGTCGAACCGCCCCCATCCCCCAATCGAGAGGAGTCCCCGTGCAAGGAAGCACGCTGAGCGCAAACCAGGCCCCGTCGGCGTCCTCGCCCTCGGCGCTATCGGCACGGCCGTGGCGCTCGCCCAGACCGGCCGAACCCATCGACGAACACGTCGCCGGGGCGGCCAAACCGACCGCACCAGGACGGTGTCCGGTTCAGGTGGGTTCGACCTCGGTTTCCGGGAGGGCGGCGCCCAACTGGTCCGCTAAGGCGACGGCGAAGGCGCGGTTCGCGGTGGGGAGTCGCAGGCCCGTCCCGTCTGTGCGCATGGTCAGCACGAAGCGCCCGACGACGCGCCCGCCGGCGCGGACGGGGAGCTCGAGCTGGTTGTGTAGACCGACCTCGTCGGGAGGCTCCGTCTCGAGACGGACGCCCCGGTGGCGGAGCTGGGGGAGCGCTGTCTGAAACGGTGGACGTTCGAAGCGACAGCTCTCGAGGTCAAGGATCTTGACGAGCTCGCTCCGGACAATCGTCACCAGACGCCCAGGAGATTCGCCACCGGCGCCGAGTTCCGCGACGTGTCGCAGGTACTCGTTCTCTCGACTCCGTCGCTGCGCGACCGCTCGACTCCGCCGGCTTCGCGCCACAATTTCGCCCACCGCGAGCCCGACGGCGAGCAGGAGAACGACCGTCTCGACGTCGTGGCCGTTGCTGATCGAGAACGAGTAGTAGGGACGTGTGAACAAGAAGTCAAACGAAACCGCTGCGACGAGCGCAGAGATCGCGCCACCACTCCGTCCGCCGATCGTCGCCGCGAGGACGACCGTGAGTACCAGGACGAGGGCAATGCTCGAGGCTTGAAGGTCGCCGCGAACTGGTATGAGTGCCGCGGCGATGGCGACTGGCCCGAGCACAGCGCTGGCGAGTCCGGACCATCCGAGTCCAGCGGCGGCCTCCGGCCCGTGAAGCGTTGGTTCCATCGAACAATCATCCCGCGCTCAGGTACGTCAACGTGCTGCTTGTCAAAGCGTACCGCCCAAATTTCGCTGGGAGCGAGATCCGCGCGCGAGCCGAAGCGTTCGGCGCTACTTCGAGCCTTCGGTGACGGGTGACTCGGACGGCGTGTCGGGGTCGATGCCGATCGCGTCGAACAAGACCCCGAGCATCGTGTCGATCGTCGTCTCCGTCACGGCGTCAGGATCGGCGAGTCGCTCAAGTCCGAGGCCGTTGAAGAGGGCGACCGAGATGGCGGCCATTTCACGAGTCGAGAACGTCGGGTCTTCCCCAATGGCCGCATACTCGTTCTCGATGAGCTTCTGGGCCAGGTCTCGTTCGCGCCGAGCGGTCGCGGTCAGCTTGGCCTGCGCTTCCGGGTTGTGTCGGGCGTAGAGCACGAACTCCAGATACAGCGTGGTCCACGTGTCGCCCCCGGACATGCCTTCCAAGCCGTGGAGTAGCTCGCGTACCCGGGGAAGCTGATCCGCCCCCTGGTCCTCCAGACGGCCCTGTTCCAACACATCGGAGAAGACCGCGAACTCTCGGTTGATCCGCTCGTCAAGGAGGGCCAGGAACAGGTCGTCCTTGCTCTTGAAGTTGGAGTACACGGCGCCCTTGGTGAAGCCGGCGGTGGCGGCCACCTCGTCCAGGGTTGAGCCGTGAAACCCGTTCTTGGCGAAGACGACGGCCGCGGCGTCGAGGAGGTGCTGGCGGGTCATGGCGCGCCGGCGTTCCGGGGTGAGGGGTTCGAACGTCACCCGGATTGCCCCTTGGCATCCTCCACGGTCCCTGTGATACTCGTCAGTATGCAGCATACGCGCCGGGACTTCACAATCTCAAGCGTAGCCGGGGAGGACCCCGGGGGCGCGTTGGCCTGGCTGGAGCGGCGCACCGCTTGGGAAGGCCGGCTCCGCGACCTCGAACGACCGCACCGGCCGTCCCGACGGTACGGTCGGACGGCCGTCAGGCCGCGGCCGGGCACTGGGCTCCCCGCAGCCTCGTGACCGCCCTGGCGGTCCTGGACGTTCGCGGCGTCCACAAGGCCTACGGCGAGACGGTGGCCCTCGACGGCGTGGATCTCAGCGTCGAGGCGGGCACGATCCTCGGCCTGCTGGGCCCGAACGGCGCCGGCAAGACCACGTTGGTGTCGATCGTCGCCGGGCTCCGGCGCCCCGATGCCGGGACCGTGCACGTCGGGGGGATCGACGTGGTGCAGCGACCCCAGCGAGCCCAGGAGCTGATCGGGCTCGCCCCCCAAGACACCGGCGTCTACCTCCCGTTGTCGGTTCGGGACAACCTCCGGTTCTTCGCCGGGCTCGCCGGGATGCGAGGGCCGGAGCTGCGAGATCGCATCGAGGAGGTCGGGGGAGCGCTGGGCCTCGACGACCTGTTCGACCGGCGCGCGGCCGAGCTCTCGGGCGGGGAACGACGAAGGCTCCACACCGCGGTCGCGCTGGTGCACCGACCCCGCTTGGTGCTGCTCGACGAGCCGACGACGGGCGCGGATGTCCGTACCCGCACCGAGATCCTGCGGATGGTCCGCCGCCTCGCTGACGACGGGTCGGCGGTCGTCTACTCCACCCACTATCTCCCCGAGATCGAGGAGCTCGACGCCGACGTCGCCGTCATCGACCATGCCCAGATCGTTGCCCGCGGGACGCTCACCGAGCTGATCCAACGCCACGGAGCGAGCGCGCTGGAGCTCACCTTCGCGGCGCACGTGCCCGAGGCGGTCCGCGTCGACGGCGCGGTCCTCGACGGCACCACCGTCCGGGTCCCGACCACCGACCCGGGACGGACCGCTGCGGAGCTGCTCGGCCGGCTCGGTTCCGACGCTGCGGGGCTGCGTGCCATCGAGCTCGTCCGTCCCAGCCTCGAATCCGTGTTCCTGACCGTGACGGGCCGTCGCTACGACGAGACGCTCGTCGCGTGATCTCGGTGCGCCGTCTCGGCGTCCTCGTCGCTCACGAGCTACGTCTGGCTCGCCACGACCCGCTGCCGCTCATGGTGCTCATCGTGTTCCCGCTCATCACGATGGCGTTCCTCAAGCCCGCCTTTCGGCCCGCGCTCGTGCAAGCCGGGCATCCCCAGGCCAACGGTGCGGAACAGGTCGTGCCCGGCCAGGCGACGCTCAGCGCGTTCTTCGTGGTGTCCCTCATGACGTTCGGGTTCTTCGCCGAGCACTGGTGGGGCACCTGGGATCGACTGCGGGCAAGCCAGGCCACTTCCCTCGAGATCGTGCTCGCCAAGGCCATCCCGCGTGTGGTGGTCGGCATCGCGCAGTTCGTCGTCATCCTGGCCGCGGGTGTCGTCGTCTTCGACCTCCACATCCGCGGGGACGCGTGGGCGTTGGCGCCCCTGGTGGTCACCTTCCTGGTCTGCCTCGTGCTGCTGGGTGTGGCCGTCACCGCCGTGTGCCGCACGGCCCAGCAGGCCAACGCGTTCGGCATCGTCGGGATGGTGCTCTTCGGCGCCATCGGCGGAGCCCTCGTGCCCTTCAGCGTCTTGCCCGGCTGGGCTCGGACGATCGCCCCCGTGACCCCGACCTACTGGGCGATGCGCGGGTTCCGGTCGGTCATCCTCGACGGCGAAGGCCTGAACGGTGTGACCGCGCCGATTCTGGTGCTCGGCGCCATGGCCGTCGCCTTCGTGGTCGTGGCGCTCTGGCGGTTCCGCTTCGACCAACCGAAGGTCGGGTTCGCCTGACCCGACGACCGGACGGGCAGGAGCCTGAACGGGAGGCGACGCTCAGGCGGCCGTCCCGGCCGGGGTCCGGGCGTCCTCGTAGACCCGCAGGCGGCCGGCGAGGTGCAACGCGATCTGGCGCAGGACATCGGGTTCCGAGCGCAGCTTCCCGAAGCTCTCCCGCCCGGCGAGGAGGATGCGCATCGGGGTGGCGGCCGTCGCCGTTGCCGTGTGCGCGGCGCGGTCCAGGACCGCCGTCTCGCCGAGGAAGTCCCCGGGCCCGACGGCGCCCACCGTGTTCCCGCCGCGAGTGAGCTCCGCGGAGCCCTCGACGATGAGCACGAGTTCGTGGCTGGATTGGCCCTCGCGCACGAGGACCTTGCCGACGTCGATCCGGATGTCGTCGAACAGGGGCGCGAGACGCGCCAAGTCCCGCTCTCCGAGGGTGGTGAGGCCGGGAACGGAGCGCAGCAACTCGATCTTGGAGCGGGCGGTCCTCATGTGGTTCCTCCTGATGGTTCTGAACCTGAACCTAGTGAGTTTGTTTTCCGAACGCAAGGTGACTATCGTCACGACCATGCGCTGGAGCGAGATCGGCGAGCAGGACTGCTCGATCGCGCAGGCCCTGTCGGTGGTCGGCGACCGGTGGACCCTGCTCATCCTCCGGGAGGCGTTTGTGCGGACGCGGCGCTTCGACGACTTCCAGGCTCGGACGGGGGCACCTCGGCCGGTCCTCGCGGAGCGTCTCAAGGCACTCGTCCAGCACGGGGTCTTCGAGCGCCGCCAGTACTCCGAGCATCCCGAGCGGTACGAGTACCGCCTGACCGAGAAGGGCCGCGACCTCTACCCGGTCGTCGTGTCGCTCCTTCGCTGGGGTGACCGGTGGATGAACGACACCGACGAGCCGCCCGTCCTGCTCCGCCATCGAAACTGCGGGGAGGTCATCCACCCCGAGCTGGCGTGCCCTTCGTGCGGCGAGTGGGTCGGCGCGCGCGACATCGAAGGCGAGTTCACCCACCCACGCCCCGAGGCCGCGGGGTCGGTGCGGCCATAGCCGGAGCGCTCCGCCGCGACGGGTGTCAAAAACCGGTCGGCTCGCCCGAGACGGTTTCTTAGAATCGGCGCATGGCTGACCCGGTCGAGATCCGCGCCGCCACGGACGACGACCTCGAGCAGATCAACGAGATCTACAACCACTACGTCCGCGACTCGCACTGCACGTTCGATGTCGCTCCGGTCACGATGCCCGACCGCCGTGTGTGGTTCAACCGGTACGCCACGACCGGGCGCTACCGGCTCCTCATGGCGATGATGGCCACAACGGTGCTGGGCTATGCGACCAGCAGCCCGTACCACGAGCGCGCGGCGTACGCATCCTCGGTCCAGACCTCGATCTACACCGCAGCGGGGATGCAACGCCGCGGGGTCGGCTCGGCGCTCTATGCCGCACTGTTCGAGCTCCTCGCGGACGAAGACGTTCACCGTGCGTACGGCGGAATCGCGCTGCCGAACGACGCGTCGATCGCGCTGCACCAGCGGTTCGGGTTCACGCGGGCCGGGTGCTTCACCGAGCAAGGACGGAAGTTCGGCCGCTACTGGGATGTCGTCTGGTACGAGCGGGCGGTCGCCTGACCGCGCTCAGAGTCTGCCCCGGTGGCTGTGGTTTCACTGACCGCGGCATTGGGTAGCAATCGTCACGGTTCATTCCGAGACTGCCATGATGTCCACCCGTCCGGCTCCCCGGCGCACCTGGCGATCTCGCCGTGGACTGCTCATCCTCGGGGTCGTCGTCGCGCTCATCGCGAGCGTCGGCATCTACCTGGTGGTGAACGCGGCGAAGTCCACGGCCTGTGACACCGTGCGCTTCCGGACCGCCGGGCCGGCCCCGACGGTCCATGGGCGGCCACCCCTGGGCTCCGGCGGCCTCGCCCATCTCCTGCACCAGGCGTTCCACGGCTCGAGCCCCGCGGTGTACTGCAACGACTTCCCGGACCCGTTCGTGCTCCGCGTCGGCGACAACTACTACGTGTACTCCACGAACACGGCCAGCTATCACGTGCCGGTTCTGACGACCGGGGGCCTCACCGGGGGAGGGAGCCGCCACGATGCGCTCCCCGTGCTCCCCGCATGGTCCGCCGGCGACGAGGTGTGGGCACCGTCCGTCTTGCAGCGGGGCAGCGCGTTCATCCTCTACTACGCGACCCGGCCCCAGAACTCGAACAAGCTCTGCATCTCCGCAGCGATCTCGGCATCCCCCACGGGTCCCTTCGTGGACCGCTCGCCCGGCCCGATCGTGTGCCCCCCGTCGGGTGCCATCGACCCGAGCCCCTTCGTGGACGCGAGCGGCCAGGGCTACCTGCTCTTCAAGAACGACGGTGCCGCGCCGAGGATCACCTCCCAGCCGATCGACGCCAGCGGACTGCATCTCGTCGGAACGCCGGCGACGCTCCTGACTCCCGACCAGCCCTGGGAGGACCACGTCGTCGAGGCGCCGAGCATGGTGCGCGACGGCAACCGCTACTACCTCTTCTACTCCGGCGGGAAGTGGAACACGGCGGACTACGCCATCGGTTACGCGGTCTGTGCCAGCCCGTCCGGTCCGTGTACCAAGGCACTCGATCATCCCTGGCTGGGGTCGAACTTCACCGCCCAGGGTCCCGGCGGACAGGAGTTCTTCACCGACCCGTCGGGTCAGCAGTGGATGGTGCTGCACGCCTGGGTGCACGACAAGGTCGGGTACCCCTTCGGGGCCCGGAACCTCTTCGTGCTGCGCGTGGTGTTCGTCGGCGGCGTCCCCGAAGCCGCGTAACCGGTCGCGGCGATCCGCCGGCGCGACGGGTCCGCTACCCGGAGAGCTCCTCGGTCACGTCGGGCGGCCCGCCCGCGCGCACGGGCGCCTCGGGGCCCGCGTCGCGCCCGGCTCGGCTCCGTCGCTCCTGCAGGAGGCGGATCGTCTCGCCGAACGCCACGGAGGCGAGCAGCACCAGGGAGACCTCCGCCGGGGTCCGAAAGCGCGTCGTCCCGTACACGACGCCCACGGTCACCGCGACGGCCACGATCACGCCGAGCGGAGGAACCACGGTGACCCGTCGGCGACGGAGCACGATCACCCCGCCGACGCTGGCGCCTGCCAGCACGTAGTACATCCCGAGACCGGTGCGTGCGAGCCACCGCTCCTGACCCTCGCCCTCGTCCAGCGTGACCTGCTGGATCGGCGAGAAGACGGCCCAGGTTCGTCCCTCGCGGGCCAACACCACGAGCGGCACCTGCGACGCGTGGTGATCGATGTAGGTCACGACCTGGTGCCGGTAGTAGATCGCCTTCACGGACGCGTCACCGGGTGGCGGCTTCAGGGCCAGCGCGCAGCCAAAGGACCAGAACCCGATGAGCTTGCCGCTGTAAACCGGGTCGCATTGCGCCGCGGCCATCGTGGCGTCGAGATTGGACGACAAGGTCACCGGGTGCTCGAAGCGCGTCAGGTTGAGGATCACCCACGGCGACACGGTGACCACCGTGAGGCCGACCGCGACCGCGAACAGCTTCAGCCGGGCCCGGACGTCGAGGTCCCGGAGCACCCACGCGAGGGGGAGGACGAGGACGACGACGAGGAGGATCGATTCGGCGCGGGTCAGGGTGGCGATCCCGACGGCGACGCCGAGCCCGATGGCCCGCCGGACGCCCGGCTCCTGCCGGAACCGGTAGGCGAGCCAGATCACCAGGGTCGTGGTGAACATGATCAACGTCTCGGACATGACGACGGAGTCGTGGAACCAGAAGTTCGGATAGATCGCGACGATGAGCGCGGCGATGAGACCGACGCGCCGTCCCGCGATGGCGCGTCCGGTGAACCCGATGAGGAGGATCGTCCCGGCGCCGAGGAGGCAGGACCAGATCTGGTGGTCCAGGAAGCTGCGGAACCCTGCGAGCGACGAGAGGGCGAGGAACAGGATGTAGGCCGGCGGGTGCACGGCTCCGGGGGTCGAGTAGTGCGACAACAGGAGCGCAACCGGGTCGATGAACCCACGCCCGTCGACGAGCAGGTTCGCGCCGTAGTGGAAGTAGAACGCGTCGCCCCCGGGCACTCGGGGGTTCTTGGACAGCAGGACGTACGTGATGCGCAGGGCCAGCCCACCGACGCCGATGAGCGCGAGCGCGAGGTTCCACCGACGATCCGCGTGCTCGCGGGTTGACGAAGTGGGCGGCGTCGCCATCGTGGTGGCCAGGGTCGGTGAGCCTAAGCGAACGGACGACGGATCCGTCTGCCTCGGCCGAGCCGTGGGGCGCATGCGCCGGCGGCTGACCGTGTGTCGGGACGGTTGTTTCGGGGCGCTGGGCCCCGCCGCGCGGCCGGGTCCGGGTGGAGAACACCAATATGCTCTCCCGCCACGCCGTCCGATCGGCCGATCCGTTGCCACACGTCACCCGTGTCCTCGTCGGCGGATCGACTCCGTGCAATGGCCTGGTTTCCGAGCCTGAGGTGACCACCAGCGTGTTTCGCGGGATCGTCCGAGTCGGTGAGGCCTCGACCTCGCGCCGACTGGTGCTCGATTCCGCCAAGCCCCCGGGCCGATCGGGGCGGGACGCGACGCCCGGAGTGAACGGCGCCCCATTGTGAGCACGGACCACCTCGAGCTAGCCGACCCGGACGCGGATCCGCTGCCGCTATCGGGGCGCGGACGTCGATGGGAACCGGGCCGGCTGCTCGCCTGGGTGTTCGCCGCCTCGGTGGCGTTCGCGGTCCTGCCGGTCGTGGTCGCGGTGGGTCGCGCCATCAACGCGGGCTGGACCCCGCTGAGCGACGATGCCCTGTTCCCCATCCGGGCCCGCGATGTCTTCAGCTACCACCACGTCCCGCTCATCGGGCTGGACTCGTCGGTCTCGCTCACCACCTCGACGACGTTGCATCATCCCGGCCCGTTGCAGTTCGACCTGCTGGCGGTGCCGGTGAAGCTGTTCGGCGGTGCCGCCGGGACGGCACTCGGGACGGGTCTGATCAACGTGGCGGCGATCCTCGCCATCGCGATCTTCACCGCGCGACGTGGCGGCCCCGTGCTCGGCACCGTTGTGATGGCGGTCACCGCGGCGCTCTGCTGGACCATGGGCAGCGAATCGCTCTTCGAGCCGTGGCAGCCGTTGGCCCTGCTGCTCCCGTTCCTCTGCTTCCTCGTGCTGGCCTGGTCGGTCAGCTGCGGCGACGTCGTCGCGTTGCCGGTCGCGGCGGGCGTCGGGAGCCTGGTGTTCCAAACGCATGTCAGCTACGCGCTGTTGGTGCCTGTTCTGAGTCTCTGGGCGGTCGGTGGTCTCGTCCTCCGGTTGCGCCGCGACCGTCGGGACGACGGCGCCGCCTGGCCCACGACGTGGCGCCGCACCGTCCGGGCAGTCACACTCGCGGCCGCCGTGGCGGTGCTCTGCTGGGTGCAACCCGCGATCGACCAGCTGTTCGGCCAAGGCAACTTCGGGCAGCTGCTCCAGAACGCCAGTCCCCCGAAGCGGACGATCGGGTACGGGTACGGAGCCCGAATCGCCGCCGCGGTGTTGGCCCTCCCGCCATTTTGGTGGCGGCCTTCGATGAACGAGACGCTCAACCCTCTCAAGGGCTGGACCCCTCCGTCGACGGCGGAGACCGTGCTCTCACTCACCGTGCTCGCCGCTGTCCTCGGCGCATGCTTCTGGCTCGCGCACCGGCGCCGCGACCCGGTTATGACTCGCGCCCTCGGGGTCGTCGGCGTGGCCATCGTGGCCGGATTCGCGACTGCCGGGCGGATCCCGATCACCGCCTTTGGCCTCGAGGCGCACGTCTTCTGGTGGCTGTGGCCGCTGGCCGCCTTCGGGACGTTCGTCGTCGCTGCGACGCTCCTCCGCGCGGTCGCCCGCCGCCCGGGTGCGTCGCTGCTCGCGGCATTCGCGGCAACCGTCGCCGCCGCTGTGTTCGCGGCGCTCGCGGTGCCGACCATGGCGGTGGGATCGAGCCCCAACGGTCGAGAAGACGCCATCCCCACCACCCGGGCGATCGATCGCCAGCTGGGTCGCCTCGCCGGTCGCGGGCCCATCCTCGTCGATCCGCTCCTCAAGTCACGTCTCGCTGACCCGTACGGTCTGGCGATCATCGCCGAGCTGCAGCGCCGAGGCATCCCCTTCGTCGCCAAAGACGCGCAGCTGGTGGGACAGCTCGGCCGCGCCCGGCAATACGACGGCCACAACGCTCGCGCCGAGCTCTTCCTCCGAGTCGGCAACGACCCCGTGACTGCGCCGCCGGGCACGCCGCTCGTGGCCCGACACGACGGTCTCGACGGACGGGAACGACGCGAGATGGCGAGCCTGCAGCAGAGCATCGTCGCCTACATCAACGACGGGCACCTGCACCTCAATCGCCGGGGCATCCAGGCCCTCGCCCCGCACGGAGGCGTCCCGCCGCTGAACCTGACCGACGCCACGTCCCTCTTGCGCGGCGGCCAGCTGATCGATCTCGTCAACCACGGATACCTGGACCTCGACCCGGGCTGGGATCGCCGGTTCCACCGGTACGTGCAGCTCGCGGGGCTGGCGGACATCCACACCGTCGAGCTGTACCTCGCGGCGCTCCCGAGCGGAGGTCGCGGGACCGCGGTCGGACGGAGCCCGGCCCGGTGACCCTCCGGACGACTCGACGGTTCCGGCGGGTGCTGCTGCTGCTCGTCCTGGGCGCCCTCGCGTTCCGCATCGGGTACGTCTTGATCGTCACCCGCTACGACAACGGGTTCTACGACGCGACGTTCTATGAGCTGGAAGCCAAGACCGTCGCCGCCGGACGAGGCTTCGTGGCCCCCCTGCCCGGCCAATACCACGAGGCCGCCGACCATCCGCCGCTCACCGTGGCTGCCCTCGTCCCCGCGGCGGAGCTCCCCGGCGACAGCCAGCTCTGGATGCGGTTCACGATGGCCGGCCTCGGGAGCGCCGTCGTCGCGTTGATCGGCCTGCTCGGCTGCACCATCGCCGGGGAGCGGACCGGCCTCCTCGCGGCTGGGATCGCGGCGCTGTACCCCAACTTGTGGATGAACGACGGCCTGATCATGTCGGAGACCCTCGCCGCGCTCACCACGGTCGCGGCGCTGCTGCTCGCGTACCGCATGCTGCGACATCCGACCTGGAGGGTGGCGGCCGGGCTGGGTGCGGTCTGCGGCCTGGCCGCGCTCACGCGCGCCGAGCTCGGCCTCCTCGTGCCGTTCCTCGCGTTGCCGGTGACATGGCTCGCGTCCCGCGGTCAGGCGTGGAGTCGCGTGCGTCCGGTCGCGGTGAGCGTCGGGGCTGCCGCCCTCGTCGTCTCTCCCTGGATCGGGTTCAACCTCGCTCGCTTCCAGGAGCCGACGTTCCTCTCGACCGGGGACGGCATCGCGCTGCTCGGATCGAACTGCCGGGCGACGTTCCACGGGTCGGGGCTCGGTCTGTGGTCTCCGGCCTGCCTCCCCGCCACCGCGCCGCGCGGTGACCAATCGGTCCAATCGCTCCGCGACCGGAACCAGGCCACGGACTACATCGGGCACCATGCCAGCCGACTCCCCGTCGTGGTGCTGGCCCGCTTCGGTCGCCTGCTCGGCGTGTACACGCCTGGGCGGATCGCCCGCTACAACGCCGGGGAAGGCCGACCGCAGTGGGCGACGTACCTCGGGATCGCGTCGCTCTGGGCGCTCATACCGTTCGCGATCGCCGGTGGCATCTGGCTGCGTCGACGAAGGACGCGGATCTGGCTTCTCTTCACGCCGGTCTGGGTCGTCCTGATCTCGGCCGCCGTGTTCTACGGTCAGCCTCGATTCCGCGTCCCGACCGAGCCGACGGTGGTCGTGCTGACGGCCGTGGGGATCGCCGCGCTGCTGGGTCGACGCTGGCCGAACCTGAGCCCCGAGCCGCAACCGGCGGTCGCGCGCCCGGTCGCGGCGCCGGCGGCCGGTACGCCGGGTTGATCAGCCGCCGACCCGGAGCGGCTACACGCTGGAGTCGGTGACGGGGTCACGTCGGTGACCGCGCCGCAAGAGCCGGTCCCGGACGCCCCACCAGGTGACCAGGAGGAGCTCTTCGGCGAAGATTCCCCACGTCATCTTCGAGCTGCCCCGGACCCGGTCCGTGAACGTGATCGGGACTTCCTGCACCGTGCCGCCGCCGCGCCAGACCCGGTAGGCCGTCTCCATCTGGAAGCCGTACCCCTTCGCCCGTGACTCCCGGAAGTCGATGCGGCGCAGGCACTCGGCACGGTACGCGCGGTACCCGGAGGTGGCGTCACGCACCTTGATGCCCAGCACGAACCCCGCGTAGCGGTTGCCGTACCGAGACAGCGCGCGCCGATACCACGGCCAGTGCGGGATGCTCCCGCCGACGACGTAGCGGGAGCCGATCGCCACGTCGACACCATCCGCGACCGCATCGAGAAGCCCCGGGATGACGTCGGGGTCGTGCGAGAGGTCGGCGTCGATCTGCACCAACCGCTCGTAGCCTCGATCGATCCCCCAGCCGAACCCGGCCCGGTACGCCTCACCGAGCCCAGCCTTCTCGGGACGGTGGAGCACGGTGATGCGTCCGAGCTCGCCGGCGAGTCGCTCGGCGATCGCGCCGGTCCCGTCCGGGCTGTTGTCGTCGACGACGAGGACGTCCGCCTCGGGCGCGGCGACGCGGACTCGTCGGAGGAACTCGTCGATGTTCTCCGCCTCTTGGTACGTCGGCGTCACGATCAGCGTGCGCATCGGAGCAGGCTACCGGAGCCGTTCCCTCGCCCGCCGAACGACGAGACGTGCATCGGACGCAGCGCACTTTCGGCGTTGGTTCCCGTGACACGACACCGAACCGGGGCGCGGCGACCCGCTCGCCTCCGAGACCGGACGCAGACCGTCCTACGCGACGGCGGCGCGCCGGGCTCCGAGCAGGCTCCGAAGGCTCATGAGCGCGAGGAGATAGATGGCGAGCGCGACCACCAAGACGATGTGGAACCCAAATGTCATCGCGAGGATCGTGGCCAGCACCGAACCGATCACGGACGCGAACCCGTTCACGGCCCAACCCCACGCCACGTACTCCGTCGGATGCGTGCTCAGATCGGCGACCGCGCCCAGCCCGAGTGGCATGAAGAGGCCGAGGCACATGCCCAGCGGCGCCAGCACGACAAAGGCGATCGGGACCCGCGCCGCGAGGGGCAGCCCGAGCGCCGCGTCGGTGAGATGGGGCAACCCGAAGAGGTAGAAGGCGGTGAGCGCCGCGATGAGCAGGGCGAGCCGCGGCAGGGCACGCTCGGCCCTCGGCTGCAGTCGTGGGCTGAGGAAGGCGCCGACACCGAGGAAGACCAGGAGCGACATCAGCGTCACGGTGATGGAGTAGGTCGGGTATCCGAGGAACAGGGTGAGCCGCTGTATCAGGGTGACCTCGAAGAAGATGAAGCCGAAGCCGAGGGACGCGAAGAAGACCGCGGATCGGCCCTTGAGCGGGAGCTCGTGCCAGTCCTTTCGGATCGCGAAGAAGGGCAGCAGCAGGAACACGGCTGCGAGGAGTGCGGCGATGGCGAGGAGCAGCAGGAGGACTCGCTCGCCGACGGTGTCCTCTCGGTCGCGGTTGTTGATCGAATGGGTGATGTTGCGGATGACGTTGCCGAAGGTCCGGAAGTGCCAGAAGAACGGGTCGTCGTCGCTGATCGACTTGACGTTGTACGGATACGAACCGTAGAAGCTGTCCAGCTGTGCGCTGCTCGCCGTCGCTACCTTGGTGACGGAGTTGAACTGCGGGTGACCAGGCGCGTAGCGGACGATCGAGCCGGGGATCTGGTGGACCTTGGCTACGAACGCCGCGACCTCCGCGGCGGTGAAGGGGCTCCGCTTCACGAGGATGGTCGAGATCGAACCTCCGAAGATCCCCCCGCCTCCCGAGGGTGTCGTCGCCACGAGGATGTGGCTGCTGGGGTCGTGCACGCCGACGTCGGCGAGCGCGGCGCGGGCGGTCGAGACGTATCGCGTGGTGCGGTTGGGCTTCTTGTCGAAGTCCACCTCACCGAACTGGGTGGTCACGATCCCGCCCGGCTCGAGGTGCTTGAAGCTGTCTTTCAGCGCGTTCGTCGTGTAGAGGTAGCTCTCGGACAAGACGAACGCGCCCGCGGTGGCGGCGTTGCCGGTCGCGTAGCTGTCCGGAGCGGGGTACCAGATCAGCTTGTAGTCGTGCGAGCTGCGCGCGAGGTAGGACCGTCCGTCGCCGTTCACGTAGTTGACGGTGGGGTGCGTCGCCAGGTGCCCCGCATAGGAGGCGTAGCGGTCGGTGATCAGGGAGTAGGTGGCGGGGTTGAGCTCGACCGCGTCGGTGTGGCCCGCCTTGAAGTAGAGCGATGTCAGCACCTCGTGGCCGCCCGCCGCGCCGATGATCAGGTCGTTTCGGGGGGGACTGCCGAGCGTGGCGAACGGCAGCGCCCGGAGGTCGGTGTCGAACCCGAAACCCTTGAGGGAGGCGTTCTTGCCGTCCCATTGGTAGATCGACGACCCGACGAGGCCGTCGTGGTACAGGGTTCGCTTACCGGGGAACTGGAACACGTCCACGCGGAAGATCGGGTTCCACTTCGAGTAGATCGCGTTGCTGGGGAACTGATCGGCCTTGCTCGTCTCGAGCTTCGGGTCGGGGAGGGCGATGGGCGCGATGACGGAGACGGCCAAGGCTGCGATGAGCAGCGTCGCGACGACGATGGCCGGCGACCCGCGTCGCGCCATGATCCGGAGCCCGGCGACGGCGAGGATCGCGCCCGCGAGGAAGATCGTCCCGGGAGGGCCGATCCAGTTGAGCAGCGCGATCACGATGGCGAGCGCGAGGCCGGCGCCGACCAGGTCCGCGAAGTAGAGACGACCGACCTTTTCGGGGTGCCGGCCGAGCAGGGTCGAGACGATGACGCCCACCGCGATGAAGGGCGCGAAGAGGGCCACGGCGATCAGGAGGAGCAGCGCCAGGTTCTTGAACGATCCTCGGGTGCCGTAATGCCAGATCGCGAAGGTGTCGAGCGAGGTGTAGGTGAGGACGACGTAGCCGAGCGCCACCGAGAGGGCACCGAGCAAGAGGCTCCAGATGAGGATGGTGTCGGTCGCGGCGCGGCGAAGCCGGTTGGAGACGGTGACGAGCACGCCACCACAGCCGATGCCGAGGAGGGCGAGGCCGATGACGAAGTACGTGTAGTAGTAGAAGAGCTTGAACGAGATGACGCGCGTGTAGCTGATCTCGAGCAGCAGCGCCGCGAAGCTGACGAGAAAGATCTCGGCGTAGTGGGCGCGCCGGTCGGCGGTGCTCAGATCGGCCGTATCTTCGGCTGTCACCGAGTTGGTGTTCGAGGTTGCCAAAGTTGTCCGCCTTCGGCTGGCCGCGGGGTCTGGGGACGCTAGCACGCCCGCGTCGGGAGTTACTTCTTGCAGCGCGTGAAGAGCTCGAAGTGTGAACCGAACGTCCCGACACGGCAGAACTCGGCTTGCACGACCTTGTTCGGCGCGTCGGAGCCGAACTTGCGCGAGTTGTTCGGCTCCTTCCAGTAGTTCCAAGACGACGACAGGATGAGCACGTCGGATCGGTGGATCTCGCCGGCGAGACCGGAGTCGTCGGCGTTGGCGACGCCGGGGTCCATCTCGATGTAGTACGTCGCCGGCTTGAGCTGTGGCAGGAGGTAGTAGAAGTACGCGTCGCTCTCCGGTGTCTTGCGGAGGTCTTGCGGTCCGACGAACAGCCGGTCGCCGGGCTTGGAGACTCGCTCGACGGCGGCCGTCAGCTGGTTGGCGGCCCGGGCGTCGTCTGCCCGCCCGTAGTAGAAGATCCGGCCGCGATGTGACATCGCGTACGCGCTGCGGTGCAGGCCGAAGGTCTGGGCGGTGTAGTTGGCATAGCCGCGGAACGTGTTGTCAGGAATGACGAGCAGCAACACGACGAGCAGACCACCGACGACGGCGACGCCGAGCCGTCTCCCCGAGGCCCACCGGGGGCGGCGCCAACCGAGGAACTCGACGGCAGCCAGGGGCACGAACGCGATTGCCGCGCACGACACCCATGCCAGGTGCGTGCCGTCGGCGCGCTGCAGGGCTTGGGGCATGATCCCGACGCTGAACAGCGCGGCGGCGAGCAGCACGCGCGAGCGCGTCGAGGATCGGTCCCGTCGCACGGCATGGACGCCGACGACGGTGAGGCCGATGACCGACACCAGGAGCAGGAAGAACCACACGGTGAGCTGGGCGGGGCCACCGAGGGTCGGGAACGGCCAGCGCAGCTTGATGAGATCGGCGACGACTTGGATCGCGCTGTTGAAGTGACCCCAGGGGGGCGGGAGGGGGAGCGAGCGTCCCCCGCGCAGCTTGAACAGGGGATCGGTGATCATCCCGGTGATCACGGTGCCGGGCCCCGCGGTGGCGAGGTGGATCAGGTACGGCGAGAGGCCGAGACCAAACCCGATCGCGAACCGTCGTCGGATCATCCGGGGACTGCCCGCACCCAAGGCCAGCGTCGAGAGCGCGACCGCCAAGACCAGGTCGATTCGATACAGCAGCGCGAAGCCCATGAGGAGACCGGCGACGACGGCCAGTCGACGTCCTCGAATCGTGTCGCCGGCGTCGCGGCTCGCGGCGCCGGCTGCGAGCGCGAGCAGGCCCAGCCCGACTGCCCCGACCCAGGCGAGGGCGACGAGGCCGAGCGGGACGAGGAACAGGACGGAGAGGAGGCCGCACCCGAGGGCCAGGCCCCGGCCCCACCGGCGGGCGATCGCGAAGACCCCGAACGCCACCGACATCTGCTGGAGCAGTCCGACGAGCCGCTCGGCGGTCAGCGAGGTGCCGAAGACCTTGAAGACGCCGGCGAGGAACCAGAGGCTGCCGGGCCCGTAGAGGTGGAGGAAGTCCTTGTTCGCGATGGCGCCGTGCAGGACCTGCTCGGGGAAGACGAGCATGAAGCCCTCTTCCATGGGCGGCCCGGGGCTCCGCAGCAAGCCGCGCAGGGGCAGCGCGAACGCCGCGAGGAGGATCCCGATCGCCCACGCGTCGCGCCGGTCCAGCCCGAAGCGACGCGTCGCCGGTCCGGGCGCGGCCGCATGCTCGGGTGCGGCCTCGGTGGTCGTCACGGCGGGGAGGCTACCGGCGGCCCGCTCGCGACCGCGAGCGCGTGATCACCGATGGCAGCGGCGATAGAGCTTGTAATGGGGACCGAAGGCCCCGACGAGGCAGAAGTCGTCGCGCACCACCTGGTTCGGGGTGTCAGGACCGAGACGCCGCGAGGTGTTGGGCTCATCCCACGTGGTCCAGACCGTGGACAAGATGAGGACATCCGCTCGGCGGACCTCCTTGGCCAGCCCGGAGTCCGCGGCGTTCGCGATTCCGGGGTCCATCTCGATGTAGTACGTGCTGGGCTTGAGCTGGGGGAGCAGGTAGTAGAAGAAGGCGTCGCTGTACGGCGTCTGCCGGAGGTCTTGGGGGCCCACGAAGAGACGCTGTCCGGGCTTCGTGATCCGCTCCACCGTGTCGAGGAGCTGGGTGGTCGGCCCCGCGTCCGACGCGTACGCCGTGTACCAGCTTCGGCCCCGATGCGAGATGCCGTGAGCGAGATAGTGGTTCCCGAAGGTCTGCCCGGCGTAGTCCGAGTAGAGCCGCACCGTGTAGTCGGGAATCACGACCGCGATGAACGCGAAGAGGAGCACCGTGGCCCCGACGCCCACGGTCCGGGGTGACCATCGGGGCCGATGGACTCGCAGGATCTCGAGTACGACGACGGGCAGGAACGCCATCGCGACGCAGGACACCCAGGCAAGATGCGCCGAGTCGGCCCGTTGCAGCGTCTGGGGCACGATCCCGACGCTGAAGCCGGCAACGGCGAGCAGGACCCGGGGTCGAAGCGACGTCGGGTCGCGCCGCACGGCCAAGACCCCCACCGTGACCAGCACCGCGACGGAGAGCAGCAGCAGCACGAACCAGATCGTCAGCTGCGCCGGGGTGTGCACCGTGGGGAAGGGCCACGGCAGCTGGACGAGGCTCCCGAACCGCTCGAGCGTGCCGTCGAGGTGGTTCCACGACGGCGGGATCGGAAGGCTGCGACCGCCGCGCAGGTTGAACAGCGGATCGATGATCATCCCGCGGACGACGGTGTCCGGCCCGGCGGTGGCGAGGTGAACGACGTAGGGGACGAGGCCGACGGCGAGACCGACACCGAAACGCCGTCGCAAGATCGGCGCGGCGCCCCAACCCAGGGCGAGCACGGACAGGCCGAGCGCCAGCACCAGGTCGATGCGATACAACAGCGCGAGCCCGGCGAGGACGCCGGCTACGACCGCGAGACGCGCTCCCCGCGTCCCGGCGGCATCCCGGCTGGCGGCGCCGGCGACCAGCGCCAGCAGTCCCAACCCGACCCCACCGACCCAGGCG
>DATISY010000024.1:0-13577 GCA_035468285.1 Acidimicrobiia bacterium | reverse complement strand
GGCATGCTCCTTTCGGGTCGCCGCGTGCGGTCAGCCGGCGACGGCGCGCACGTATCTCGGGTTCTCACGCTTCAGCAACGAGTCGGCCTTGGCGCGCACCTGCTCGTCGGTGCGCTCGTCGTGCGGAAGGATCCAGAACTCCCCAGCCCGAATTGCGTCGACGACTCGCCCTGCGACCTCCTCGACGGCCGTGAACTGAACCTCCATCCCGGCGTCGCGCATGATCTGCTCGTATTGCTCGAGGGTCACCGGTGCCGACGAGCGTGGCTTCGATTTGGCGAGATCGGCCGGGCGGTGACGCCAGGCGTCGAAGAGGCCGGTGCGCAGCATGTGTGGCCCCGGAAACAGAACCGACGCGCCGATCGCCGCTCCGGCGTCCTCGAGCTGCGCGCCGAGCACTTCGGTGAGTGTGACGACCGCGCCCTTGGTGACGGAGTACTCGGGTGTGCCCAGGATCGGTGTGATCCCACCGTTGCCCGAAGAGGTGTTCACGACATGGCCGGGTTCACCGTGTTCGAGCATGTGCGGCACGAACGCGTTGATTCCGTGGATCACGCCATAGAGATTGACGCCGATCGCCCAGCGCCAATCGTTGATCTCGTGCTCCCAGACCCGGCCCTCGGCTCCGACGCCGATTCCCGCGTTGTTGCACAGCAGGTGGACCGCGCCGTACGCGTCGAGCGCGCGATCCCGGAGGTTCTCTATTGACTCCCAGCTCGACACGTCAGCGACGACACCAGTGACGTCGAGCCCGCGGGCGCACAGCTCCGCGACGGTGGCGTCGAGGGGCTCGGGACGGACGTCGGCGAGCACGACTTTCATCCCCTCGGAGGCGAAACGCTCACCCATGGCGCGGCCAAGACCCCCGCCGCCACCGGTGACGACGGCGACGCGATTGTGGAGCTGCTCGATCACGATGCGGCGCTGCTCACTCCTCACCCACAGGCGAGAGGTCGTCGTAGCGCTGATGGACGTACGGCAGGAGCCAGTCGCCGGGAACCCGGCAGTGAATCTCGCCCAGCTGGCGGCTGCGACGCTCCGCGAGCGTGATCTCGCGGATCCGCCGGACGGGAATGTCGGCGACAGGGTCAAAGCGAGAGTCCCGGAGCAGCACGTCGGCCTGCACGCGCTCGAGCGTCCGTGTGGTCTCATCGCGGTGGCAGTACACGAGGGAGGGCTCGGCGTCGAAGCCTTTTCCGTCGGGGGAAGGGAGGAACTTGAAGTAGAAGCTCGTGCGTCGGCCGTCGGGGGGGTTCGGCAGGGTTTCGACGACCTGGCCGCTCACCTCGACGAACGTCGTTCCGAGACGGGTCACCTTCCCCAAGACACGGTCTCCGTCTCGTTCGAGGGTGACATCGGCGATCTTCTTGGGTTCACCGAATGTTTCACGCCCGCCGATCACCGACTGCTCGGTGGTCATCGGCATCACGAGCGCATAGTCACCGCTGGTGCCTTCGTGTCGGGCCATCACCGCGACGGTGGCGGCCCCGAAGACGGGGATACCGGGCCGGCCCATGTCGACGGTCGCGATGGTCACCCGTGCGAGCGGCTCCTCGGGTGGCTCGAGCGGTGGCGGGAGTACGGCCGCGATCACGTCCGCGTCCGTCTCGTAGATCACGACCATCGTCGTCGACCACGCGCCGGTCGAGGTTGCCTCGAGCTCGCGATTGCGGAGCTCGTCCTCTGACCGTGCGCCGTATCTGATGGTCGCCATGAGCGTGTCCCTTCGTTCCTGGGTCGTTGGCTGGCGTGGTGATGACTGGCGATGGCCGTTAGATCTGGGCGGGGATCGGTGATGAGCGTTGGGTCGGCGGGGGGGCGAAGGCGGGGCAGCGTCGTGCGGCGGCGGGGATGTCGCCGGGGGGGAGGGGCTGGGCGATCTCGTCGACGGTCGGGCCGACGCGTGCTGCCACCGGCGCGAGCCGGTCGAGGTCGAACCCGTACAGCGCGGCGGCGTTGCCGCCGACCATGGCCCGCACCTCGGCTGGGTCGACGTCGGCGTATGCCAGCCGCAACGCCGCTCGTGAGAACGGGAAGCTCATCTCGCGGTGCGGGTAGTCGCATCCCCACATGATCTTGTCGACACCGACGGCGTACCGGAGAGGCACCTCGGACGGTCGCATGAAGCTGGAGCCGACATGGCACTGACGGGCCCAGTACTCGCTGGGTTGTAGCGACAAGGGGGCCATCACCGCTTCGCCCCACTCCAGTTCCTGGGAGCCGTCGGCACCGGCGCCGCCCCGCATGCGCTCGAAGAAATAGTCGAGCATCGCCAGTCGCTCGGGAATCCAGGCGGTGCCTTGCTCCGTGAAGACGACCTGGAGTTCGGGGTGGCGTTCGAGCGCGCCACCGGCGATGAGATGCCAGAGCGTCCGGTTCGCCCACCAGGTGACTTCGAGCAAGAAGATGACCTTGTCGACGGGCTGGTCGCCCATGGGCGGGACTGCGCTGCCCGAGTGATGGTTGAGGGGTAGGCCGAGCTCTTCGCACACTGCCCAGATCGGCTCGTAGACCGGTGAGTAGAGAGGTTCGAGACCGGTGCCGGGCGGCGCACCGGGCAGCAGCACGCCGCCGGTGAGGCCTGCCTCGCGCGCCCATCGGATCTCCGCCACCGCGAGGTCAACATCGTTGAGGAGGATCTGGGCGATACCCGCTCGCCGATCTGGTGCCGAGGCGCAGAAGTCAGCGAGCCAACGGTTGTGTGCGCGCAGCCCGGCCCAACGGCGTCCGAGCTCTGTCGCGTCGGCCGGCGGGAGCTGGGTCAGCGACGACTTTGGGTAGAACGGGGGGACCGTGTTGGGGAAGAGCACCTCGGCGACGATGCCGTCGCTCTCCAATTCGGCGAGACGCCGATCGCTGTCCCAGTTGCGGTCGGCGTTGGGGCCTTCGAGGTCGGGGAACGGCACGACGTAGTCGGCCACCCAGCGGTCGAACTCGTCGAGGTACGCGCGCTCGAGGTAGTCGCGGTAGTCATGGATCTCGGCCCCGGCGTGTCCGTCGGCCGAGATCACCGTGTACCGGGTCGCCGACGACGGCGAGGTCGTTCGCAGCTCTGGTCCCCCTGTAACACAGGCCTTGCCCTGTAACGTTGTTCCTGTAACATCGTTCCATGCCCGGTCGCGCCGGTCAACCCGGCCTCTCCCGCGACCAGATCGTCGCCGTCGCGCTCGAGATCGTCGAAGCCGAAGGGCTGGGCGGCCTCACGATGCGCCGACTCGCCGGGAAGCTCGGCGTCGCCGCGACCGCCATCTACTGGCATGTCGGTGACAAGGAGGCGCTGCTCGACGCCGTTGCCGAGCGGATCGCCGCGCGGGTCGGAGACATACCTGTCACCGGAGACCGGCCGGTTGAACGCCTCGTGTCCATCGGCGCCGGTCTTCGCCGCAACCTGCTGGAGCAGCCCGCCCTGGTCGGCCTCGTCCACCAACAGGGCCACACGGGCCTGCTGTTCCAGCCCGTGGGTCGGGCGCTCGTTCGCGAACTCACCGCCGCCGGCGTGCGCGGCCCCGCGACGGCCCTCGCGCTCCACGTCATCCTCAACCACATCTCGGGCTCCGTGCTCAACGACATCCAGATCGCGCGCTCGCCCGCACAGCACGAGACCCCCGATGAGCTCTGGGCAGCCGACGACCTGCCCGGCGGACCCGAGCTACGCGACGCTCTGGCGCGTCCGGTCGACTTGAGTGAGCTGTTCGACTACTCGCTCACCGTTCTCGCGCAGGCGCTCATCGATCAATAGAGACGGAGCGGACGGTCGGGATTGCCGGATCCCGACTTCGCGCGCCACGCCAGGACGTCGTCACGCCGACGGCCATCACCATGACCTGCCCCAGCGGAGAAGTGGGCCGGCGAGTGACCCGACGAGCAAGGCTGAGTGTCCTGGGTGTGGCGCCTTACCCGGTGAATCGTGGCGTGACGCCCACGGGTGTCGGCCTAGCGGCCTGCACCTCGACGGCGCCGATATCGCAGGGTCCACCGGTGGTGTCTGGGCGCGCGAGGCCGCGTTGGTCACGGGTGATCCCGGCGGCACCGTCGAGCTCGCACGATGACGCGGGGATGGCGTCGATGAGTGGGCTCCCGGCCTGGGGCAGGCGCGTGGGTGTCGGACCGCCGTTGCGCGTCACTGCCCCGACATCTGGGTTGACGCCGGCGTGTGTCTCGGCGGCGCTGAAGTCGCAGGATACGTCGTCGGTGAAGTTGAACCCATTGCTCGTCCCGGGCAACGCGCAGTTCTGCGAGCCTCCTGACGGGAGCGCGACGGCCGATCCGAAGGACGCCAGCGTCAAGAACCCGAGGTTGGCGCCGTTCGCCGCCGTGTTCTGCACCACCGTGGAGTAGACGAGGGTGAGTGCTTCGTTCGTGTCCAGCCCGCCGCCGGTGTCGCCAGCGGCGGAGTTGCCCGTCACGGTCGAGTTCGTGACGGTCATGGCGCCGAAGGCGCACACGCCACCACCGTCGCCACCGTTGTCGGCGGCATTGTCGGCGATCGTCGACGCCGTCACGGTCGCGGTGCCGAAGGCGCAGATCCCGCCACCATCGAACCCGGCGGTGTTGGCGCTGATCAACGAGCTCGTGACGGTGACGTTGCCCACTGCGCTGACGCCGCCGCCTCGGCCGGCGGCCGTGTTGCCCTCCACCGTGGCGTTGCTCAGGGCGAGGTCGCCTCCGGTGCTGACCCCGCCGCCCGGGCCGCCGGCGTTCCCGCCGGTGATGACGATGGTGTCGAGCCGCAGGGGGCCGGTCGTCTCGTCGTTGACAACCCGGTCGTTCGGCGCGGCGTGGACGGTGATCCCGTTGCCCTGGACCGTCAGGTCGGGTGTGGTGCCGGCGTTGTAGACGAGTTCCCCGCCACCGGCGGTCGTGAGCATGATGGGGCTCACGACACCGGCCGCGACGCAGATCGTCTGTGGCCCTCCCGTCGCGCTCGCGGTCGCGAACGCGGCCCGCAACGAGCCGGCGGGTGGGCCCGCTCCGTCGAGGTTGTTCGTGACCACGATGTCGGTCGGGCCACAGCCCGCGGCGGCGGCGACCCCGCCGCACGGCACCCACACCGCGATTGCCGCGAGCGCGGCGACCAGCGCAGCGAACCCCCTCGGCTGACGCATCATGGCCCAGTCGCGTCCTGCACCGAGTCACCTCCGTGCCTCTCCGGCACGCTACCGGTCGGGCACCACGCGCTCTCCCCTTCTCGGTCGGGCGTTCGTTCGCGGAGCGCCCGATCTGCGGGGAGGCTGGCCCGGTATTGTCCGTCAGCCGTGGGCACCAAACTGTCGTTTCGGATCGAGGCGCAGACAGCCCGCATCCTGGGCTGAGAACCGTTTGGGGGCCTGTGACTCGAGACCAAACGGACGACGTGCCGGTTTCGCCGTGACCGAGATCCGGTATGGCGAATGGGGCCCGGCGGTGCGCGTGCGAGTCGAGCACTCGGCGGTGTGGGCGTTCGCTCGGGCGATTCACGACGAGAATCCGGTCTACGCGTCGTTGGAGTCCGCGATGGCCGCTGGTCATCCGGGCATCCCGGTGCCGCCGACGTTCAGCTTCGCCTGGCTGCACTCGTGTGCACTGCCCGGCCTCCAGCCGGGCGGGTCGCTGCCGCCGTCGATGCTGGCTCCGGGTTCAGACCTCTTCCGGACCGCCGCCTCACCGGGTGCGATCTACCTGCACGGTGAGCAGATGTTCACCTGGCATGACCAGCCGGTGGTGGGCGAGGTCCTCGAGGGGCGCGTGCGTGTGTCCGACCCGGTCGAGAAGCAGGGCGGTCAGCGGATGGTCCTGAGCCACGTGCAGACCGTCTGGTCGACGCTGGAGGGGACGCCGGTCGTGACCGAGGACGCGACGTACATCCTCTTACTGGGGGACTGAGCGGTGGGTGTCTCGACGCCTGGGATCGGTCGCACGGCTGACGGACCGGGGGCGATCCGAAGCGCCCGCGGATATGGTGCGCGCGATGTTCCGTGTGCGGGAGGAACCGGCGAGCGGGTCGTTCTTGGAGCCGTCGCTGGTCCGGTTGTCGGGTCTCGCCTTGCTGCAGACGTACCTGAGCGGTGACTACGACCGCGCACCGATCGCGCATCTCACCGGTATGCGGCCGGTCCAGGTCGAGGCGGGCGCGGCGACGAGTGTCATGCCGCTCACGGACTGGCTCCGGACGTCGCACGGACGGATCTGTGATGGTGCGCTGATCATCCCGGCCGACAGCGCGCTCGGCTCCGCCGTCCACACCACGTTGCCCGAGGCCACCCTCTACACCACCGCCGAGCTGTCCCTGACCTGGCTCGACCGGCCGGACCGGGAGAGCCAAGCGGTCGCGTCCGGTCAGTCCATCCATACGACCCCCGAGGTCGCGCTGTCCCGGGTGCAGGTCACGGATCAGCGTGGTCGGCTCCTCGCCGCCGGCACGTCCCGCTGCACGGTCTTCCCCCCGTTGTCCGACGTTCCCGACCCCCCCGCTTCGCCACCCCCGGCGGCGGGTCCCGCACCGCAGGAGCCGGACCCGTATCTGCGACCGGTGCAGGGCGAGGTCCTGGACCGCGCGGTCTGGGACAGGTCCAGCGGGCTGGAGGTCCTCCTCGCGCAGCTCCGTGGCGAGCTTCCCTCCCCTCCGTTGCAGGATCTGCTCGGGATGACGCTCGATGAGGTTGATGAGGCTCACGTTGCGCTGTCGCTGCCATGCGCACGATGGCTCTGCGGACCGGTCGGTTACCTGCAGGGTGGCGTCATCGCGTTGCTGGCGCACCGCGCGCTGGACGCCGCGGTCCAGGCCACGGTGCCCGCCGGCGCGGGCTGCATTCCGCTCGATGTGAAAGTGAACCTGCTGCGGCCGGTACCGCCAGACGGCCGCGATCTCGCCGCGCACGCCTCGGTGGTCCATCGCAGTCGCTCCTACGCGATCGGAACCGCGGACGTGACCAACGAGGACGGCAAGCGCGTCGCGCTCGCGACCGGTTCTTGGGCGTATCGGTCGATGCCGTAACGTTCCGATCACGGACCGGGCGCGACGATCTCGTGGCGTCGGCCTCAGACCGAGCCCATGTGCCCGCTGGCATCACACGTCGGTGACCTGGTACGTGTAGGTATCGCGGAGAGGGGTCAGGTATGCCGAATCAGTGGTGGCCGTCGTCGAGTTCGGCGATCTGTGGGATCGGCGCCGTCACCGGGTACGGCTGGGGAAAGAAGCACCTGTGGGACGGGCTCGTCAAGGGCGAGTCGTCGGTGCGGCTCCACCCCGGCTTCGGGTCCCGGTTCGATCAGGACTCGATCTGGGTCAGCCTGATCCCCGACGAGGGTGGGCTCGAAGGGGAGACCAAGTTCAGCCGCTCGCTCCATGCGGCGGGCCGCGAAGCGGTGGAGGACGCCCGCGAGCGAGGCTGGCGTCCCGGCGCGACGGTCGGCCTGATCCATGCGGTCGTGCTGTCCGAGGTCGAACTGTGGCGGGACTTCTACGGACCGAAGGCCGGGCGCGTCTCCCGTCGGGAGTACATCCGCCTCATGCCGTCCACGCCGATCACCAACCTCATGATCGAACACGGGTTTCACGGGCCGAGCATGAACGTCGTCGCGATGTGCGCCTCGGGCAACGCGGCGCTGCTGACCGCCAAGCTGTGGCTCGACAGCGGCATGGTCGACGATGTCCTCATCGTGGCGACCGACGTGTCGGGCACCCCCGAGAACGCCCGCCAGATGGTCGACCTGGGTGTCGTCGTGGTGGACCGTCCGCCGCTCGACGCGTGTCGGCCCTTCCAAGAAGGCAGCCGAGGATTCGTCGGCGGTGAGGCCTCCGTCGCCCTGATCGTGTCGGCTCGGCCCGACGGGGCCTACGCCACCCTGCGGGGCGGGGCGATGAGCCACGACGCGCACCACGCGATCTCCCTCGCCGGCCAGCCAAAGCACATCGAGGCCTGCTACCGCGCTGCCCTCCGCAATGCCGGGGTGGCCGCCGAGGACGTCGTCTACTTCAACGCCCATGGGCCCGGCACGCGGCAGTGCGACGGCGCCGAGGCTGCGCTCTTGGACCGGCTCTTCCCCGAAGCCGCGGGGATCTTCTCCTTCAAGCCCCTCGTCGGTCACTGCCAGGGCGCCGCCGCCGCCGTGGAGGTGGCGATCTCCTGCCTCGCATACGAAGAGGGCACGATCCCGGCGCCGCGCCCCGTGGCGCCGGGCCATCCTCGCCTCCTCTCGGGCCCCGTCGAGCGCCGTCCCGGGATCACCTTCAAGTCCTCGATCGGGATGGGCGGCTACAACACCGCCGTGCTCCTCGACGAACCCCATCGCTGACCGCGCGTAGCCACCCACTCTCGGTGTTAACCTGCTCACGCTAGGGGCTGATGGGGCTCCTGTGAAGAAGCCGGGCGGCGAGACCGTCTCGGCTCGCCGGAACCGGCGGGAGGTCGTGGTCGAGTCGGATGACCATCGAGCGGGACTGGGAATCGAGCGCCGCTGACGTCGCATCGAGCCTCGAACGGATCGACGACCTGGCCCGGCTCTGGCGCGTCGCGACCTTCGAGTACGACCTGGCCCAGGACGTCGTCTACTGGTTCGACGACCCGACCCCCGCGCTGAACCTCTCCGAAGACCGCGCGGCGGCCCTCCTCGAGCCCATCCGCCTCCCGGTGCGGGGCGCGACGCCATGGGCGCATTACGACCTCGACCAGCGGGTCGACGACCTGGACGGCGACCCGATCCACGTCCGGGTCCAAGCCCGCCTCCTCCACGGACCGGATGGGGCGGTCACCGGCTTCGTCGGGATCGCCGCCGACGTCACGGAGCAGCGCCGCACCGAGCAGACCCTCCGCGGCATCGTCGACCGCTACCGCCGCCTCGTCGAGATGAACCCGGACCCGATCGTGGTCCACCAGCAAGGTGTCGTCCGCTACGTCAACCCGGCGACGTTGGAGATGGCAGGCATCAACAAGCCTGACGAATGGGTCGGGCGCCAGCTGCACGAGTTCATCCACCCGACATCGCTCGAAGAGACCGTGAACCGGATCGCCCAGCTGACCGAGCCCGGGATGGTCTCGGCGCCGGCCGAGGTCCACCTCATCGCCCCGGACGGTACGACGAAGCCCTACGAATCCATCAGTGTCTGCACGGAGTGGGACGGTCGCCCGGCCCACCAGGTCATCCTCCGCAGCATCGCCGAGCGCCGCCGCGCCGAGACCGCCCTGCGGTACCAAGCCAGCCTCATCGCCCACGTCTCCGACGCCGTCGTCGCCGCCGACCTCGACGGCAACATCCGCGGCTGGAACCGCGCCGCGGAGGACTTCTACGGGTATCGGGCCGTCGAGGTGATCGGCGAGCCGGTTCGTACCGTCCTCGGGCCCGACGCGGTCACCGCCACCGGCACGACCCGCTCGGGACGGGTGGCGCACCAGCGGGCCGATCGCGGCACCGTCAGCGTGCAGGTCTCCGTGTCGCCACTCCGCGACGACCTGGGCGAACCGTCCGGGACCGTGGCGGTCTGCGCCGATCTCACCGAGCGCCTCGAGCGTGAAGCCGCCGAGGCCCGCTACAGCGCCGTCGTCGCGGCCCTCGACGAGGGCGTCATGGTCGTCGACCGCGACGACACGGTCGTCAGCGTCAACGAGGCCGCTCTTGCGCAGACCGGAGCGGGAATCGAGGTCGGGAGCTCCTGTCGCCAGCTGCTCGAAGCCTGGCCGATGATGACCGAACACGGCACCTCGCTCGCCCCCGACCAGCACCCGGTCGCGGTCGCGCTCCGCGAGTGCACCCCGCAGAACCGGGTCGTCATCGGCGTGGCCACCGATTCGGGGATCCGTTGGTTCTCGGTGAGCGCCCAGCCGATCACGGTCGAGGACACGCTCAACGACGCCGTCGTGTGCTCGTTCTCCGATATCACCAGCCGCAAGCAGGCCGAGGAGGAGCTGAGCTTCCAGGCCACCCATGACCCTCTCACGCGGCTGCCGAACCGCGACTTGGTGCTCGGAAGCCTCCTCCGAGCCACTGAGCACGGCGTCGACGCAGGCGCCGCCCTGCTCCTCATCGACCTCGACGGCTTCAAGACCGTCAACGACACCTTCGGTCACGGCGTCGGCGACCGCGTCATTCAAGAAGTGGCCGTCCGCATCACCAACTCCGTGGGCTCCGGCGGCGTGGTCGGTCGACTCGCCGGTGACGAGTTCGTCGTCGCATGCTGGACCTCGGACCCCGATGCCGCCCGCTCGATCGCGGACCGCGTCCTCGCCGCCATCCGAGCCCCCGTCCAGCTGCCGTCCGGCCGTGAGGTGGTGGTCACGGCCAGCATCGGCATCGCACGCCACACCACTGCGACGAGTCGACCCGACCTCGTCCTCTCGTACGCCGACGTCGCCATGTACCGCGCCAAAGAGAACGGGCGAGCCTGTGTCGAGTTCTTCGACGAGACCATGCGCTCCTCGATGTCGCGACGTGTGCTCCTCCACGAAGGCCTCCGGCAGGCCATCGACGCCAACGAGCTGACCATCGACTACCAGCCGATCGTCACTGCCACCGACCTCACGATCGTCGGCGTCGAAGCCCTGGCCCGCTGGGAGCACCAGACCCTCGGCGAGATCAACCCCAGCGAGTTCATCCCCATCGCCGAGCAGTCCGGGCTGATCACCGAGCTCGGCAAGCAGATCCTGCACCTGGCCTGCGAGGACATGGCCCGGTGGACCCGCCGCCAGTTCGTCCGCCCCGACCTCACCCTGAGCGTGAACCTCTCCCCACTCCAGCTCCACGACCCCGGGCTCGTGGGCGCCATCGCCACGATCCTGGAGGACAGCGGACTCGAACCCGACCGGCTCTGGCTCGAAGTCACCGAGACCGTGCTCATGGACGACACCGACGAGAGCACCGTGGCTCTCGGCGAGCTCCGCGCCGCCGGGGTCCACATCGCCATCGACGACTTCGGCACCGGGTACTCCTCCCTGACCTACCTCAAACGGTTCCCCGCCGAGGCACTCAAGATCGACGCGTCGTTCGTCGCCGGCCTGGGCTCCGATCCGGAATCGGAAGCCATCGTCGCCGCCATCGTCGGGCTCGCGAAGGCCCTGCACCTCGGCACCATCGCCGAGGGAGTCGAGACACCCCGCCACCTCGAGTACCTCCGGGACCTCGGGTGCGACCTCCTGCAAGGCCATCTTCTGAGCCCACCGAAACCGACCGGCTGGTGGCAGATCGGGCCGCCCGCCGCGCCGGCGCGGTAGCCGACCAGCTCCGCCACCGCTCGAGGCCCACGCGGCGCCTCCGACGCGTGCACGAGCACATCGAGGTCGCGCGGCTCGCGACGCATGCCCCACCGCAGGCACAGCCCACACGATCGGCTTCAACGGGCGCAGCCACGACGCGAGCAGGCACGGCTCGACCGCCGCACCCCGCCGCATCACCCGGACCTGGCCGCCGCGATCGGTGCCACCGGTCTGCGGCAGGGGACAAGGGCCACCAGCGCTCAGGCGGGCCGGCGTGACCGGGGATCGGCGCGCCCTCGACGTTTCGCTGGGCTGCTGGTCGAGGATCGGTGCGGCCGAGCGAAGCGCGATGATGGTCTGCCCGAGGATTCGGCCCAGCGTGGCGAACCACAGGAGGTTGGATGGACGATCACGATCTGATCGAGCGCATCAGTCGGCTGGTCGACGAGGAGCACAACCTCGAACACCACACCAGCGAAGGAAATGGGACCGACGCTGACGCGACGCGGCTCCGTGACCTCGAGGTGCAGCTGGATCAGTGCTGGGACCTGCTGCGCCAACGCCGCGGGCGGCGCGACGCGGGTGAAGACCCCGATCGGGCGACGGCGCGTCCGCCGTCCACCGTCGAGGGCTACCAGCAATGACGCTCTTCCTCCCCGTGGCGAGCTGATCGCGGTGTGAAGGAGCCGGTCTCCCGCGGGGTACATCGCGGTGCCCTGCGACGGTGGATACACGACGAACCTGTCACTCGATGACGCCGCGCCTACCGCGGGGCCGACGCCGTCGCCCTCCGGATCTCGAGCAGCCGGGACGGACGATCGTCGAGCGTCGAGGAACCTGATCTCCGAGACGTCTCGCGGGACGAGACCTGCTCAGGGCCGTTCGGGCCGCGGCTCGAGGCTGTTCACCGACCGGAACCGTCGCCAGGCCACGATCGACCAGATCAACTCGACCACACCGAATGGCCAGGCCCCCGACAGGAACCCATACGCGCTCGACAACACGCACCCGCTGGCGAAACCCAGCACGTAGCGGCTCCCGCGTCCCTCGAGCGCATACATCGTCATCATGAACGTGAGGGCGCAGACCCCGTAGATCGTCACGGCCACCGCCTCAGTCAAGCAGTCGACCGCCCGCTGCCCCACCTCGCCCCCACCGTTGCCGCGGTCCCCCCTGCGTCCGTGGGCCGGTGGGGGAGATCGGCTCGATGCGGCCAACCGCCCGCGTACGGCTGACCCGGACCACCTCGCGGCGACCACCGAGGGTGCAGGGCCTCCCCATCGGCGTCGGGGCCATCCGCCGTGGTTTCTCGGCCCCGACGGGGCGGGTATTGCTGCTGACATCGCCTGAACAACGCCGGTCCGGTTGCCACCGGCCGCAGCGGAGGGACCGGGATGACCGCGATCGGCTACACGATGATGTGCGAGCAGTCAGGTCCCAAAGACCTGGTCCGTGACCTCGTGCTCGCCGAGGAAGCCGGGTTCGACTTCGCGGTGATCAGCGACCACTACTTCCCGTGGCTCGACTCGCAGGGCCACGCTCCGTACGCCTGGAGCGTGCTCGGCGCGGCGGCGCAGGCCACGGACCGGATCCCGTTGATGACGTACGTCACCTGCCCCATCCGTCGGTATCACCCTGCGGTCGTGGCGCAGAAGGCCGCCACGATCCAGTTGCTGTCCGACGGCCGGTTCACGTTGGGGCTCGGGGCGGGCGAGAACCTGAACGAGCACATCGTGGGTGGGCACTGGCCGCTGGTGGGCCTCCGTCACGAGATGCTCACCGAAGCGATCGAGATCATCCGGGCGTTGTGGGCCGGCGGGACGGTGAACTACCGGGGTCGGCACTTCGACGTGGAGTCGGCGAGGCTCTGGGACCTCCCCGAACAAGCACCGCCGATCGGGGTCGCGGTGTCGGGCCCGAGCTCCTGCCGGTTGGCGGGCCGCCTGGCGGACGCCATGATCGCCGTCGAGCCCCGCGCCGAGCTCGCCGACCTCTTCGACCGTCATGGTGGGGCCGGCAAGCCGCGCGTCGGCCAGATCGGACTGTCGTACGACCCGGACGAAGGGACCGCGGTCAATCGGGCCATGGACCAGTTCCGCTGGTTCACGGCCGGCTGGAAGGTGAACGCCGAGCTCCCTCTCCCCGCGTCGTTCGACCAAGCCGCCAAGACCGTGCGGGAATCCGATGTGCGCGCCCAGATGCCGTGCGGGCCCGACGTCGCGCGCCATGTTGACGGGATCCGCGGGTTCGAGGCGGCCGGATTCGACCAGATCGCCCTGGTGCAGGTCGGTGGTTACACCAAACCCGACTTCATCGCCTGGGCTGCCACCGAGCTGCTGCCCGCGTTGCGTCGCTCCTGAGCGTGGACCGGCGTCGTTCGAGGAGACCGTCGGGGTCGTCGGCTCCTCGAAC
>DATISY010000023.1:0-8736 GCA_035468285.1 Acidimicrobiia bacterium | reverse complement strand
AGCGCGCACGCCGACGGTGCCTTCGCCGAGTACACGCTCTCCGACGAGCGGGGGCTGCGGCGCGTCCCTAACGGCATGTCGCTGCGCGCCGCGGCGCTCGCCGAGCCCCTCGCCGTCGCGCTCCACGGGCTCACCCGGGGCGGCGTCCACGCCGGGCAGCGCCTCCTCGTCACCGGCGCCGGCCCGATCGGCTCACTGAGCATCGCCGCGGCCCGGGCCCGGGGCGTCACCGACATCGTGGTCAGCGAACCCCACCCCGTCCGGCGGGCCCTCGCGGCGCGCCTCGGTGCCGTCGCCGTCGAGCCCGACACCCTCGTCGCGCCCCGCTCGCCGGGTGACACCGTCGACGACCCCTTCGACGTCGCCCTCGAATGCTCCGGGCACGCCGTCGCCATGGAGGCCGCGCTGGCCCAGCTCAAGCGGGGCGGGACCCTCGTGTTCGTCGGCGCGGGCATGAAGTCCCCGCGCCTCGACGCCAACCGGATCCTGCTGAACGAGCTCGTCGTCACCGGCGCGTTCGTCTACGACGCCGACGGCTTCGAGCGGGCCCTCGAGCTCCTCGCCCGACCCGACTTCCCCACCGAGCTGCTCATCGAGCCCACCGACGTCCCCCTCGACGGGCTCTACGACGCCATCGTCGGCCTCCACGACGGCGCGCTCGCGGCCAAGGTCATGATCGTGCCCCGGAGAAAGGGGAGTGCATGAGCACCGTCAGCACCCGGAAACCCCGGTTCAACCACGTGGCGATGAGCCTCCCGCCGGACCTCCTCGACCCCGCGAACCGCGACGAGATCGTCCGGTTCTATCGCGAGGTGTTCGGCTGGGAAGAGATCCCGCAGATGACGATCGACCGGCAGCGGCTCGTCCTCTCGGCCTATACGTACGAGCAGTTCGTGTTCCTCATCGCCGACGAGCCCCCGATGGAATGCCCCCGCCTCGACCACTTCGGGATCTCCGTCCAGACCGAAGCCGAGCTCGACGACATGCTCGCCCGAGCCACCGCCTTCCGGGAGCACGACGACCGCGTCGACATCGTGGACAAGAAGGTCGACGACTACGAGATGCTCGCCATCACCAGCTTCTATGTCCGGTACCGGCTCCCCATGATGGTGGAAGTCCAGTGGTGGGACTTCAAGGGCCACGGCCCCGACGGACGCTGATGGCCTGGCGCCCGTGAGCCGCTGAGCCGTGAGCCCTTCCCCATTGCGGTTCGGCGCGTTCGCGCCCCAAGGCTGGAAGCTTGAGTACACCGGTTGGGGCGCCGCGGACGCCTGGGCCCGCACCGTCGAGCTCTCCCAGCTCGCCGAACAGCTGGGCTACGAGCACCTCTGGGTCTACGACCACGTCGAGACCGTGCCCCGCCGCGAGCCCACCCACGTCTTCGAGGCGTTCACCACCCTCGCCGCCCTCTCCCAACGCACCGTCTCGATCGGGCTCGGTCAGCTCGTGACCTGCGCCTCGTACCGCAACGCCGGGCTGCTCGCCAAAGAGGCCGCCGGGCTCGACGTCATGAGCGGCGGTCGCCTGATCCTCGGGCTCGGTGCCGGCTGGTACGACGAGGAGTACCAGGCATACGGCTACGACTACCTCGCCGACCGGGACCGGCTCGAGGTCCTCGAGGAGACGCTCCAGGTCGTCCGGGCCCTGTGGACCGACGAGACCGTCACGTTCGAGGGCCGGCACCTGCACCTCGACGGCGCCTACTGCGACCCGAAACCCCTCCAGTCCCTCCCGCCGATCTGGGTCGGCGGCGGCGGCGAGAAGGTCACGCTCCGCATCGCCGCCGCGCTCGCCGACGCCACCAACTGGCAGGTCGGCCTGGACGAGTTCATCCACAAGTCCGAGGTGCTCCGGGGCCACTGCGAACGCCTCGGACGCGACTTCGACTCGATCGTGCGCACCCACGGCCCCGACTGCCGGATCTTCGACACCGAGCGGGACCTCGCCGCCTGGCTCGCCGCCCCCGACGGCGGGAACCTCTGGGGCGGGGAGGACCCCGAGATCTACGCCCGCGACAACCTCGTCGGCACCGTCGAGCAGGTCGCGGCGAAGGTCCAGGCCTTCGTCGACGCCGGGTGCCGGGAGTTCGTCCTCTGGTTCCGCGACGCCCCCGCCCGCGACAGCCTCGAGGCCTTCGCCACCCACGTCCGACCGATGATCCAAGGTTGACGGTGCCGGTCTAGGGTCCTTGACCCGTGAGCGTCGACGCGCCCGCGCGCCCAACCACCAGCGAACCGCCCCCGCGCCTCCACCTCTCGTGGGGCGCCGTGGTCATCGCCGGCGTCGTCCTCGTCGGGATCGCGCTCCGCTTCTACACCCGCTCCGACCTCTGGCTCGACGAAGCCCTCTCGGTCAACATCGCCCGGCTCCCGCTCAGCCGCCTCCACGACGCGTTGCGCCACGACGGTGCCCCACCTCTCTATTACGTCGTCCTTCACGGCTGGATCCGCCTCTTCGGGACCGGCGACAGGGCGGTGCGGGCCCTGTCCGGGCTGTTCTCGGTCGCGGCCCTGCCGCTGGCCTGGTTCGCCGGCAAGCGCCTCGGCGGCCGACCGGTGGCGTGGCTCGCCGTCGTGGTCCTCGCCACCTCTCCCTACGCGATCCGGTACGGCACCGAGTCGCGCATGTACGCCCTCGTCATGCTCCTGGTGTTCGCCGGCTACCTGGCCGTGCTCCGGGCCGTCGAGCGGCCCACCGTCGGGCGCCTCGCCCTCGTGGCGCTCATCGCCGCCCTGCTCGTCTACACCCAGTACTGGTCCTTCTACCTCATCGCGGTCGCGGTCCTGCTCCTCGCCTGGCGGGCCCGGCGCGCCGAGCCCGGCCCGGCCCGGCAGGCGGCGTGGCGCAGCCTCGCCGCGATCGTGGTGGGCACCGCCACCTTCGCCGCGTGGATCCCCACCTTCCTCTACCAGGCGAAACACACCGGCACGCCGTGGGGCAACGCCCGGGTGCCGTGGTCCGCGATCGCCGAGGCGCTCCTCAAGTTCGGCGGCGAGGACAGCCATGCCGAGACCTTCATCCTCGTCTTCGCCCTCATCACCCTCGTCGTCCTCGCCGTCTTCGGCCGGGGCGTCGACCGGCGCACCATCGAGCTCGACCTCGGCACCCAACCCCGGACCCGACGCGACGCCACCCTCGCCTTCGGGACGCTCCTCGTCGGCACCAGCGCGTCGTTCCTCGCCGGGAGCGCCTTCGACGCCCGCTACGCGGCGGTCATGTTCCCGTTCTTCGTGCTCCTCGTCGCCGTCGGCGTGACCCTCTTCCTCGACCGGCGCGTCCAGGCCGGCGTCCTCGCGGTCGTCGTCCTCATCGGCATCATCGGCGGGATCCGCAACGTCACCACCAACCGGACCCAAGCCGCGCCGTCGACGAACATCATCGCCGCCGAGGCCCATCCCGGTGACATCGTCGCCTACTGCCCCGACCAGATCGGGCCCTCCGCCAGCCGCCGCCTCGGCGCCGTCCCCGGCCTGACCCAGCTCACCTTCCCCGACGCGGCCAACCCCGACCGGGTCAACTGGGTCGACTACATCGACCGCATCCGCGCCGCGGACCCCCAGGCGTTCGCCCGCAAGGTCCTCACCCGGGCCGGCCACCACACCATCTGGTACGTGTTCGCCACCGGGTTCAACCATGTCGAAGGCAAGTGCGAGGCCGTCGGTGCCGCCCTGACCGCGGCCCGACCCCACACGACGCTGCGCGTCGTCCAAGACGACTCGATCTTCGAGTACATGGGTCTCAGC
Source organism: Acidimicrobiia bacterium (assembly GCA_035468285.1). Taxonomy (GTDB): domain Bacteria; phylum Actinomycetota; class Acidimicrobiia; order IMCC26256; family PALSA-555; genus PALSA-555. Next base: position 4,993 of record DATISY010000023.1, on the reverse strand, counting down.
ACCTTCTCCGCGTGAACCAGCTCGTCGCGCGGGCCCGCGCGTCACACTTCCTCCGTTCCGACCTACGGGCCGCAGTCGTCCCCTGGGTCACCGCCCGCCTCATCGTGCTCGCCGGCCTCGGGCTCAGCCGCTTCGCGTACGACCAGATCGGCAAGCCCCCCCGCCCCGCCGCGCTGCGCCAAGGGCTCTTCGCGTGGGACGCCGCCTTCTACCGCTCGATCGCCACCCACGGGTACTCCGGGCTGCCCCGCGCCGCGCTCCGGTTCTTCCCCTTCGTCCCGATCCTCACCCGGGGGCTCGGCACCCTCCTCTTCGGCCGCGACGACATCGCCCTCATCGTCGTCGCGAACGCCTCCGCGTTCGTCTTCGCCGCGCTCCTCCACCGCCTCGCACTGCTCGAGACCGGCGACGCCCGCCTCGCCCGCCGCGCCGCGTGGTTCGGCGCGATCTTCCCGCCCTTCTCGGTGCTCGTCCTCGGCTACGCCGACGCCACCGCCATGGCGCTCGCCGCCGGCGTCCTCCTCGCCGTGCGCACCCGACGCTTCGGCGCCGCGATCCCGCTCGGGATCCTCGCCGGGCTGTGCCGGCCCGTCGGCATCCTCCTCGTCGTCCCCGCGGCGATCGAGGCGGCGCGCGGCTGGCCCACCGCAGTGCTGCGCGATCGGCTCCAGCGCGTCGGCGCGACCCTGGCCCCCGCGGTCGGGACCGCTGCCTTCCTCGCCTACGCCGGCATCGCGTTCGGCGACGGGTTCGCGCCCCTCACCGTCCAGAACCGCGCCAACCTCCGCGGCCGGTTCGAGCTCCCGGTCACGAGCCTCGCCCACGGTGTCCGCGACCTGGTCAACGCCGGCCGCTTCGGCCCCGGTCTGCACGTGCTGTCAGCCGTCGTGTTCGCCGCGCTGCTCATCGTCGTGGCGCGCCGCCTCCCCGGCTCGTACACCGCGTACGCCGCCGCCGCGCTCATCCTCGGGCTCTCGGCGCACAACCTCGACTCCTTCGAGCGCTACTGCGCCAGCACGCTCCCCTTCCTCCTCGGTGTCGCCATCATCACCGACCGGCCCGACGCCGAACGCCTCGCCCTCGGGCTGGCGGCCGCCGGGCTGCTCGCGTACTCCGTGCTGGCGTTCCTCGGACTGTCCGTCCCCTGAGGATCAAGCAACGGCAGCCTCGTCGGTAGGCTGGACGCCCCGTGACTGACTCCGACCCGTCTCCGGACCAGCCCGACGTCGTCATCATCGGCGCCGGACCGGCCGGACTGACCGCCGCGTACGTGCTCCACAAGCGCGGCGTCTCCTCCACGATCCTCGAATCGGACACCGTCGTCGGCGGGATCAGCCGCACCCCGATGCGCGACGGGTGGCGCTTCGACATCGGAGGGCACCGCTTCTTCACCAAGGTCCAGCCCGTCGAGGACCTCTGGTTCGAGATCCTCGGCCCCGACGACTTCCTCCGCCGTCCCCGGCTCAGCCGCATCTACTACCGCGGCAAGTTCTACGACTACCCGATCTCCGCCATGAACGCGCTCCGCAACCTCGGCCCGATCGAAGCGATCCGGTGCGTCGGCTCCTACCTGTGGGTGCGCGTCCACCCACCGAAGGACACGAGCACGCTCGAGGGGTTCGTCGCCTCGCGGTTCGGGTGGCGGCTCTACCGCCACTTCTTCAAGACACAGAGCGAGAAGGTGTGGGGCGTGCCCTGCACGGAGATCCAAGCCGACTGGGGTGCGCAGCGCATCAAGAACCTGTCGCTGTTCCGTGCCGTGTGGGAAGCCCTGAAGCCGAAGCGCATTCGCCGCCGAGCCGACAAGTCCAAGCAGGTCACCAGCCTCATCGAGGAGTTCAACTACCCGAAATACGGTCCCGGGATGATGTGGGAGCGAGCCGCCGAGCTCGTCACCGCGCGGGGCTCCAAGCTGTCGTTCGATTCAAGAGTCGTGAAGATGGAGCACCGCGACGGACGGGCGATCGCGGTGACCGCCGAGACCGGCGGTGCGCCAACCCGATACGAGTGCACCGACGTGATCTCCACCATGCCGCTCGGCGCCCTGGTCCGAGCCATGGAGCCGCTACCACCCGCCGACGTGCTCGCCGCAGCCGGCGCGCTCCGATACCGCGACTTCATCACCGTCGCGCTCGTCCTCCCCGAAGAAGACGGGTTCCCCGACAACTGGATCTACATCAACGACGCCACCGTCCAGGTGGGCCGAATCCAGAACTTCGGCACCTGGTCCCCGTACCTCGTCAAGGACGGACGCACCTGCCTCGGCCTCGAGTTCTTCGTCAACGAGGGCGACGACATGTGGACCAAATCCGACACCGACCTCGTCGCGCAGGCCACGCACGAGATCCACGAGATCGGACTGCTCGACGACCCTGCTCGCGTCGAAGCCGGCTACGTCGTCCGGATGCCGAAGGCCTACCCGATGTACGACGCGCACTACAAGACCAACGTCGACACCCTTCGCGACTGGCTCGCCGAGCACACCCCCAACGTGTACCCCGTCGGTCGCAACGGGATGCACAAGTACAACAACCAGGACCACTCGATGTACACCGCGATGCTCTCCGTCGAGAACATCTTCGGCGCGAACCACGACGTCTGGACCGTGAACGTCGAAGAAGAATACCACGAGGAGCAACGGCCCGCCCCCGAGTAGCCGCGCCGTGACCCCAACGCTCTGGGACCTCGCCAGAGACAACGGCACCCTGCGCTCCGCGCACGGTTACGCACCGCGCACCACGCTTCGACACTTTGACCGTAAACTCCCCGCCCGGAAAGGAGCAGTCTCACAATGGCTTGGGTCGGTGTCATCGCGATCGTCGGACTCATCCTCTGTGGACTCGACGCGCTCCGCGACCGATACCGAGCACGCCACGATGACGACCCCGACGACGCCGAGGACGCCGACCGCCCCTGGTACCGCCGGCGGTGGGTGATGCTCGCCGCCGCGGCGACCGTCCTGCTCCTCGTGCTCATCGTCGCCGTCGTCGTCCTGCTCGGCGGAAGCTCGACCCCAACCAAAGTCGTGGTGGCCCCGACGAGCTCCACGACATCGACGTCGACGACAACCCCGGCCCGCGGGCGCCCACCCCAGCAGGTCCACGTCGAGGTGATCAACTCATCCGCAGTCGCCAAGGCCGCAGCAACGAAGGGCCTCGCACTCAGCGGTGTCGGGTACACCGTCGTCGGAACCGGGAACGGCGCCGTGCGCCAAGGCTCCATCGTCGAGTGCAAGACGGGCTTCGAGAGCGAAGCGACCGCGCTCGCCATGGCGGTCGGCCCCGGCACCCTCGTCCAGCCGTTCCCCACCCCCGCCCCGCCTGGCTCGACCGCCGCCGACTGCGTCGTCGTCCTCGGCACCTAGCCGCGGCGCATCCGCTTAATCCGGGCATCGGGGTGACGAGAACAAGGCAGAAACCCCCGATTGGCGCCATTCCCGGGCGGATGTCGTGCACGGCGACCGCCTAGCCCCCTAATATGCGGCGTCGATCGATGGGATCGGGCACTGGCGGGTGCAGGGGTACGGGGTAGAGGTTCCATGGGCACCATTCGATTCTTGGCCGTGGCAGTCGTCGGGGCGGCGCTGGCGATCGCGGCTCCGACCGCGGCGTTCGCCACGCCGGGCAGCCCGAGCAAGCCCCACCCCACCACCACGACCACCACGACGCCGAGCAAGAACTCCCAAGCGTTCGCCAAGCTCGTCATCAAGCCCAGCTCCGTCGGCCACGTCTCCGTCGAGACCGCCGGCTCGACGACCTTCAAGCCGGCCAAGAACGGTCAGTCGCTGAAGGTCGGCGACACCGTCCAGACCGACGCCAGCGGTCAAGCCGAGATCGACTACGCCGACAGCGCGTACACCCGCGTCGACGTCAGCACAACGTTCACGATCAAGAAGCTCACCGACAGCCAAGGCAACCGCCAAGTCGAAGGCAGCCTCGACGTCGGACGGACCTACAACCGCACCGCCGCCCTCACCCAGAGCCAGACCTTCCAACAAGACGGGGGCGGCGCCACCGCCGCCGTCGCCGGCACCGCCTTCGTCGTCACCTGCACCCGCTCCACCACCTGCACCTTCACCGCGGTCATCGACAACATCAACCTCACCGGCGCCGGCGGCCAGACCAAGACACTCAACCCCCTCGACGAGTGCGTCGACAGCAACGGCGCGCTGTGCGGAACCACGACACGCCTGACACCCGACGAGCTCGCACTCATCCAGTGGATCCAAACGAACGTGCTGGCCGATCTCACCGAGCACGGCATCGGTGACGGCGTCTTCCAACCCTTCGCCGCCCAAGTCGTCGTGAGCGGCGCCGTCGTGCAGTCCGTGTCACCCGCACCCACAACCCCTGGTTCACCGCCGCCGCCACCTCCGCCGCCACCGCCCCCGCCTCCGACCCCACCACCGCCGCTGCCGCCCACGCTCGACCAGGCCCAACTGGTTTGTCCGACCACTGATCCGTCTTGCGATCCGACAGGGAATTTGGCGGTCATGAACGACGTGGACGCCAACACGTTGGGTGGTGGAGATTCAGCGGGGCCCTTCCAGCTCTCCGGCGGCACTGACCCCAGCAACCCGAGCGGCTTGCAGTATCAGTTCACGACGCTTCCTCAGTTCGGGACGATCCTGACCGGCAGTACTCCGGTGGCAATAACGCACCCGTACACGCCCTCAACCCAGTTCACGTACGCAACGAACGAGACGTCCGCGCCCGGTGGAGGCACGGTGACCCATGAGGACCAACACACCGACTCGTTCCAGTACAAGGCCGTCGACAACACCACCCATCTCCAGTCAGCGCCGGCCACCGTCAACGTCACCAACCCCGGCGAATCGCCGTAGGCTGACGGGTGGTGACCGCCCGGCTCGTCAACTCGGCCGACTCTCATGTCGTTGAGCCCCTCGATCTCTGGGTGCAACGACTCCCGCCCAACCTGAGCGATCGGGCACCCCGCATCGCTGAGGTCGATGGCGAGATGCGCCTGCTCGTGG
>DATISY010000022.1:0-28314 GCA_035468285.1 Acidimicrobiia bacterium | reverse complement strand
GAGGGCGGCCGCGTCCACCCGGGAGAGACCACGGGCGAAGCGGACGTTCGCGCTCATCGAGTGCCCCACGTAGACAGGGACGCGCACGCATGTCGGGCTCACGTTCAGGTCGGGAGCGTGGAGGATCTTGCGGCTCTCCCGCACCAGCTTCCACTCCTCCGACGTGTAGCCCCGGTCGCTGAGCGACCCCGCGGCAGGGATGACGTTCCCGGCGATCGGCTTGGGCCAGACGTCACCGGCACCGACGGCGCCGGGGATGGCACCGGCGCGGCGCAGCGTCTCTTCCTGGCCACCGCCCTTGGTCCACTGCTCGGCGAGCTCGTGCATCCCCGCCTGCCCCGCGCCGGACACCGACTGGTAGGTCGAGACGACGATCCGCTCGATCACCGCCGCCCGGTGCAGCGGCGCGAGCGCCGTGACGAGCACCATCGTGGTGCAGTTGGGGCAGGACACGATGCCCTTCGGAAGCGTGCGGGCATCGTTGGGGTTGACCTCGGCGACCACGAGGGGAACGTCGGGATCCATGCGAAACGCGGCCGAGTTGTCCACCACGCGCGCGCCCGCGGCCACGGCTTTCGGGGCCCACTCGGCCGCGAGCGGGTCGTCGACGTCGACGATCACGAGGTCGAGGCCGTTGAACCCGTCGTCGGTGAGGCGCTGGCACACGACCTCACCGTCCCGGAACGCGAGCCGCCGCCCTTCTGAGCGCGGTGACGCGAAGGCCCGCAGGTCGTCGACCGGGAACTGGCGCTCGTCGAGGACCCGCAGCATCTCCCCACCGACCAGACCGGTGGCACCGACGAGGCCGACCCGCACGCCGCTCATCCCCGATCGAGCTGGAACGCGTCGTGCAGCGCCCGCACGGCCCGCTCGACGTCGCCGGCTTGGACGACACAGGAGATGCGAATCGACGAGGTGGAGATCATCTCGATGTTGATGTCGTCGCCCGCCAGCACCTCGAACATGGACGCGGCGACCCCCGGGTTGGTCTTCATCCCGGCCCCGACGATGGACACCCTCCCCACGTCCGCGTCGTGGGTGACACCGCTGGCCTCGAGATCCTCGACGATGGTCTCCATGACCTTCAGGGTCCGGGTGAGCTCGTCCTTCGGGACGGTGAACGAGATGTCGGTGTGACCGGCGCTCGAGACGTTCTGCACGATCATGTCGACGTTGACGGATTCGTCAGCCAACGTCCGGAACAATCGGGCAGCGATCCCCGGCCGGTCGGGGACCCGCGCGATCGTGACCTTGGCCTCTGAGGTGTCGTGGGTGACGCCGGAGATGATGGCCTGCTCCATCGAGGAGTCCTCCTCTCCGACCCATGTGCCCGGCTCCCAGGTGAAGCTCGAGCGGACATGGACCGGGACGTGATAGTTGCGGGCGAACTCGACCGAGCGGAGCGCGAGGACGCGGCCGCCGGTCGCGGAGAGGTCGAGCATCTCCTCGTAGGAGACGCGCGGCAATCGGCGTGCCTTCGGGACCACCCGGGGGTCCGCGGTGAATACGCCGGCGACGTCGGTGTAGATCTCGCAGACGTCGGCGGCGAGCGCGGCGGCGAGCGCGACCGCGGTGGTGTCCGAGCCGCCCCGGCCGAGGGTCGTGATATCGGAGTCGGTCGAGACGCCCTGGAAGCCGGCGACGACGGCGATCGCGCGGGTAGCGAGCGTCGCTCGGAGGCGCTCCGCCCGGACCTCGACGATCTTGGCCCGGCCGTGGCTCGTGTCGGTGAGGATCCCGGCCTGCGAGCCGGTGAAGCTCACCGCGTGCTCGCCCCGGTCGATGATCGCCATGCACAGCAGGGCGATGGAGATGCGCTCCCCGGCGGTGAGGAGCATGTCGAGCTCCCGGGCGGACGGGGCGCCGGAGACCTCGTGGGCGAGACGGTCGAGCTCGTCGGTGGTGGAGCCCATCGCGGACACGACGACCAGCACGTCGTTCCCCGACCGGTGGGTGGCGACGATGTGGTCGGCGACGGCCTTGATCCGGTCGGGGTCCGCAACCGAGGTGCCGCCGTACTTCTGCACGACGAGGCTCACGGCACGATGGTACCGGCGCGCCCCCCCGGGCCCCGGGTGGGTTCCATAGACTCCCGCCCCTGTGTCGAAGGCAGCCAAGCGCGAACGTCAACGCCAGAACCGGGAGACGCGCCGTGAGATCGAGGAGCGACTCCAGAAGCGGCGCCGCACCATGCGGACGATGCGCGGCTTCGCCATCGTCGCCGTCCCGGTGATCATCGTCGGTGTCGTTCTCAGCGTGACCAACAGCAGCTCCAGCTCGTCGGGCGCCGTGTCCTGCAAGACCGTCAAGACCCCCCCGGCGAAGGCTGCGCACCTCTCCGCCCCGCCGGTGACCATCGACCCGCACGCGACGTACACCGCCAAGATCCAGACGACGTGCGGCACGATCACCGCCATCCTCGACGCGGCGCGCTACCCGAAGGCCGTCAACGACTTCGTGACCCTGGCCAACCAAGGCTTCTACGACAACCTGGCGTTCGTCCGGGCCGCGAAGGGCTTCGTGATCCAGGTCGGAAGCCCCGACCAGACGCCCGCCGGCGGGCCCGGCTACACCGTCCAGGCCGAGCCGCCTACGACCACCGCCGGCACCCCGGCGTACCCGATCGGGACCTTGGCCTTCGCCAAGACCGGCCAGGAGCCCGCGGGGACGGCGGGATCCCAGTTCTTCGTGGTGACGGGCCCGCAAGGGCCGGCCGGGCTGACCCCCGACTACGCGGTGTTCGGGCACGTCACGAAGGGGCTCGCCGTCGCGAAGAAGATCGAGAGCTTCGCCCCGTCCTCCGGTGACGGCGCGTTGAAGACCCCGGTCGTGATCACGAAGCTCGTCGTGGTGGCCGTCCCCGGGACGACGACGCCCGCGAGCAGCTAGCCCTCGAGATCGGGCACGAGCGCGCCCGTCTCGTATCGCGTCGAATCCCGTTCCCGGTAGACCGTCACGCTGCCGACACCGACGACGCCCCAGACGCCGTGCGGGTCGCGGACCAGCGCGGTCTGCTCGTCGATGCCGACCAGCCGGGCTCCGGTCGGGAGGAGGTCGATGGAGCGCTCGCGGAGGTGCTCAGCGGTGGTGCCGTGGTACGGGAACACCGCCAGCCCCGAGATGACCCCCAACCCGACGGTGTAGGCCCCACCCCGGGGGTCGACCATCGGGTCGCACACCAGCGTGGCGCCGGCGCCCGACGCGGCGAGGACCCCTCCGGCGTGGTACGAGGCGAGCATCGCCTCGAACAGCGCCGAGTCCTTCAGCACCGAGCGCAGATGCAGCGGGGAGCCGTCCGAGAGGTACACGAACCGGGCCTTGCGGACGGCGGCCGCGAGCTTGTGATCCTCGGCCTCGGCGCGGTGCAGGACCATCAGCGGCTTCGCCTTGGCGTCGAGGTCCCGGAAGTACGCCGAGGCCCGGTCCGCGACCCGTTCGGGATGCTCGAACGCCGCCGCCGAGGGCAGCACGACGACCTCGCGGCCGCCCGACGCGGTGAGCAGGTCGCCGTCGAAGCCCCGGCACCCGTCGTTCCATTCTCCGCCGCCGACGAGGGCGAGCGTCCCCGCGCCCCGCGTGACCGACATCGGTCGGACAATAGACGGCCCGGTTGGGCGCGGCCCGCGCCGCGCCCCATACTGGGAGGATGGCGTCGGTCACGGTGCGGCGGGGCGACCTCTACAAGGTGCTCGGGGTGTCCGCGGACGCGACGCCGGACGAGATCACCGCCGCGTTCCGGGCGCACGCCAAGGCGCTGCACCCCGACCGGAACCCCGGCGACGACGCCGCGGCGGACCGCTTCAAGGACCTCACCCTCGCCTACCAGACGTTGATCCGGCCCCGGAGCCGCGACGCGTACGACCGGCGGCATCGCGCCGGTCCCGCGGTCAGCCCGCCGTCCGCCCGGGTCGACCCCGTCAGCCCGCATCGTCGGGACCCGCTGTTCCAGACCGAGGGGCGGGCCCGCGCCGCGGTGGGCGCCGGGGTCGCGCTGTTCCTCCTCGGTGTCGCGGCCGCGGTGGCCCTCCTCGTGGTCGACACGGGCAGCGTCGGCGAGACCGTCACCCTCTGGATCGCGGCCGCCAAATTGCTCCTGGCCGGCCCGGTCCTCGTCGGCGTCGGCCTCGTTCGCCTGCAGCGGATTGCTACTGGGCAGTAACCTGTGGGCTTCCGTCCCGCGAGAGGAGACACGGGTGGAGGTCAAACGGGTCGGGGTGGTCGGCTCCGGGATCATGGGCGCCGGCGTCGCCGAGGTCGCCGCGAAGGCCGGGTACGAGGTCGTCGTGCGCAGCCGGGCCCAGGGCAGCGCCGATGCCCTCGCCGCCGGGCTCGAGAAATCCCTCGCCAAGCAGGTGGAGAAGGGTCGCCTCGAGGACACCGAGCGCCAGACGCTCCTGGGTCGCCTGTCGGTGACCACCGACCTCGGGGAGCTCGCCGACTGCGACCTCGTCGTCGAGTCCGTCATCGAGGACCTGGCCACCAAACGGCACCTGTTCAACGAGCTCGACCGGGTCTGCGCCGACTCGGCGGTCCTGGCGACGAACACCTCTACCCTCCCCGTCGTCGAGCTCGCCATGGAGACCGGCCGGCCCGACCAGGTGTGCGGCATCCACTTCTTCAACCCGGCGCCGATGATGGCCCTCGTCGAGGTGGTGCGAGCCATCACCACCTCCGAGGAGACCGTCGCGACCGCCCGGGCGTTCGCCGAGCAGTGCGGCAAGACCGTGGTCGACGTGCGCGACCAAGCCGGGTTCGTGGTGAACGCGCTCCTCTTCCCCTACCTGAACAACGCGGTGAAGCTGCTCGACGCCGGCGTCGCCAGCCGGGACGACATCGACGCCGCCATGAAGGGCGGCTGCAACTTCCCGATGGGGCCGCTCGAGCTGCTGGACCTCGTGGGCCTCGACACCAGCCTGGCGATCCTCGAGGCGCTCTACGCCGAGTTCCGAGACCCCAACTACGCGCCCGCGCCGCTGCTGCGCCGCATGGTCAGCGCCGAGCGGTACGGGCGGAAGTCGCGGATGGGCTTCTACGACTACGCGCGCTGAGCCGACACCGTCGGGGTCGTCACCCGCGCTGGAGGCGACGAGAATGGACCCGGTGAAGGACCGACCCTGGTTGATGCGGACCTACTCGGGTCACTCGTCGGCCGCCGCGTCGAACGAGCTCTACCGCACCAACCTGGCGAAGGGCCAGACCGGCTTGTCCATCGCCTTCGATCTCCCCACCCAGACGGGCTACGACCCCGACGACGCCCTCGCCCGGGGCGAGGTCGGCAAGGTCGGGGTCCCCGTCCCCCACCTCGGGGAGATGCGGACCCTCTTCGACGGGATCCCCATCGAGGAGATGAACACCTCGATGACGATCAACGCGACCGCCATGTGGCTCCTCGGTCTGTACCTGGCGCTCGCCGAGGAGCGGGGCGTCGATCCTGCCCGCCTCGCGGGCACGACCCAGAACGACATCGTCAAGGAGTACCTGAGCCGCGGCACCTACATCTTCGGTCCCCAGGCGTCCCGGCGGCTGACCGTCGACCTGATCTGTCACACCGTCCAGCAGGTCCCGCGGTGGAACCCGATCAACGTCTGCTCGTACCACCTCCAAGAGGCCGGCGCGACCCCGGTGCAGGAGATCGCCTACGCCCTCGCCACCGCGTTCGGCGTCCTCGACGCCGTCCGCGAGTCCGGGCAGGTCGCGCCCGAGGACCTCCCGGTCGTCGTGGGGCGCATGTCGTTCTTCGTCAACGCCGGGATCCGCTTCGTCGAGGAGCTGTGCAAGCTGCGGGCCATGAGCCGGCTCTGGGATCGGCTCACCGCGGCGCGGTACGGCGTCACCGACCCGAAGCTGCGGCGCTTCCGGTACGGGGTGCAGGTCAACTCGCTCGGATTGACCGAAGCGCAACCCGAGAACAACGTGCAGCGCATCGTCTTGGAGGCGCTCGGTGTCACCCTCTCCCGCGACGCCCGGGCCCGGGCGGTGCAGCTCCCGACGTGGAACGAGGCGCTCGGTCTCCCCCGCCCCTGGGACCAGCAATGGTCGCTCCGCATCCAGCAGGTCCTGGCCTACGAGACCGACCTGCTCGAGTACGAGGACCTCTTCGCGGGCTCCCACGTCGTCGAGGCCAAGACCGCAGAGCTCGAAGCCGCCGCCGAGGCCGAGCTGGCCTGGGTCCTCGAGGGTGGCGGCGCGTTCGAGATGATCGACGCCATGAAGGGCCGCCTGGTGCAGAGCCACGCCGCGCGGCGCCGCGCCGTCGAGAACGGCGACCTCACGGTGGTCGGCGTCAACCGGTTCACCGAGACGGCGGCGTCACCGCTCGTCACCGAGGACGCCGAGCACATCCTCGTCGTCGATCCCGCCACCGAGGCCGCGCAGATCGACCGGCTCGAGCGGTGGCGACGCGACCGGGACGACGGCGCGGTGGGCCGCGCCCTCGACGCCCTCCGGGCCGGCGCCGCGACCGCCGAGAACCTCATGCCGGCCACCATCACGCTGGCGCGCGCCGGGGGCACCGTCGGGGAGTGGGCCGGGGCGCTGCGCGAGGTCTTCGGCGAGTACCGCGCCCCGACCGGTGTGAGTGGGGTCGCGGTCGCCCCCATCGCGGAGCTCGAAGCCGTCCGGGAGCAGGTCCAGGTCGCGGCACGCGACCTGGGCGGCCCCATCCGGCTCCTCGTCGGCAAGCCCGGCCTCGACGGACACTCCAACGGGGCCGAGCAGCTCGCCGTCGCGGCCCGCGACGCCGGCCTCGAGGTCATCTACCAGGGGATCCGGCTCACCCCGGCCCAGATCGCCGCGGCGGCCCGCGACGAGGACGTGGACCTCGTCGGCCTCTCCATCCTGTCGGGTTCCCACCGGGCCCTGGTCCCCGAGACCATCGCGCTCCTGCGCGACGCCGGGGTCGGCGCGCCCGTCGTCGTCGGCGGGATCATCCCCGACGCCGACCGGGCCGCGCTGACCGCCGCGGGCGTCGCGGCCATCTACACCCCGAAAGACTTCCGGCTCGCCGCCATCGTCCGCGACCTCGTGGACCTCGCCATCGGGCACCGTCAGGCCGCCCGGGCCGCCGCCCACGCCGGCTGACTTCCCAGAACCTGCCCACCCGCCGCGGTGTCGGGGCCCCCGAGGCCCCCTGGGGGCGCTTGTGGGCTTCCCGTCAGATAGCTGACGGATTTCCGTAACGGACCCGTGACGGACGCGAAAGGTGCGCGAAGCGATCCGTATTTACGTTCCGTGACGGCGCGGAGGTCCCGTGCTCGCTTTGACCTTCCCGCCTCCGGGTGGGACTGGGAGGGAAGCAGTGTCCAGGGGCAAGAAGCTCTTCGCGATGACGCTGATCACCTTGATCGCGCTCATCGTCGTCAGCCAGTTCACCCACCACGCCGACCCGACCGGCACGAAGACCGGAGCAACGGCCGACTACCTGGCGCAATCCGGCGTCAAGAAGGTCGAGCTCTCCCAAGTCGGGATCAACGCCCTTGCCAATACGACCGGTCATCTGGCGATCGCCATCAACTTCTCGTGGCTGCTGATCACGGGCTTCCTCGTCCTGTTCATGCAGGTCGGGTTCGCCTTCTTGGTCACGGGCTTAACCAGGGCGAAGAACGCCGGGCACATGATGATGATGAACTTGTCATCGTTCGTGATCGCGTTGCTCGCCTACTACGCGGTTGGCTTCGCGTTTCAGTTCGGCGGAGTGTCGCCAATCGCCAATCTCGGCGGTGCGTCACCGTTGACCGGCATCTTCGGTCACGGCACCGCCGGGTTGATCGGGTTCCACGGGTTCTTCCTGCAGTCCGGGAACAGCTACGACGTCGGTGTTCTGGCGTTCTTCCTGTTCCAGGTCGTGTTCATGGAGACCGCCGGTTACATCATCATCGGCGCCATCGCGGAACGCGTCAGCTTCGCCGCGTTCATCCTCGCCGAGATCGCGATGGGGGCGATCATCTACCCCATCTACGGCATGTGGATGTGGGGCGGCGGCTGGCTCTCCCAGCTCGGCAACGGCGCCTTCAAGCTCGGCAACGGAGCGGTGGACTTCGCCGGATCCGGTGTCGTGCACGCCACCGGGGGGTGGGCGGCCCTTGCGCTCGCCATGATCCTCGGCCCGAGGATCGGGAAGTACAACAAGGACGGGAGCGCCAACGCGTTCCCCGGGCACAACCTCGGCTACGCGGTCATCGGCACGCTGGTCCTCACCTTCGGGTGGATGGGGTTCAACCCCGGATCGACGTTCGGGGCCACGGACCTGCGGATCTCCGTCGTCGCCGTCAACACCCTGCTCGCCGCGTCGGCGGGTGCGGTCGTGGCGATGGCGTGGACCAACGCCAAGTGGGGCAAACCCGATATCTCGATGACCTGTAACGGGATGCTGGCCGGGCTCGTCGCCGTCACGGCGCCGTGCGCGTTCATCGCCCCGTGGGCCGCAGTCGCCATCGGGATCATCGCCGGGTTCGTCGTCGTCTACGCCGTCGAGTTCCTCGACAAGAAGGCCAAGATCGACGACCCCTGCGGGGCCATCTCGGTCCACGGGTTCTGCGGCCTGTGGGGCATCCTCGCCGTCGGGATCTTCGCCGACGGCACCTACCCGGCCAAGTCCGTGGGATGGAACGGCGTCCTGCAGCCGGTGAAGGGCGTGATCCCTGCCATCTTGGACGGGGACAAGCTCTTCGCCACGCACGGGGCGATGAGCCAGCTGGGCGCGCAGGTCATCGACGCTGGTGTCGGGTTCCTCTGGGCCTTCGGGATCACGTACCTGATCTTCACGATCGCCAAGCGGTTCATGGCGATCCGGGTACCGGCCGACGTCGAGATCGAAGGCACCGACGAAGGCGAGTTCGGGCAGGTCTGCTACCCCGACTTCGTCCTGCGTGCTGAGACCCACTCCGGGATCACGACCGAGCTGGACGCCGGGAGGACACCATCTGGTGCCACGACCGGGTCCTCACCCGCTTGACTGGAGAGACCGTGAAAATCGTGATCGCAGTCATCAAACCCTTCAAGCTCGATGAGGTCACCGCGGCGCTCCGGGCGCTCGAGATCTCGGGGATGACCCTCTCCGAGGTCCGGGGCTACGGCCGCCAGCGGGGGCACACCGAGGTGTACCGAGGCGCGGAGTACGAAGTGGACTTCGTGCCGAAGGTGCGGATCGAGGTGCTCGTCGAGGACGTCGACGCGGACAAGGTCGCGTCGGCCATCACGGACACGGCTCGGACCGGCAAGATCGGAGATGGAAAGATCTGGATCATGCCTGTCGAGACCGTCGTGCGGGTCCGGACCGGGGAAGCTGGTTCGGACGCGCTCTAACCCCAGGCTGGAGGCACTGCTCCGCGACGCGTCGTCGCGGGGCAGTGCCTTTAGTCGCGCGTACGCCGCGTTGATCGACGAGTGGCTCAGCGAGCTGCTCCCCGCCGAGGACGGCGTCGCGCTCATGGCCGTCGGGGGCTACGGCCGCCGGGAGCTGTGCCCCGGCAGCGACCTCGACCTCGTCCTGTTGCACCAGGGCCGTCGGGACGTCGCGGCCCTCGCCGACGGGCTCTGGTACCCCCTCTGGGACGCCGGGCTCCAGGTCGACCACAGCGTCCGCACCGTCCGGGAGGCCGTGACCGAGGCCGACCGGGACCTCAAGGTCGCGATGGGGCTCCTGGACGCCCGTGTCGTGCACGGCGACACCGACCTCGGCGCCACCCTGATGGAGAAGGTCCGCGCCGACTGGCGCAGCCACGCGGCGCGCCGGCTGCCGGCCCTCGACGAGGTGACCATCCGCCGCCACGAGGACGCGGGGGAGGTGGCGTTCCTGCTCGAACCCGACCTGAAGGAAGCGGCCGGCGGGCTCCGGGACCTGACCACCCTCGGGGCGCTCGCCGCGTCCACGGATCTCATCCAGCTCGACGACGCGCTCGCCGTGGGCCGCGAGATCCTCCTCGAGATGCGGGTCACGTTGCAGCGGATCACGGGACGGCGCTCGAACGTCCTCGGACTCGAGCAGCAAGACGACGTCGCCGCCGCGCTCGGCGACCGGGACGCGGACGCGCTCATGACCCGGGTCGCGCAGGCAGGCCGGATCGTCATGTGGCACAGCGACGACGGGTGGCGGCGGGTCCGGTCGGGCCTCGCCGGGCCTCGGCGCCGGTCGTCGCCGGGCCGCGACGTCGAGCTGGGCTACGGGATCGTCCTGCGCGACGGCGAGGTCCTCCTCGCCGACGAGGACCTCGCCACCCGCGAGCCGACGCTGCTGCGGGTGGCGGCAGCCGCGGCCCACGCGGGCGCGCCGATCGCCCGGGCGACGCAGCAGGCGCTCGTCGACCTCGCCCCGACGATGCACGACCGGTGGGAGCACGAGAGCCGCGACGCGTTCGTCGCGCTCCTCGGCGCCGGCCGCCATGGGACCGTCGTGCTCGAGACCCTCGACCGGTTCGACCTCCTCACCCGGATCATCCCCGAGTGGAGACCGGTTCGCAGCCGACCCCAACGCAACGCGTTCCATCAGTTCACCGTCGACCGCCACCTCATGGAGGCAGCCGCGCAAGCCTCCGCCCTGACCCGTCGGGTCGAGCGGCCCGACCTCCTCCTCGTCGGCGCGCTCCTCCACGACCTGGGCAAGGGCTACCCGCCCGAAGACCACACCGACGCCGGGGTGCGGCTCATGGGGACGATCGCCACCCGGATGGGATTCGAGCCCGAGGATGTCGCGGTGCTGATCCGGCTCGTGCGGGACCATCTGCTCCTCCCGAGAGTGGCCACGAGCCGAGACCTCACCGATCCCGGCACGTTGCGGACAGTGGCCGATGCGGTCGGCACCGTCGCGACGCTCGAGCTCCTCTACGCCCTCACCGAGGCGGACTCACGAGCCACCGGACCGAGCGCCTGGACGCCCTGGCGGGTCGAGCTCGTCGCCGACCTGGTCGACGGCGTGCGCGCCGTGCTCGCCGACCGGGACGCCACGCCACCGATCCCTCCGGCGATCACCGTGCCGCCGGGGCCGCCGCCAGCCGCTCCGGTGGTCGAGGTCCACCACGGGACGATCCGCGTCATCGGGCCCGACCGGCCCGGCCTCTTCGCGGCCAGCGTCGGTGTGCTGTCCCTGCACGGCCAGGACGTCCGCGCCGCGCGGGCTGCGTCGAGCGCCGACGTCGCCGTCGCCGAGTTCGACGTCGAGGCGCTGTTCGGAAACCGGGTCGTGGAAGCCGACGTGGAGCGCGACCTGACCGACGCCGTCGAGGGCCGCCTCGACCTCGACGGCCGCCTCGCCGAACGGGCCCGCGTCTACAGCCGGTTCCGGCTCCCCACCGCGGCCCGGCCCGCCGACCCGCTCGTCCTCGTCCACGCCGACGAGTCCCCGGTCGCCGCGATCGTCGAGGTGCGCGGCCCCGACGGCATCGGTGTCCTCTACCGGATCGCCCGGGCGCTGGTCGCCGACGGGCTCGACATCCGGCTGGCCAAGATCGCCACCCTGGGTCACGAGGTGGTCGACACCTTCTACGTCGTCGACGCCCGCGACGGCAACCGGCCCGCGCCGGGCTCGCTGTCGAGCATCGAGGCTGACGTGCTCGACGCTCTCGCCCGCGCCTGACGCGGCCCGCACCGGCGGGCGGTCACCGGCGTGTGTGGTACATCGCCTCGATCTCGGCCGCGTACTTGGTGTTGATCCCGCGGCGTTTGAGCTTCATGGTCGGGGTGAGCTCCTCGGAATCGGGGAGCCACTCGTCGCTGAGCACCCTGAACTGCTTGATGCGCTCCACGTTCGAGAACCGCTCGTTCACCGAGGCGATCTCGCGCCTGATCTCGGCGTGCACGGCCGCGTCCTGGGCCAGCTCGGTGAGCGATGCCGCCTCGAGGCCGTGGGCCTTCGCCCATGCCGGCGCCACCTCGGGGTCGAGGACGACGAGTGCCGAGATGAAGGGCCGGTCGTCGCCGATGACCGCGCTCTGCCCGATGAGCGGTGACGCCTTCAGCGCGGTCTCGAGGTTCGCGGGCGAGATGTTCTTCCCGCCGGCGGTGATGATGAGCTCCTTTTTCCGGTCGACGATCGAGAGATAGCCGTCGTCGTCGAGCTCGCCGATGTCACCGCTGTGCAGCCAGCCGTCGTCGTCGAGGGCCTCCGCCGTCCTGACCGGGTCGTTGAGGTAGCCGCGGAAGATGTTGCCGCCGCGCGCGAGGACCTCGCCGTCGTCGGCGAGCCGGACGTCACAGCCCGGGATGGCCGGCCCGACGGTACCGATCTTGACCCGCTGGGGCGCCCAGGTGAGCGGACCCGACGTCTCGGACAACCCGTAGATCTCGGAGAGCTCGACGCCGAGCGAGCGGAAGAACCGGAGCACCTCGCGGGGGATGGGCGCCGCGCCGCTGATCGCCGAGACGACCTGGTCGACGCCGAGCACGCCTCGCACGAACGCCAGGGTCGGGGCGTGCTGCTCGTATGCCGCGGCGAGGTCCGCCGGGAGTGGCTCGCCGCGCGCCCGGAAGGCCTGCTCCTGATCCCCGACCGCGAGGGCCGCCTCCAGCGCCTGGGCCTGCGCGGGGTCCTGGCTGGACACCGCGAGCACCCCGGCGTGGATCTTCTCCCAGATGCGCGGCACCGCGAACAGCAGCTGGGGGCGCACCTCGGGCAGATACTGGGCGACCTGGGACGGCTCGGGACACGTCGTGACCTCGTACCCGAACCGCACCCCTTGATAGTGGGAGTTCATGCGCTCGGCGATGTGCGCCATCGGCAGATAGGACACGAGCCGGAACCCGGTCGGGTCGGTGAAGCTCAACGTGCGGGCCAAGCACTCGACCGTCCAGGTCACGTTGGCGTGGTCGAGCATCACGCCTTTGGGCGGGCCGGTCGTGCCCGACGTGTAGATGATCGTGGCGAGATCTTCGGTGCGGGCGACCGCCGCGGCCGTGTCGAGGTCGATCGGTTCCGCCGAGACCCAGTCGCTCCAGCGGGCCACGTCGTCGGGCGCCCGGCCGTCGTCGTCGATGATGGCGAGGTGCCGGAGTGAGGGCAGCTCGTCGCGGACCTTCAGGATCCGCTCGAGGTACTCGGCGTCCTCCACGACAACGGTGACCGCACCCGAGTGCTGCACGAGGTACTGGATCTGCTCCGGCGCGGAGGAGTTGTAGATCGAGACCGGTGTCGCGCCGACGAGCAAGGCGGCGAGGTCCGCGACGTGGAACTCGGGCCGGTTCCGCATCATGAGCACGACGCGGTCCCCTCGCCGGACGCCCACGTCGGTGTATGCGGACGCGACCCGACAGGCCTGGTCGGCGTACTCGGCCCAGGTCCACTCCGCCCACCCGTCGCCGTCCTTGTGGCGCAGGGCCACCCGATCCGCCCGGGCCCGCACCGTGTCCCGGAAGGCGGTCGCGACCGTCTGGCCTTCGACCGTGCGGGCGATGTCCTGCGCCGCGGTGTTCGCCATGTCCCCCCTCTCGGGGCTCAGTCTCGCATGGCCCGCCGCCGTCGGGCCGGGCGGTGCTGGCACCCCGGCCGGGCCGCCCGGTCCCCATCCCCCCACTTCTCCACCGGGTCCGGTGGAGAAGTGGGGGAACCGGGGTGGAAAACCTGTGGAGGATGGTGGATACTGGCCCAGATTCGTCCCGAGGAGGCCGTTGGGGCGCCCGGCAGCCGGGCCGGGATCTCTACGCCTAGCCCTCCTCGGGACGTGTCGCGCCCGGGACGGCCGTCGCCGGTCAGAACTCGACGGTGAAGCAGCGGTGCTCGAGCGAGCCGAGCACGAGCTCGCCGTAGATGCCCTGGATCATGCCGCGGCACCGCTCGGCCCAGTCGAACGCCGCGGGGGCGGTCACGCGCCGCATCACCTGGGTGTAGCCGCCGTCGTAGATCCGATACTCGGCCCACGCTCCCGGGTAGTCCTTGGTGCAGGCGACCTCGGCGAACGGCACGCGCCCCGACCGGGCGAAGCGCCGGACGCGGTTCGTGTGGGTGTGGCCCGCGAAGTAGCCGACGACGTGGTCGTGACGGGCAACGACGTCGGCGAGGGCCTCGCTGTCCGCGGGTTGGATCCCGAAGTACGGGCCGTCGGGGCGCTGGTCGGCGTCGACGTTCCAGCAGTGGTGATGCCCGAACACGAGCACCGGCCCGGTGCGCTCCCCCGCGAGGTCGTCGAGCCACTGGATTTGATCGGCGCGGAGCTGCCCGGCATCGGTGCCGGGGATGACCGTGTCGAGGACCGCGAGGGTCACCCCGTCGAGGTCGACGGCGTAGGGGGTGTCCTCGCGCGCCATCGTCGGGTCGGTGAACGCGTCGTGGTTGCCGCGCATGTGGAACATCCGGTCCCCGAGCGCTCCGTACACGGCGAGGAACTGGGCGTACTCGTCTTCGATGCCCGCGGCGGTGAGGTCGCCCTTGACGACGACGGCGTCGGGGTCGAGGGCTTGCATCTCCGCGACAACGGCGCGGTTCATGGTCTCGGGGTATGGCGGCTCCCCCGGCGCGGACCGCATGATCGGGCCGATGGCGTCGGTGGCGGGATCGCCGGTGACGCCGGCATCGCGCTCGCCCAGGTGGGTGTCG
The DNA here is from genome assembly GCA_035468285.1 of Acidimicrobiia bacterium. Taxonomy (GTDB): domain Bacteria; phylum Actinomycetota; class Acidimicrobiia; order IMCC26256; family PALSA-555; genus PALSA-555. Next base: position 13,793 of record DATISY010000022.1, on the reverse strand, counting down.
TTGGCGGTCGCCACCGTCGCCCGGAGACGACCCGCGGGGCGGACGAGCGTCCGCACCGTCGGCGGGAGGAACGGAGCCGGCGGGTTGCCCTCGACCGCGACCTGGTACTCCGTGTCGGGTTCGAGCCCGGTGACGACGGCGATGTGGCGGGGCCCCGTGGTCGTGACCTCGTGGTCGCCGACGCGGGTCGCCACCCGCCGGGTGTCGACGGTGGTGAAGGTGATGACGACCTCGTCGGGCCCGACGCTGGTGAGCTCAGGCGGAGCGAGCGCAGGGGGGTTCACGCCCGGTTGCGGCGCGGCATGCGTCCCGAGAATCGCCACGGGCCCCGGCGGACGCCGGAGCGGTGGGCCCGCAACCGCGACGTCCGCACCCACTCGTGGAGCGTGTCGGGGTCGGCTGGGGGGCCGGGCCGGCTGGGGGTGCAGCACGCGATGGCCGCGAGGATCGCCGCGACCTCCTCGGGGCTGGCGTCGGGCGTGATGGAGCGGAGCACCGGCGGGCGCGGGTTCGCCACGGCTACAAGGGGACGTTGCCGTGCTTGCGCTGCGGGAGCTGCTCGCGCTTGCTGCGCAGCATGTCCAGGGAGCGAATCAGGACCCGGCGGGTCTCGCGCGGGTCGATGACGTCGTCGACATAGCCCCGCTCCGCCGCGATGTACGGGTTCGCGAACCGTTCGGTGTACTCCTCGATGAGCTGCGCCCGGCGGGCCTCGGCGTCGCTCGCGCTGTCGATCTCCTTGCGGAAGATGATGTTGACGGCACCTTGGGGTCCCATGACCGCGACCTCGGCCGACGGCCACGCGAACGCGAGGTCCGCGCCGATCGACTTGGAGTTCATGACGACGTACGCGCCGCCGTACGCCTTGCGGGTGACGATCTGGACCCGTGGGACGGTCGACTCGCAATACGCATACAGGAGCTTGGCGCCGTGGCGGATGATCCCGCCGTACTCCTGGTCGGTGCCGGGCAGGAAGCCGGGGACGTCGACGAACGTGACGAGCGGGACGTTGAACGCGTCGCAGGTTCGCACGAAGCGCGCCGCCTTCTCGGAGGCGTCGATGTCCAGAGTCCCGGCGAGGACCTGGGGCTGGTTGCCGACGATGCCGACGACGTGACCGTCGAGGCGAGCGAAGCCACACACGATGTTCATGGCCCAGAGGCCGTGCACCTCGAAGAAGTCGCCGTCGTCGACGACCTCCGCGATGACCTTCTTGATGTCGTACGGCTTGTTCGGGGCGTCGGGGATGAGCTCGACGATCCCTTCGCAGCGCCGTTCCGGGTCGTCGCTCGGCTCGAAGTACGGCGGGTCTTCGAGGTTGTTCTGGGGGAGGAACGAGAAGAGGTACCGGACCTGCTCGAGGCAGGAATCCTCGTCCTCGGCGACGAAGTTCGCGACGCCGGACTTGGAGGCGTGGGTCATCGCGCCGCCCAGCTCCTCTTGGGTGACGTCCTCGCCGCTGACGGTCTTCACCACGTCGGGGCCGGTGATGAACATGTGGGAGGTGCCCTTGACCATGAACACGAAGTCGGTCATCGCCGGCGAGTAGACGGCCCCACCCGCACACGGTCCCAAGATGACGCTGATCTGAGGGATGACGCCGGAGGCCTTGACGTTGCGGAGGAAGATGCCCCCGTACGCGGCGAGGGACACGACGCCCTCTTGGATTCGGGCCCCCGCGCCGTCGTTGAGCCCGATCATGGGGCAGCCCACGGACTCCGCGAGGTCCATGACCTTGTGGATCTTCTCGGCGAAGACCTCGCCCAGGGCGCCCCCAAAGACGGTGAAATCCTGCGAGAACACGAACACCTTGCGGCCGTCGATGGTGCCCCACCCGGTGACGACGCCGTCGGTGAGAGGCCGGGTGTTCTCGATCCCGAAGGCGTGGGCCCGGTGCCGGGCGAGCATGTCGAGCTCGACGAACGAGTCGGGGTCGAGGAGCCGTTCGAGGCGCTCTCGGGCGGTGAGCTTGCCCCGCTCGTGCTGGCGTTCCACCGCCGTGGCACTGCCCGCGTGAAGGGCCGCCTCGCGCAGCTCGCCGAGCTGCGCCAGCCGCTCCTCGATGGGGTGCGGGACGGGCGCGACCGGAGGGCCGGCGCCTTCCCCGCTGACCTCGTCTTCCTCAGCGGCCATACCGCGGCAGGGTACCGGAGGGCCGTGCCGACCGGCGGGGCCGGACGCGACGAGGCCCCGCCACGGGGGCGGGGCCGACGTCCAAGCAGATGAGGTCAGCCGACCTCGATCGCCTCCGGGGCACCCACGTCGTCGAGCGAGACGTCTCGGAGGCACCACACCAAGACGGCGACGACGACCGGCCCGGTGGCGAAGATCACGGCCACGGAACCGACGTAGGCCGCTCCGATGCTGACCGCCTGGAGGTGGCGGTCTCGGATCGCGGCCACGGTGCTCGCCACCGCGAAGCCGACGATGGTGAGCAGCACGGCGCTGACCCCCAAGAGGGGAACGACGATGCGGTCGGTGCGGAGGGCTCGACGGCGGGCGGTGGCGCTGCCCGGGCCCCATTCGGAGACCAGCGCGGCGCAGATGACCGCGGCGCATCCGGTGGTGACGAGGAAGGCGCCGATGACGTCGCTGGGCCGGTGCCACGCCGCGGTGACCGTCGCCGCCCCGACGGCGGCCCCATAGAGGGCCCCGGCCACGGCGGTGGGGCCCCGCCACCGGACCGGGACGACGAGGAGCAACGCCAGCGCGAGTGACAGGGCGACCGTGGTGTGGCCGCTCGGGAAGCTGGGGTGCGCGAGGGGATCGGGGTGGAACAGCTCAGGCCGGAGCAGCGTGTGCTTGAGGCCTTCGCTGATGGCGATCGACCCGCCGATCAGGGCCGCGGCGCCGACGGCGAGGCCGAGCCGGGCTCGGGCGACGCCGGCGAGCACGATCGCCCCGCCGACAAGCGCGAGCGAGAACAGGTCGATGGTGTGCAGCAAGTGGTTGGTGGCCTGCTGCACGCGGGCGTTCTGGGACCGGCCGAGCAGCGCGTCGTCGTCGAGGTGCTGGCCGATGGTGGTGTGCACCGCGACGACGTAGAGGACGACGAGCGCGACGACGCACGCCGCCGCCAGCCAGAGCAGGGCCGTGGCGCGCCGGTGAGCCAGGTCGTCGGTCGCGGCGTCGATGGGCCCAGTCTCGCGGCGGACCCGTGGGGACGCCGGTCGTGGAGGCGCGCCCGACCGATTACTCCTGGACGAGCTCGATGAGCGTCCCGAACGCCGCCTTGGGGTGCACGAACGCGACGGTCGTGCCGCGGCTGCCCGGCCGGGGCACCTCGTCGATCACCCGGTGGCCCTCCGCCTTCAGTCGGTCGAGCGCCGCGGCGCAGTCAGCCACCCGATACCCGACGTGGTGGAGGCCCTCGCCCCGGGTGGCGAGCGACTTCGCGACCGGCGAATCGTCGCGGGTGGGCATGAGGAGCTGGATGTAGGAGTCCGCGACCTTGAGCAAGGCCTCCTCGACGCCGTCGGTTTCCACGACCTCTCGGTGCGCGACCTCACAGCCGAACGCGTCGCGGTAGTAGGCGATCGCGGCCTCAAGGTCGTGCACGGCGATGGCGACGTGGTCGATCTCGGTGAGCACGGTCATGACGTCACGCTATCCGAGCCCGCCCGAATTCCGACCCGGGAGAGGCCCGCCGTCACGCGTGACGCCGGAAGACCGTGATCCGGGGGAGCAGCTCGGCGCGCCGTTCCGGGTTCGTGACCCCGAGCCCCTCTTCGGGCGCGAGGCACAAGATCCCCAGCTTGCCTTCGTGACGGTTGTGGTGCACCTCGTACGCGGCGGTGCCGGTCTCCTCGAGGGTGAAGACCTGCGACAAGGTCGGCTGGATCTTGCCGTCGCAGATCAGCTGGTTCGCCGCCCACGCCTCGCGATAGTTGGCGAAGTGGCAACCCTTCAGCGTCTTGAGGTTCATCCACAGGTACCGGTTGTCGTACTCGATCGTGTAGCCGCTCGTCGCCGCGCACGTCACGATGAGGCCACCCCGTTTGGCGACGAATACCGACGCGCCCATCGTCTGGCGTCCCGGGTGCTCGAAGACGATGTCGGGGTCGGTGCCGGCGAGCTCGCGGATCTTCTTCCCGAGGCGACGCCACTCGCCGGGGTCCTGGGTGTGCTCGTCGCTCCAGAACCGGTACCCCTCGGCCTGGCGGTCGATGACGTGCTCGACGCCGAGCTCGTGGAGCAGCCCCACCTTGTCGGACGACGACACGACCCCCACCGGGGTGCCCCCGCCATTGAGGACGTACTGGCAGGCGTAGGCGCCGATCCCGCCGCTCGCTCCCCAGACCAACACCGTCTGGCCCTGGGTCATCTGGGCCCCGTGGGGGCTGACGATCATCCGGTAGCTCGTCGAGTTGCACAGCGCGTTCACCGCCGCCTCCTCCCAGGTGAGGTGGGCGGGCTTGGGCATGAGCTGGTTGGCCTTGACGAGGGTCAGGTCGGCGAGGCCGCCATAGTTGGACTCGAAGCCCCAGATCCGCTGGTTCGAGGCCAGCATCGAGTCGTCGTGCGCGGATGGGTCCTGGTCGTCGACGTAGTTGCAGTGCACCGTCACCGCGTCGCCGGGGCGCCACTTGCGCACCGCGGACCCGACGCGCACCACGACACCCGCGGCGTCGCTGCCGAGCACATGGAACGGCTGGTCGTGCCGCTTGCCCCAGATGCTCTCCTTCCCGAGCCGGGCGAGGAACTGGAACGTGGGGAGCGGTTCGAAGATCGCGGTCCAGACGGTGTTGAAGTTGATCGACGAGGCCATCACCGCGACGTACGCCTCGTCGGGCGCAAGCTCCGGCAGCGGGACCTCGTCGACGTGCACCGACTTGCGGGGGTCTTTTTCCTCCGACGACATGCCCGCGAACATGTCCTGCTCGTCAGCCCGCACCACCGCGGCGCGGAACGTGGCGGGCAGCGGGAGGGCGCCGATCTCCTCCCCGGGCGACCCCGCCAGGATCGCGTCGCGGACGGCGTCGATCTCACTCATCGGTGCCCCTCACCGCTCCCGCCGGCGACGACGGGCATCGCCCGCGTCCCCGGATCGAGTCGGTGTCGACCGCGACCGTCACGTGGGGGCATTTGTGCTCCTTGCGAACCGGTTCGAATTTCATGGGCACTGAACGATACGCGGGACCACTCGACCCGGGCGCGTCCGGCGACCCAGGGCTACCATCGATGTTCGATGTTTACTCGCTCACCGCTTGTGAGAAACAGGAGGCCTCGATGCCCGGCTCCGTGATCGTCTCGTTCGCCCGCACACCCATTGGGAAGCTGTCCGGTGCACTTGCGTCGCTGACGGCGATGGACCTGGGTGGTCGCGCCATCCAAGGTGCGCTCGAGCGGGGTGGTGTCGGACCGGAGCAGGTGGACTACGTCGTCATGGGCCAGGTCCTGCAGGCGGGGCAAGGCCAGATCACCGCCCGGCAAGCCGCGGCGCGCGCCGGAATCCCGATGACGGTCCCCGCGTTGACGATCAACAAGGTGTGCCTGTCGGGGCTGAACGCGGTGTACCTCGCGGATCAGATGATTCAGGCGGGTGACGCCGAGATCGTCGTCGCCGGTGGCATGGAATCGATGACGAACGCGCCGTACCTGCTGCCCAAGGCGCGCGCGGGCTACCGGATGGGCAACGGGGAACTTCTCGACTCGCTGGTCCAGGACGGCCTGTGGTGCGCGTTCGACGCCGTCCACATGGGATCGGGGACCGAGCGGTACACCGGCCAGTTCGGCGGGCTCACCCGGGAGGCCCAAGACGAGCTCGCGGCCCAGAGCCACGAGCGGGCGGCCGTCGCTCAGAAGGAAGGCCGTTTCGCCGACGAGATCGTCCCCGTCTCGATTCCCCAGCGCAAGGGCGACCCCGTGGTCATCGAAGAGGACGAAGGGGTCCGGCCCGAGACGAGCGCCGAGTCCCTGGGCCGGCTGAAGCCGGCGTTCGAGCCGGAGGGCTCCATCACCGCCGGGAACGCCTCCCAGATCTCGGACGGCGCCGCCGCCATCATCGTCACCAGCCGCTCGAAGGCCGAGGAGCTCGGCTTGACCCCCGTCGCGGAGCTCGTCAGCTTCGGGATGGTCGCCGGGCCCGACACGTCCCTGCTGCGCCAGCCGTCTCGGGCCATCAAGCGCGCGCTGGAGCCGATCGACAAGACCACCGCCGACCTCGATCTCGTCGAGCTCAACGAGGCCTTCGCGGCGGTCGGCCTCGCCTCGATGAAAGACCTCGGGATCAGCGACGACATCGTGAACGTCAACGGCGGCGCGATCGCCCTCGGGCACCCCATCGGCATGTCCGGCGCCCGGGTGCTGCTCACCCTGATCAGCGAACTGCACCGGCGGGGCGGCGGTCTGGGCGCGGCTGCGCTGTGCGGCGGCGGCGGCCAAGGTGACGCCGCCATCGTGGAAGTCGCCTGACCGAACACTGGTCCGGGCCCGCTCCGGGCCTCAGGGGACGGGACGAACCCGGCTGCGCCGCGCCGAACCCGCGCGCGCTCACCGAATCCCCGCCGTCGAAGTCGGTCGCTACGCTGCGCCGCATGGCCGTGACCCTGCGGGCGTCGTTCGCCGACACCACCCGCATCGACCTCAAGGCCGTGCGGACCTTCGGGGCCGGGATGCTCGCCGTCGCCGCGGTCCGCCCGGTCCTCCCCGTCGAGGTCGTCCCGCCCTGCCCGCTGCGCACCCTCACCGGGGTCCCGTGCCCGCTGTGCGGGATGACCCGCGGCGTCACCGCCGCAGTCCACGGCCAGATCGGCCATGCGCTGTTCCTGAACCCGGGGAGCATCGCGGCGGTGATCGTGGCCATTGCGGTGCTCGTCGCCTGGCGGACCGAGCGCGTCACCGTACGGGTGTGGATGCTGTTCGCCGTCCTGGGCGTCCTGTGGTCCTGGCAGCTGTTCAAATACGCCACCGGCCGGCCCCTCTGACGTGGAGCCGGCGCGGCCGCTGCCCCCGTTCACGATCAGCGAGGCCGTCACCTACAGCTGGAACGCGTGCCTCCGGAACGGTGGCCCCGCCTATCTGCTCGTCTCGCTGGTCGTCTTCGCCGGGAACACCGCCGTGGTGGTCCTCGCCGCCGCGAACAGCAGCGCCGGGTTCCAGCTCGCCTTCGAGCTGTTCGGCGCCCTCATCGACGTCCTGCTCCTCCTGGGGCTGATCCGCGCCGCGCTCGACGTCGTCGACGGCGTCACCCCCCACCTCGGCACCGTGTTCCGACCCGACGGGTACGGTCCGTACCTCGTCGCCTCAGTGCTCTTCCTCGTCGGGACCTATCTGGGGTTCATCCTGCTGGTCGTCCCCGGTCTCGTCTTCGCGGTGATCTTCGAGTTCTACGCCTACGTGATCGCCGAGCACCCCGACATCACCGCGACGGGGGCCCTGCGCCGATCGGCGGAGATCACGCGCGGTTCCCGCGTCCGCCTCCTCGGCCTGGCCGCCGTCCTGGTCTGCTTGAACCTCGCCGGTGCCCTCTGCGTCGTCGGGCTCATCGTCACGTACGCGATCAGCGCCCTGGCCCTCGCCTACGTCTACCGGGCGCTCACGAACCAGGGGCCTGTCGGCGCGTAAGAGACTTGCAGCGAGTCGGCATGGGTTTCTAGCGTCGTCTTGCCCGTACGTCCCAAACCTCCGGAGGTAGCGCACATGTCCGACTCGTGGGGCTTCGAGACCAAGCAGGTCCACAGCGGCGCGAGCGCCGACCCGACGACGGGCGCCCGTGCCGTCCCGATCTACCAGACCACGAGCTATGTGTTCCGCGACACGGCGCACGCTGCCGCGCTGTTCGGGCTCGAGGAGCTCGGCAACATCTACACCCGCATCATGAACCCGACGCAGGCGGTGTTCGAGGAGCGGGTCGCCGCCCTCGAAGGCGGCGTCGGGGCACTCGCCACGGCCAGCGGGCAGGCCGCGGAGACGTTCTCGCTCCTGAACCTCGGGGAGCACGGCGATCACCTCGTCTCGGCGGCGTCGCTCTACGGCGGGACCTACAACCTGCTGCACTACACGTTCCCGAAACTCGGCTGGGACGTGACGTTCATCGACGACCCCGACGACCTCGACGCGTGGCGCAAGGCCATCAAGCCCAACACCCGGGCGTTCTACGGTGAGTCGGTCGGGAACCCCAAGAACGACGTCTTCGACTTCGAGGGAGTGTCGGCCGTCGCGCACGAGGCCGGTATCCCGCTCGTCATCGACAACACGGTCACATCCCCGTACCTGTGCCAGCCGCTGCGCTGGGGAGCCGACATCGTCGTGCACTCCGCCACGAAGTTCATCGGCGGTCACGGGACCTCGATCGGCGGGATCATCGTCGACGGTGGCAAGTTCGACTACGTCGCCAGCGGACGGCATCCGGTGTTCACAGAGGCGGACCCGAGCTATCACGGCCTCGTCTATTCCCAGCTCCCCGAGCCGCTCCGTCCCGCGCAATACATCTTGAAGGCGCGGTTGCAGCTGATGCGCGACGTGGGCGCGCCGGTGTCGCCGTTCAACGCGTTCCTGTTCCTGCAGGGTCTCGAGACGCTGTCGCTGCGGATGGAGCGTCACTGCCAGAACGCCCAGACCGTCGCCGAGTGGCTCGAGGCGCGCGACGAGGTCGAATGGGTCGCGTACCCGGGTCTCAAGTCCAGCCCGTGGTCGGCGCGCGCCGATCAGTACCTCCCGCGCGGCAAGGGTGCCATCCTGGCCTTCGGGATCAAGGGCGGCCTCGAGGCCGGGAAGCGGTTCATCGAGGGCCTCGAGCTGTTCAGCCATCTCGCCAACGTCGGGGACGTACGCAGCCTCGCCATCCATCCCGCGTCGACCACCCATTCCCAGCTCGTCCCGGACGAGCAGGTCGCGGCCGGTGTCACCCCAGACCTGGTGCGGCTCTGCATCGGCATCGAGACCGTCGACGACATCCTCGCTGACCTCGAGGCCGGCTTCCGAGCGGCGAAAGGGGCGTGACCGTCGCACCGGGCGCCCCCCACCCGGCCCGCAACGGGGCGCGGCCCGCGCCCCGATGAGCCCCCCGGCGGTGTGGCGCCCCGGCGACGACCCCGGTCGCCGCCGGTTCGTCACCCTCTTCGACGAGCGGCCCCATGCCCTCGAAGCCGGCGGCCACCTCGAATCCGTCGACGTCGCGTTCGAGACATGGGGCGAGCTGGCCCCGGACCGGTCCAACGCGGTGCTCGTCGTCCATGCGCTGACCGGCGACAGCCACGCCGCCGGCGCCGCCGGTCCCGCGCATCCCCAGCCCGGATGGTGGGACGCGCTGATCGGGCCCGGCCGGGCGCTCGACACCTCCCGTTACTTCGTCGTGTGCCCCAACGTGCTGGGGGGATGCCAGGGCACGACCGGTCCCGCGTCGCTCGCCGCGGACGGCGAGCCGTACGGCTCGCGGTTCCCGACGATCACGATCCGCGACCAGGTCGTGGCCGAAGCGGCGCTCGCCGACCAGCTCGGGATCGAGCGCTGGCATGCTGTCGTCGGCGGTTCGATGGGTGGCATGCGGGTCCTCGAATGGGCCGTGGGGTTCCCCGGTCGGGTCGAGCGGGCGGTGGTGATCTCCGTCGGCGCGAAGGCCACCGCGGAGGAGATCGCCTGGTGCGCGATGCAGATTCGCGCCATCCGGGACGACCCGAGATGGCGAGGCGGGGACTACTACAACGCGGCGGAAGGCGGACCCGATGTCGGCCTGTCGATCGCGCGCGGCATCGGCCAGATCAGCTATCGGTCCGAGCTCGAGTTCGACCAGCGGTTCGGTCGCGACCACCAAGGTGACGAGGATCCGCTCGCCGGTGGTCGCTACGCCGTCGAGTCGTACCTCGAGTATCACGGCGCGAAGCTCGTCGGGCGGTTCGACGCCAACTCATACATCGTGCTGAGCCAGGCGATGAACCACCACGATGTCGGCCGTGGACGCGGAGGCGTTCCGGCCGCGCTAGCGCGCGTCTCGGCCGAGGTCACGCTGGCCGGCATCTCCTCGGACCGGCTCTACCCGCTGCGACTCCAGCATGAGCTCGCCGAGCTCGTCCCCACGGCGGTTGATGTCGAGGTCATCGACTCGATCCACGGCCACGACGGCTTCCTCGTCGAGACCGACGCCGTCGGGAAGGTCGTCGGACGGGCGTTGTCCTGAGCGTCAGGCGCCGACCTCGCGGCGCCCCTCGAGCGCCCGGCCGAGCGTGACCTCATCGGCGTACTCGAGATCGCCGCCGACGGGGAGCCCGCTGGCCAGGCGGGTGACCGTCAACCCGAGAGGCTGGAGCAGCTTGGCGAGATACATCGCGGTGGCTTCACCCTCGATGTTCGGGTTCGTCGCGAGGATCACCTCCGTGACGGATTCGTCGGCGACGCGTCGGAGCAGCTCCTTGACGCGGAGCTGCTCGGGACCGATTCCCTCGATAGGAGAGATTGCGCCCTGAAGGACGTGGTACCGCCCCTTGAACTCGTGGGTCCGTTCGACCGCGACGATGTCTCGGGGTTCCTCGACGACGCAGAGCAGCGCCGCGTCGCGACGGTCGTCACGGCAGAAGCCGCACAGCTCGCCCTGCGCGATGTTGAAGCAGCGACGACACCAGCTCACCCGGGCCTTGGCCTCGGTGATCGCCGTCGCCAACCGGTTCGCGTCGTCCGGCGCGGCCTTCAGGAGGTAGTACGCGATTCGCTGCGCCGACTTGGGGCCGATGCCGGGGAGTCGGCCCAGCTCGTCGATGAGGTTCTGGACCGGCCCCTCGTAGACATTCATCGGGTCGGCCTCAGCCGAGCAGGCCGCCCAGGGGCCCGAGGTCCAGGCCTCCGGTGACCGAACCCATCGTGGTGGCTTGGAGCTCTTGCGCGGCGCGCAGCGCCTCGCTGACCGCCGCGACGACCAGATCCTCGAGCATCTCGACGTCGTCGGGATCCACGACCTCGGGATCGATGGAGACGGTGCGCAGCTCCCCGGTGCCGGTCGCGGTCGCCTTCACCATGCCCCCACCCGCCGATCCCTCGACGGTCTGCGCGGCGAGGGCGTCCTGGGCGCTGGCCATGTCTTCTTGCATGCGCTGCATCTGGCGCATGAGGTTCATCTGCGGGTTGCCGGGCGGCTTCTGCTTCGCCACGAACACTCCTCGTTGGACGGTGGTCAGGGGTGGCCCGGGCGTCAGCTCGGCGGCTCCGGCGACCGCCCCGGAGACCGGTCCGCACCTTCGCTCGAGGGGCCGAGGTGGTTCGGACGTCGAGGCTACCGGCGGCCTGCGACACCGACGGGCCGCTCACCCCGAGGAGCGGGGGACTTCCTCGACGACCGTCGCGCCCAGCGCCTCGGTGAGCCGCTCCTCGGGCCGGTTCGGTGGCGCGTCGGACGCCTCCGCGAGGTCCTCGGGTTCGGGCTCGGCTTCCGCAGGGGCCGGCTCAGGGTGGGGGGCCGCCTGGGCGGGCCGCCGCGCGGCGTCGCCGACAGCGCCGAACTCGTCGGACGCGATGAGCTGGAACTTCACGTGACGGCCGAGCCGGGCGGCGAGCGCGGCGCGGATCGTGTCCGCCTCCTTCTTGAACCGGGGGCGGGCCGCCTCGAGAAGCCCGGGCGGGATCCCGAAGGTGACGACGTCTCCGTCCACCCGGACGGGGTGGGCGGCTTGCACCGCGGCGCGCGTCGCGGGCGAGAAGTCGGGGAGCAGCTCGCCCCACGCGACGATGACGTCGTCGAGGTCGAGCGGTCCGGTCTCGGCGCGGGGCACGACCTCCGGCTCCGGGGCGGGAGCCGGACGCTCCGGTGGCGGGGCGGGGGGTGGCGGCTCCCCGCTGGCTCGGACCGCGCCGATCGTTCGGCCGGGTACCCGGGCCGTCGGCGCGGCCGGGCCGGCGCTCGCCCCAGCGGCGAGGGCCCGTTCGAGCCGCTCGATGCGCTCGACCACGGTCTGCAACGGTGGACCGGCGTCGCGGCGGCTCAGCCGCACCAACGCCACCTCGAGGACGAGCCGGGGGTCGGCCGCGTCCACGCCCCGCATGTCGACGATGGCCTGCCCCAGCGTCTCGACGATCCGCACCAGCGCGGCGTTGCCGAGCTGCTCGGCGAGCTGGCGCAGCTCGGCCTGGTCAGCGGCGGGCGCGCTCACGGTGACGCGCTCGCCGCCCGCGCCGAGCAGGAACGTGTCACGGGCCGCGGTCAGGAGGTCCTCGGCGACCCGGCGGGGCTCGTGGCCGGCCTCGAGGAGCGCGCTGAGCGCGACGAGCGCGCCGGCGGTGTCCTCGTCGGCGATGGTCTGCAGCACCTGGGTGCGGAGCGCGAACGGCGTCGACCCGAAGACCGCGGTGACGGTGGCCGCGTCGAGCCGGCCGTCGGATCGGGCGAGCGCCTGATCGAGGAGGGACAGCGCGTCCCGGGCGGACCCGCCCGCGGCGGTGGCGAGCACCTCGAGGGCGGCGGGCTCGAACTCGACGCCTTCTCGACCGAGGATGTCGGCGAGGTGGGCGGTGAGCTCATCCGGCGTGAGAAGCGTGAACTGGTAGTGCTGGGTCCGCGACCGGATCGTGGGAAGGACTTCCTCAGGGTTCGTGTTGGCCAGCACGACCACGACGTGCTCCGGCGGCTCCTCGATGCTCTTGAGCAGCGTGTTGGCTGACTCCTTCGTGAGCATGTGCACTTCGTCGAGGATGTAGACGGTGCGCTTCCCCCCGAAGCCCTTGTGGCCGAGCTGCTCGCGCAGCTCCCGGGCGTCGTCGACCTTGCGCTTCGACGCCGCGTCGATCTCGAACAGGTCCAGGAACGTCCCCGCCGCGATCGAGCTGCAGTGCTCACACTCGCCGCACGGCTCGCCGTCCTCGCCGAGGTTGGTGCAGTTCAGCGCCTTCGCCAGGATGCGAGCCGTGGTCGTCTTCCCGGTGCCGCGGGGCCCGGAGAACAGGTAGGCGTGACCGACGCGGTCGTCGCGCACCGCGTTGCGCAACGCCCGGGTGACGTGGTCCTGGCCGACGAGGTCCCCGAATCGCTGCGGTCGGTGCTTGCGGTACAGCGCCTGATAGGCCACGGACGGACTGTACCGACGTCCGGACAGCGCCCGGCGGGGAGAACCGGCAGGGAGAAGAGGAGCGGACCGTGCACCCACCGTCGACCTGGTCGCCACCCGTACGGTGCCCGCTGGCGGCTCCGGTCAGGTGAGCCTGCGGCACACGGGACGGTCCGCTGAGAGCTGCTTCCTTCCGGACCTGACTCGGTTCGCGGGGTTCCGTTGCGCAGGACCCGACCCTCAACGCCGTCGCACGGGTCCGATCAAGCAGCGGCTCGGGCCTCGGGTGGGAATTCAGCCCCCCGTGCGTGGATTGGGGGTACAGGGCACCACGAACTCCCCGCCTAGCACGGTCCGCTCGAGGATCGTACCCCGGGCCGTAGCATGCCGACCTTCGAGGAGGGATGCGAGAGCGGACGAATCGGCACGCCTGGAGAGCGTGTGTGGGGCAACTCACCGTGGGTTCGAATCCCACTCCCTCCGCCAGCGACCCCACCCGACCGCCGGGGGAGGCCGCGATACTGACGCCGTGGCCGACATGGCGCCGGACGAGGTGCGGGCGTTCCTGAGCGAGGGGACGCGCACGGCGAAGCTCGCCACCGTCACCGCCGGTGGCGCCCCACATGTCGTCCCGGTCTGGTTCGTGCTCGACGGCGACGACGTCATCTTCACCACCCATGAGAGCTCGCAGAAGGCCACGTCGCTGCGCCGTGACCCACGCGTGGCGTGCTGCGTCGACGACGACCGGCCGCCCTTCTCCTACGTGATGGTGTCGGGGACGGCGACGCTCAGCACCGACCTCGACGATCTCCTACAGTGGGCGAC
>DATISY010000021.1:0-3068 GCA_035468285.1 Acidimicrobiia bacterium | reverse complement strand
CGCGATCCTCGTCTTCGACGACACGTAGCCACACGCGAGTCGCGATCACAGCGCCGGCCCGGTGGCGAGCCGGACGGTGGCTTGATGCTGGCTGTTGCTCTGGTCCACCCAGGTGATCGTGATGGTGTCACCGGGATGTTTGGCGTTCAGCGCGGCGGTGAGCTCGCTCTGGGACGAGACGGTGATGCCGCCCACCGCGGTGATCTGATCGCCCGCGCTCAGACCGGCGCTCTCCGCCGGGGTACCCGGCTCGACGCCGGCCACGGGGACGCCGGCGCCGCCGCCGAACCCGGCGCGGCCGCCCCGGACCTGGACGCCGAGGAACGGGCTCGCCCCGATGTGGACCGTCGCGGTGCCGTGCCCCGACTCGATCTGATGCGCGACGGTGAGCGCGTCCTTGATCGGGATCGCGAACCCGTCGGTGGTGCCGCCGTTCGGGATGTTGCCCGCGGACGCCGCCGTGTTGATGCCGATGACCTGACCCGCGGTGTCGAAGAGCGGGCCGCCGGAGTTGCCCGGTTGGAGGGGAGCGCTCGTCTCGACCAGGTTCTGGAGGTGCTCGACGTTGCCGCTGTCACCGTTGACGTCGATCGCGCGACCGAGACCGGTGACGGTCCCGTCGGTGACGGTCGGGAGGCCCGGCTTGTTCAAGGCGTTCCCGATCGCGATGACGTTCTGGCCGACGGTGACGGTCGAAGAGTCCCCGAGGGGCGCGCTAGTGAGCCCGGACGCGCCTTGCGCTTGCAGCACCGCGATGTCGTCGGTGGCGTCAGCTCCGACGACGGTCGCCTTGTAGGTGGCGGAGCCGGTCGAGATCCTCACGCTGACCGACGTCGAACCCTGGATGACATGGTTGTTGGTGAGGATCTCCCCGGTGGAGGTGAGCACGATCCCGGTCCCCGCGGCCTGGCCGCTCTGGTAGCCGAGGGTCGAGATCACGTCGACGATGGCCGGGTCGTCCTGGCTGGCGATCGCCGACGACGAGAGGTCCTGCTTGCGGACCGGGGTGGCGGGGGCGCCGTGTCTCGTCGTGGTGCTCGCCGGGAGGCCGTTCGCGTAGATGGCGCCGCCCGCGAGGGCGACGGTCACGGCGAGGGCGGCGAGCGCCCCGCGGGCCCGGCGGTGCCGGCGCCGCACCCGGGCGGTCCGCGGGACCGACGGGATGCCGTCAGTGGGGTACGCGACCGAGACCAGCGGACCGGTGGGGTCCGGTCGGCGCCGGGGTGGGGCCGGCGGCACCCGCTGGCCCCCCGAGCTGACGCGACGACGGGGAGAGAACTCGGGTCGGGGCTCGTCCATCGCGCTACCGGCCCGTGAGGCTGGGGGTGCGGGCCCCTGGCGCGCGTCGGCGGGGCGGCGGCGTCACGGTGGGTCCGACCGGCCGGCGCGCCCTCGGTGCGGGGGCCGCCCTCGGCGCGGTCGGCTGCGGCGGCTGGGGGGCGTTGCGCAGCGCCGTGAGGACCAGGACGGCGCCGCACACCGCGATCACGGGCAGCACCACGACCGGGTTGGTGCGGTCGGTCCCGGCCGTGAGGAGATGCACGGTCGAGAACACGAACACCCCGAAGCTGAGGTAGTGGAAGCGTCGCCAGATGCGCAGCGGCAGGTGACGTCGGGCGAGCGACGTGAGCTCGACGGCGAGGAGGAGGTAGAGGGCGACGACGCCCCACGCGACGGCGACCGGATGCCAGGTGCTGGCGAACGGGAGGAAGGCCTGGGCGGGACCGAACGAGACGTAGGTGTCGAGCATGATCGCCACGACGTGGACGCCGACGAAGATCACCGCGAGGCCGCCGAGGTAGCGGTGCACGTCGAGCAGCCACGCGGGACGGGGGCGACGTCCGAAGATGCGGCTGGAGAGCGCGAGGCCCCAGAGGACGCTGGCGGCGAGGAGCGCCCAGCTGAGCAGCCCACCGGCGCGGGCGACGTCCCACCACAGCTGGGCGCTCACCGGATTGCCTCCTGGGCGAGTCGCGCGGGCAGATCGACGAACGGCGCGAAGGACCGGGTGGTGAGGACGGCTCCGTCCTCGTCGATGAGGAGCCCTGCGGCACCCCGGCGATCGAGGAGGTCGAGCCCGGGGCCGAGATCGGCGAGGAACGCGGCTTTGGCGAGCACTTCGGCCTGCCAGCCGGTCGCGGCGACCGCAGTGGCGGTCCACACTGGGGCGTCGGCGGGCGTGCCGCGCCGCGGGTCGATGAGGTGATGCGCGAAGCCGCGGTCGGTCTCCCACCGTCGGGTCAACCGGCTTGACGTCGCGACGGCGCCGTGCGCCAGGTGCGCGACGGCGACCGGCTCGGGTCGGGTCGGATGGTCGATGGCGACGGCCCAGGACGCGTCGGGGGGTGTGCCCGCGACCCGGACGTCGCCACCGAGATTGACGCAGGCGCCGGCGGCGCCGGCGGCGAGGAGTTCGTCGACCACGAGGTCGGCGGCGAGACCCTTGCCGATCCCGCCGGGATCGAAGCCGACCCCGGCGGGGAGCCGGACGGCGCAGAGGGACGGGTCGAGCTCGATGCCGGCGCAGCCCCGACCCAGGCGGCTCACGGACGCGCCGGTCACGGACGGGAGCTGGTCGAAGCTGGTCGTGTAGCCGGCTCGGAGGACGTCACCGAGGACGGTCGGGTCGAAGAGGCCGTCGGTGATCCGCCAGGCGTCGACGCCGCGTCGGACGAGCTCGAACGTCTCGGGGGCCACGAGGAGGGGGCGCTGTCCCGCCGCGGCGTTGAGGCGGCTCACCTCGCTGTGGGGCAGGAAGCGGCTCCAGAGCGACTCGAGCTCGTCGATGCGCGCTCGCGCCCGGGTGACGAGGCCCCGGGGGCCTCCGACGACGACGATCGACGCGTCGCTGCCCATCGCCCGGAACGCGTCAGCTGGCATGGCTATGCGTCACGCTGGTGGAGGAGCTCGACGAGGCCGGTGTGGCCGACGTGCTGCTCGTCGACGGTGTCCCCGAGGTGCTCGACGACGCCGAGCTGGTCTTCGAGGTCGTCGGGGCGCTCGGGGCGGCCGCGCTGCCGATCGGGTTGGCGGCCATCACGCCCACGAGCCCGGTGAACGCCAGGCCG
>DATISY010000020.1:0-4144 GCA_035468285.1 Acidimicrobiia bacterium | reverse complement strand
GATTTCAAGAAGAAGGTGAACACCTGAGACCGAGCTGCCGAGCCGATCGGCCTCGGAGCCAGCAAACCGTCAGAGAAAGGTAGGTGACCGTGCCTCCGGCCAAGAGACGCACACGTAAGAGCACCGCGAAGAAGGCGGCCGCTCGCAAGCCGGCGAAGCGCCGTACTGCGAAGAAGACAACCGCCCGTAAGTCGGCGGCGCGCAAGACGACCCGTCGTCGGAAGTCAGTGAAGAAGGCTGCTCCGGCCAAGCGGCGTCGTCGCAAGACGACCGCCAAGAAGGCTGCTCCGACCAAGCGGCGCCGGCGCAAAGCGGCTCGGTAGTCCACCGCTACACGCACCCGTTCGAGGGGGCCCTTCGGGGCCCCCTCGGCGCGTCTGCGCCCAGTCCTCTCAGAGCGGCTCGAGCCTCTTGAATGCCTCCCCGAGCTGCAGCCCCTGACCCTGGGCTGCGGTCGCGGCCTCCTCCCGCAGCCGATCGGCGAGCGCCTGCCGTTGCGCCCCCTCCGTCGGGGAGCCGGCCTCGATTCCGAGCGTGGAACGCCACTGGCTGCGATGGCAGAGCAGCGCCGCCAATTTCGCCTTCAAGCCCGGCTCGGCGTCTTCGACGTGGTCGGGGATATCGGCCTCGAAGAGCAGGAGCCGCTCAGGGCGATGAGCGGGACCCCGGTCCGGGAAGAAATGAGCGTCGCGAGCCGCGACGACACTGTCGACGACGAGCTCACCGGCTCGACGGTGATCGGGATGCAGCCGGTAGCGCTTCCACGGGTCGTGTCCGACCACGGTGTCGGGCTGCACCCGGCGGATCACCTCGCAGACTGCGGCTCGTTCCGCCCGACTCGCCTCGAGCTCCCCGTCGACCAGGTCGAGGAACTCCACCGCCGTCGCACCGAGCGCATCCGCCGCCGCCTCCTGCTCGACCCGTCGGACCTCCACCAGCTCCGTCAGGTCAGCGTCGACGTCCCAGGTCCCTTTGGACCCGTCCGTCAAGACGAGCAACACGACCTCGGTGCCCGACGCCGCCCAGCGGGCCAGGGTCGCCCCACACCCGAACTCGATGTCATCAGGATGGGCGCCCACCGCGAGGACCCGTCGGGGCCGGAGCGCACCGTCGGTCACGCCGAGCAGCCCGCACCAAGCGCCACGAGGTCCTCCGGCACATCCACATCGAAGGCCAGATCCGGGTCCCGGACGACCCGGACGCCGAGACCGAGCCGACGCGTCTCGCTGACATGTCGACGGAACGACCCCGGACCGTACGAGAAGCCAAACGCGACGTCAGCCGGAACCGCCAAGACGTTCGTACCGTCGTCCCGGTGACACGGGACCAACGCGACGACCGGCCTCGACGCATCGCGCGCCAACGCAGCCAGGCTCCGAGCCCGCGGCAGATCGGCGTGCGCGATGACGACGCGTCCGACGCCCGCGGCCGCGAAGTGCCGCTGGCCTCGCCTCGCCGCCTCGTCGAGCGACCCCGGGTCGTCGAGGACGGCGAGCCCACGACCCTCGGCCCAGGTTCGCACCTCGGGGGCGCTCGTGACGACGACGACGCTGAAGGGACGAGCCGCATCGGCGACACGCTCCGCGAGGCGACGGCCGAGATCGGCCCGGGCGGCGTCGTCGAGGTCGGCAGCCAGCCGCGCCTTGCCCAACACGAACGACCGGATCGGCAGCACCACTCCGGCGTGGCCCCGCCGGTCCCCGGAGTGCGGGCACATGAGGCTGCGTATGCTACCGGCCGTGGAGCCGGTCTACGGCGCCCTTCACACCGCGCTCGTCGTGCCGCTCCGCGCGGCGATGCGCTGGACCGTCGAAGGCGCGCATCGAATCCCTGTACGGGGTCCGGTAATCCTCGCGAGCAACCACACCTCGTACCTGGATCCGTCAGTCCTCGGCTATCTCGCCGGCCTCCGTCACCGCCATCTCCGGTTCCTCGCCAAGCGTGAGCTGTTCGACAAGCGGGCGACAGGGACGCTCCTGCGCTGGGCGCGTCAGATCCCGGTGGCGCGTGACACCTCGGACGCCGCCGGGTCACTCGACGCCGCCGTGGCGGCCCTCCAGGCGGGGGAGTGCGTGTGCGTCTTCCCCGAAGGGACGATCTCGCTCGACCTCGAACCGATGGCAGGCAAGACCGGCACGGCGCGGCTCGCCGCGGCGGCCGGTGTGCCGGTCACCCCGGTCGGGCTGTGGGGGGGGCACCGCATCCTCTTCAAGGGTCGCAAGCCCCACTGGCGGTGGGGGATCGCCGAGACGGTCGTCGTGGGGGACCCGCTGCGGATCCGACCCGACGAGGACATGCGTGCCGCCACCGACCGGATCATGACCGCCATCGCCGCGTGCGTCGCCCGCGCCCGAGCGCTCTATCCGCAGGTCCCGACGGCCAGCGAGGACCGGTGGTGGGTCCGGGGACCGGACACCGCGGTGGCACGGACCCGGGCCCACCCCGGGACGCCCACATGACCGACCTGGGCCGCGTCGCGGTCGTCGGGGCCGGTTCCTGGGGGACCACCGTCGCCGCGCTGCTCGCCCCCAAGGGCGACGTCGTCCTGTGGGCCCGCGACCCCGGCCTCGGCGAGCAGATCGACGCCGCGCACGAGAACCCCCGGTATCTCCCGGGGATCAAGCTCCCCGACATGCTGGCCGCCACGGGTGACCTCCCGCGGGCGTGCACCGCCGCGGGGGTGGTCGTCCTCGCCGTTCCGTCCCACGGTCTCCGAGACGTCCTCACCGCCGCGGCGCCCTCCATCGGAGCCGACACTCCCGTCGTCAGCCTCAGCAAAGGTGTCGAGCAAGACACCCACCTCCGGATGACCGAGGTGATCGCCGACGTCCTCGTCGGACACCGCGCCGACCGCGTGGGGGTCCTCACCGGACCGAACCTCGCCCGGGAGGTCGCCGAAGGTCAACCCACGGCGTCGGTCGTCGCCATGACCGACCCCGAGGCGATGGTCGCACTGCAGCGGCTGTTCATGACGGCGACGTTCCGGGTGTACACGAACCCCGACGTCGTCGGCTGCGAGATCGCGGGGGCATTGAAGAACGTGATCGCGATCGCCGCCGGCATCGCGGCCGGCCTCGGCTACGGCGACAACACCAAGGCCGCGCTCATCACTCGGGGCCTCGCCGAGCTCGCCCGTCTTGGCGTCGCGCTCGGTGGGGAGCCCCTGACGTTCTCCGGCCTGGCCGGGATGGGCGACCTGGTGGCCACCTGCACCAGCCCGAAGAGCCGGAACCGCAGCGTCGGTGTAGAGCTCGGTCGCGGCCGATCGCTCGCGGACATCCTCGCCGAGACGAAGATGGTCGCCGAGGGCGTCAAGAGCACCCGGGCCGTGCTCGCCCTCGCCGCCGAACACGAGGTCGACATGCCCATCGCGGCGATGGTCGGGGCAGTCCTCTATGAGGGCCGCCAGCCCGCCGACCTCGTCCCCGCCCTCATGGTGCGGGAGGCCAAACCCGAGCTCCACGGCATCCGGTGAGCACCGCGGTCGGCGCGATCGGATCCCGTCGGCAGGTGCGCGTCGACGAGCACGGCGGCATCCAGCCGGACACCGAGCCGTGGTCGCTCGACTGGTGGGTCGGTGGCGACGACCGCTGGCACCGCCCCGCCCTCGAGCCCACCCGCCGCCAGGCCCTCGTCGACGGGGTTCCCGTGGTCCGCACGGCGATTCGGGTGCCCGGCGGCGACGCGGTGCAGCACGTATATGCCGTCGGCAGCCCCGACGTCGTCGTCCTCGACATCGAAAACGCCTCGCCGGCACCATTCGTGCTCGCGCTCGTCGTTCGCCACGCCGCGCGGCTCACGATGCAGGAGACGACCGTCACGATCGACGGTGGTGCTGGCCGCCTGCTCACCACCCGGGGCCCGTCGCGCTGGGCCGCCGGACGAGCCGGCAGCACGGACGATGTCGTGACGTCCGGCGCGGCGAGCGCCGCGCCGTTCCCACCGATGCGGGAACGGCGCCGCGACCTCGAGGCCGCGTTCCTCTACCCCGTCGCGCACCGCAGCGCGATCCGCTTCGCGCTCCATCTCCGCCCGGTCCCCGCCGGCGTGCTCGCGTCGGCGGGCCTGCCCGGTCCCGGCGACGCCGCCCGGGGCTGGGCCGCCCACCTCGACCGCGGCCTGCGGGTCGATCTCCCCGACCGCG
>DATISY010000019.1:0-7223 GCA_035468285.1 Acidimicrobiia bacterium | reverse complement strand
GGGACGAGCGCGGCGCCGATCCGGGGACCGTCCTCACCTTCGGTCTCGAACACGAGGCACTTCAGCAGGGCCGATTCGGGGACGCCGAGATGGCGGGCGACGACCGTGATGCCCGGCAGGTCCGGGGTGTCAACCTGAGTCATCGCGGGCGCGTCCGGGGCGGTGTCCTGGCGGGCCGGGCTCTTGCGGCGCGCCGCTTCGACGTTCGCGGCGTAGTCGCAGCTCGGGCACCACACGAACGTGTCCTCGCCGACGTCGGCGACGGCCATGAACTCGTGGCTGGTGTCGCCGCCGATCTCGCCGGTCTGGGCCTCGACGGCGCGCCACTCGAGACCGCAGCGGGTGAAGACCCGGGCGTACGCGTCGTACATGTCCCGGTACGTGTGCTTGAGGTCGCCGGCGTCGGTGTGGAACGAGTACGCGTCTTTCATCAGGAACTCGCGGGCTCGGAGCAGACCGAAGCGGGGACGCAGCTCGTCGCGGTACTTCCAGTTGATCTGGTAGAGGTTGACGGGCAGGTCTCGGTAGCTGGCGTACTCGCCCGCGACGAGCGCGGTGATGGCCTCCTCGGCGGTGGGTGAGAGGCAGAAGGCGGCGTCCTTGCGGTCCCGGAGGCGGAACATGAGCGGCCCGTAGGTCTGGTCGCGTCCGGAGCGGGCCCACAGGTCGAGGGGCTGGATGATGGGGAGGGTGACCTCCTGGGCGCCGGCCGCGTCCATCTCCTCGCGGACGATCGCCTCGACCCGGGACAGGATCCGCCGCCCGAGGGGCAGCCAGGCGTAGACGCCGGACGCGACCCGCCGGATGCAGCCCGACCGGAGGAGGAGTCGGTGGCCCTCGGTCTCGGCGTCGGCAGGGTCGTCCCGGAGGGTGCGCACGAAGAGCTCCGACAGGCGCATCGCGTCGGAGGCTACCGGTGCCGTCCCCGTCGAAGCGCCGAAATCCGGGCCCGTTGGGCCGCCGGGTATTTCTGACCTTCCCGCTGGTATGAGAGGGTCGATTCCCCTACAGTTCAGGTCGTGATTCGAGCGAAGGGCGCCCCGAGCGTCTCGATGGGGCGGACGCCCCACGAGGTCCGCGACGAGATGAGTCGCCGTCGTTCGGTCGGCCGCGCCGTCTGACGTTCTCGCGCCGCTCCCCGACCTTGACCTGCCCGCCCGGGCGCGTCGTGGCGCGCCCACGCCCCGAAAGTGCCGCCATGATCGACGTGACTGAGCTCCGCAGCCGGCCGCTCGACCCCGAGGTCGAGCACGAGCTCGACCGGTTCGAGGATGCCGTCGGCCGCTACCTCGCCGGCGAGATCGACGACGACGCCTTCAAGGTGTTCCGGCTGAACCAGGGGATCTACGGCCAACGCCAGGGCGGCCACCAGCAGATGCTGCGGGTCAAGGTGCCCCACGGCCGGGTCACCCCGGATCAGCTCGAGCTGTTCGCCTACCTCGCCGAGGAGTACTCGCGGGGTTGGGGCCACCTCACGACCCGCCAGAACGTGCAGTTCCACTTCGTGGCGCTGGAGCGGATGCCCGAGGTGCTGCGCGCCCTCGCCGCGGTCGGGTTGACGAGCCGGGAGGCGTGCGGCGACACCGTCCGCAACGTGGCCGGCTGTCACCTCGCGGGGGCGTGCCCCTTCGAGGTGCTCGACATCACGCCGTGGGCGCAGGCCACGACCGACCTGTTCCTGCGCAACCCCATCGCGCAGCGTCTGCCCCGCAAGTTCAAGGTCAACTTCTCGGGGTGCGCGACCGACTGCGGCCAGGCCATGTTCAACGACGTCGGTGTCATCGGGGTGAGCCGCCCGCGACCCGACGGGACGGTCGAGCCGGGCTTTCGGGTCTTCATCGCCGGCGGTCTCGGCGCGAACCCACACCCCGCGCAGGCCCTCGAGGAGTTCACCCCCCGCGAGGAGCTGCTGCCGACGATCGAGTCGATCCTGCGGGTCCAGGACCACCACGGCAACCGTGACAACAAGCTCCGGGCCCGCCTGAAGTGGCTCGTCGACACGATGGGCATCGACGAGCTGCGCGAGCGCATCGTCAAGGAGCGGCGATTCCTCATCGCGTCGGCCACGTACCCGGGTGGGATCCCCGAGGTCGTCGCCGAGCGCGGCGACACCGCCGCGGGCATGACGACGGCGTTCGACGCCGACGCCGGCACCCCTGTCGAGCTCAAGGGCGTGGACCCGTACCGGGCATGGGAGCTCGCCAACGTCGTGCGGGGCCGCGCCAACGGGACGGTCAGCGCATACGCGCACTGCCGCCTCGGTGACATCACCGCGGACCAGTTCCGCGCCCTCGCCTCCCTCCAACGCGACCTCGACGCCGACCTGCGCGTCACGAACCGCCAGAACCTCGTCTTCCGCGGCCTCACCGACGAGCAGCTGCCCGGCCTCTACGAGCGGCTGACCGCCATCGAGATGGCGTCCCCCGGCGCCGAGCTCGCCCGCGACGTCGTCGCCTGCCCCGGGGCCGACACCTGCAACCTCGCCGTCACCCAGTCCCGCGGGCTCGCCGACGACATCGACCGGGCCCTCGACGAGGCCGGGCTGGCCGAGGTCGGCGGGGTGCGGATCAACATCTCGGGCTGCACCAACAGCTGTGGGCAGCACCACATCTCCGACATCGGGTTCTTCGGTCTCGAGCGACGCGCCCATGGGCGTGCCGCTCCCGGCTACCAGATGCTCCTCGGCGGCCACGTCGGCGACATGGCGATCGAGTTCGGTGACAAGGCGGTCAAGGTCCCCGCCCGCACCGCGTCCGACGCGGTGGTCCGGGTGGTGGGCCGGTTCGCCGGGGAGCGCAGCGGCGGCGAGTCGTTCTCCGACTGGCTCCAACGCAGCGGTGGTGCCTCCGCCGTGGGTGAGGGCCTGCGCGACCTCGACGCCTTCCCCGACCCGGACGAGGGCCCCGAGTTCTACATCGACTTCGATGAGACGGGGCCGTACGTGAAGGAAACCGGCGACAGCGAGTGCGCGACATGAACGACGTCGACCTTCCCGACCTGCGCGAGCTCGACGCCGCGTCGACCGCCCTCGAATCGCAGCCCGCGACCGCGGCGATCGAATGGGCCGCGAAGCGCTTCACTGACGGGCTTGTCCTCGCGTCGTCGTTCCAGGACTGTGTCCTCATCGACCTGGCCGCCCAGGTCGTCCCCGACATCGAGGTCGTGTTCCTCGACACCCAGTACCACTTCGCCGAGACCCTCTGGTACGTCGAGACGGTGCGGCGCCGCTACAACCTGAACCTGCGGATCGTCGAGCCCGACGTCACGCCCGACGACCGGTGGCTCGACGACCCGGACGGGTGCTGCGCGGCCCGCAAGGTCGTCCCGATGGCGAAGGCACTCGCGGGCCGGACGGCGTGGATGACCGGCTTGCGGCGCGACGAGTCCCCCACCCGGACCAAGACGCCCATCGTCGGGTACGACGTCGGGCGCGGCATGGTGAAGATCAACCCGATCGCCGACTGGACCGAGATCGACGTCCAGCGGTACGCCCAGGACCGCTCCCTCCCCGAGCACCCGCTGCGCGAGAAGGGCTACCCGTCCATCGGCTGTTGGCCCTGCACCCGCCCCGTCGCCGAGGGTGAGGACGCCCGCGCCGGACGCTGGGCCGGGATCGACAAGCTGGAGTGCGGCCTCCACCGCTGACCCGGCTCCACCCTGCGGGGTGCCAACATCCACCCATGGGAATCCATGACGTCGCGGCGCGCGGCTTCGACGCCGGCGCCGACGTCTACGAGCGGGCCCGCCCCTCCTACCCGCCCGAGGCGGTGGCCTGGCTCGTCGACCACCTCCACCTCCGTCCCGGCGTCACCGTGCTCGACCTCGCCGCCGGCACCGGGAAGCTGACCCGCCTCCTCGCGTCGACCGGTGTCACCCTGCTCGCCGTCGAGCCCGTCGAGGGGATGCGCACGCAGCTGCGCGCCACGCAACCCGCCGTGCCCGTCGCCGCAGCCACCGCCGAGGCGCTCCCGTTCCCCGGGGCCGTGCTCGACGCGGTGACGGTGGCGCAGGCGTTCCACTGGTTCGACACCGACCGGGCGTTCACCGAGCTCGCCCGCGTCCTCCGCCCCGGCGGACGCGTCGGGATGATCTGGAACGCCCGGGACCGTCAGGTCGACTGGGTCGACCAGCTGTGGTCGATCATGGACCGGGTCGAGAAGCGCGCCCCGTGGCGCGACCACGAGCAGTGGAGCCACGCCGCGCTCGGTGCCCGCCCCGGGTTCGGGCCCCTGCACGAGGCCACCTTCCACCACGAGCAGCCCATCACGCCCGACGGGATCGTGGAGCGGTTCGCGTCGGTCAGCCACGTCGCCGTCCTCCCCGACGCGGACCGGGCCGTCGTGCTCGACGAGATCCGGACCGCCCTCGCCACCCACCCCGAGACGGCCGGGCGCGACGACCTCGCGCTCCCCTACCGTGTCGACGCGTACTGGTGCGAGCGGACGTGACGCGATCGCTGCGCACCCGGTTCGGCGTCCGGGCCGGTGAAGCCGCCGGATGGCTCTCGCGGGTGACGGGCCGCGGCGCGGGCGCGACGATCAGCGGTCGGGTCATCAACGCCGTCGCGCCCGACGCGCTCGCCGAGCTCGCCGGTAGTCGCCGCACTGCCCTCGTGTCCGCCACGAACGGCAAGACCACCACGACGCGGCTGCTCGCCGCGGCGGTGGCGACGAACGGGCGGACGGTCACGACGAACTCGACGGGCGCCAACCTCACCTCCGGGCTGGCGCCCACGCTGGCCCGGGACCCCGACGCGGACACCGCCATCCTCGAGGTCGACGAACGCGTCGTGTCGCGCGTCGTCGACCCGCTGCGCGCCGAACTCCTCGTCCTCGGGAACCTGAGTCGAGACCAGCTCGACCGCTACGGCGAGGTCCATCTCCTCGGCGACGCGTGGCGCGCCGTGAGCGAGTCCCATCCCGACCTCGCCGTCGTCGCCAACTCTTCGGACCCGCACGTGGTGTGGGCCGCCTCGCCGGCGACGGTCACCTGGGTGGAGCTCGGGCTGGGGTGGCGCTCCGACGCGGCGACGTGCCCGTCGTGCGGGGCGCTGCTCACCTGGAACGACAACCGGTTCGCGTGCCCCGCGTGCGGGTTCGCGCAACCCGACACCCCCAACCGGCTCGACGGCGACACCCTCGTCCTCGGCGACGAGCGGGTGGCGCTGCGCCTCGGGCTCCCCGGCCGGTGGAACCTCGCCAACGCCGCGCTCGCCGTCACCGCCGCGCACACCCACTTCGCCGTCCCGACCCGCGTCGCCGCCGACGCGGCCGGGACCGTGACGACGGTCGCGGGCCGGTACATGCACGTCCCGCTCGGCGACGGCCGCCAGGCGCGGGTGCTGCTGGCCAAGAACCCAGCGGGATGGAGCGAGGTGCTCCACTACCTCGCCGACGTCGACACGTCGGTGGTGATCGCGGTGAACGCCCGCGTCGCCGACGGCAAGGACCCGTCCTGGCTCTGGGACGTCCCCTACGAGCTGCTCCGCGGGCACCCGACCGCGGCGGCCGGGGACCGTCGGCTCGACGTCGCGGTGCGGCTCCGCTACGCCGAGGTCGACGCGCTCGTCGATCGTGACCCGCTTGCCGCGGCGCGGGCGTTGCCCGGCGAGACGATCCACGTCGTCGCGTCGTACACGCAGTTCTCGGCTCTGTACCGGCGCTTCGGGGACCGCGACCGATGAGCGACCGGCCCTCCACGCTGCGGGTGGGGCTCGTCTACCCCGAGCTGCTCGGCACCTACGGGGATCGCGGCAACGCGGTCGTGCTCGTGCAGCGGGCCCGTTGGCGGGGCATCCCGGCCGAGCTCGTCGAGGTCGCGGCCGACGAGCCGATGCCCGCGTCGCTCGACGTCTACCTGCTCGGCGGGGGGGAGGACGACCCGCAGCACCTCGCCGCCGCGAACCTGCGCGCCGGACGCGGCGCGCTCGACCAGGCCCTCCAGGGGGGTGCGGTCATGCTCGCGGTGTGCGCCGGGTTCCAGCTCGTCGGTCACCGCTACGTGCTCGCGGACGGGACCGTGCTCGAGGGAATCGGGCTCCTCGACCTCGAGACCCGAGCCAGCCCCGACCGGCTCATCGGGGAGGTCGTCGTCGAACCCGACGCGCCCCTCCCCCGCCTCACCGGGTTCGAGAACCACAGCGGTCGCACCACGCTCGGTCCCGACCTTGCTCCGTTGGGTCGGGTCGTGGTGGGGGGCGGCAACGGTGACGGTCGCGGCGTCGACGGTGCTCGCCACGGGCGCATCGTCGGCACCTACCTGCACGGGCCGGTCCTGCCCCGCAATCCTGCGCTCGCCGATCACCTGCTCGGCCTCGCCGTCGGTGACGCCGCGCTCACCCCGCTCGACGCCAGCCTGGAGGAGCGCCTCCGCGCCGAGCGGCTCCACGCCAGCACGGCCCGGGGGCCACGCCGCTGGTGGCAGGAACGGCTCCTGGCGCGCGGCTGAACCCGGCGGCCGGCCGGGACGTGCCGCCGCCGGTCGGGAAGTCGCCGGCTCGGCTGGACGCGCGGCGGTCGACCGGGACCGCCGTGGGGATCAGGACTGGGCGATCTCCCGGATCCGGTCGATGCGCTCGTCGGCGTGATTGACGTTGGTGCCGCGCAGCTCGACGAGCTGTTCACGTTCGGCGGCGGCGATGGATTCGGCGTCGGCGTCCGCGGCGGCGAGACGCGCCTCGATTCCCTCTTCGACGATCTTCTCGGCTTCGTCGACGAGGGCGCTGACCATCTCGGCCTCGGGGACGACGCGCACGACGGTGCCACGGACGAAGAGGTGGCCTTTGCCGCGCCCGGCGGCGATGCCGAGGTCGGCGCCGCGGGCTTCGCCGGGGCCGTTGACGACACAGCCCATCACCGCGACCTGGAGCGGGAGGTTGCGTTCCTCGAGTGCCTGCTGCGCGGCGTTGGCGACGGCGATGACATCGATCTCGGCGCGGCCGCAGGACGGGCAGGCGATGAGGTCGACGCCTTTGCGTTCCCGCAGCCCGAGGGATTCGAGGAGGGTGCGGCCGGCGTGGGCTTCTTCGACGGGGTCGGCGGTGAGCGAGTACCGGATGGTGTCGCCGATGCCTTCGGCGAGGAGGGTACCGATCCCGGCGGTGGACTTGACGATCCCGGCGGGGGGCGGCCCGGCTTCGGTGACGCCGAGGTGCAGCGGGTAGTCGACGGTCTCGGAGAGGAGCCGGTACGCGTCGATCATGGTGGGGACGTTCGAGGCCTTGA
>DATISY010000018.1:0-42467 GCA_035468285.1 Acidimicrobiia bacterium | reverse complement strand
CGGCCGTCGCGACGTTGAGCGTCGTCGGCGTCGCCGCGCCCGCGGCGGCGCAGGACGCACGCGCGCCGGGTGCCGCCATCTGCGTCCGGGTGGGGCGGCAGTTCGGCCGCCTCGTGGCAGCCAACCAGCTCGCCAAAGCCGCCTTCACGAAGGCGCAGGCGCTGCACGATCGGCTGACCCGCGCCGGTCGGGTCAAGCTCGCCCACCGGCTCGACGTGCGACTGACTCACCTCCGTGCCGTGCACGCCATGCTCGTCGCCCGGGTCGACGCGATCGCGGCCCGGATCCAGGGACGCTGCTCCACCCGCGCGCCGACCCTCAGCGACTTCTGAAGCCGCGGTCAGCGAGCGGCACTGACGCCGGTGGCCTCGTAGACCTCGGGCGTCATCGGTGGGAGCAAGGGCGGGCGCGGGGCCTGGCGCAGCTCCTCAGCGGCGCGGGCGTCCTCGCTCGTGAACGCCGTTGTCGTGCAGCAGAACTCGACCGCGATCCCGTTCGGGTCGTCGACGTAGATCGAGGTGCACCACCCATGGTCGATCTGGAGGACGTCGTGCCCGTGCTCGCGGAGCCGCTCCCGGGCGGCGGTCAACCGGTCCAGGTCCTCGACGGCGAAGGCCAGATGGTTCGTCCAGCTCGGGAGGCCGAGCCCCCGGCTGATCGACGTATCGAACTGCCCGGGGACGGCAGGGTTGTCATGGAGGTCCCACACCGCCAGGCATTCACCGTTCCCGGTGTCGTAGAAGAGATGCCGGGCCCATCCACCTTCCGCGGCGGGAGCCGCCTCGACCCGGACCAGCTCGAAGCCCATGGCCTCGGTGTAGAAGGCGTGCGTCGCCTCGAGATCACGCGTGGTGATGGCCACGTGATGGAACGCCATGCCGACTCCTCGGTCGCGGGATGCTGCCCCCGATCTTCGCACGGCGGGCGACGCCCAGGTCACTACCGTGGTCCCGTGGTGGCCCGCCGCATGCTGGTCCCGGAGCCCCGGGAGGGACCTCGGCCGCCGGCCGCGCCGCTCGCGCCGTGACCGCCGAGCTGCGGGATCGGGACGCCCTCCCCGATCCGATGGCACAGTTCGCCCGCTGGTTCGGCCAAGCCGGCGGCGGGGCCGTGCTCGACCGCGACGCGATGGTGCTCGCGACCGCGGACCGCGATGGCGCCCCGAGCGCACGGGTGGTGCTGCTCCGCGGGGTCGACGACCGGGGGTTCCGGTTCTTCACGAACTTCGAGAGCGCGAAAGGCCGCGACCTCGCGCAGCGTCCCCGCGCCGCACTGGTGTTCTACTGGCCCGAGCAGGGCCGCCAGGTTCGCGTCACCGGCACCGTGACGCGCCTCGCGGACGCCGACTCCGTCGCGTACTGGCGGCACCGTCCCCGGGCGAGCCGGATCAGCGCGTGGGCGTCCCGCCAGAGCGAGCCCATCGCAAACCGGGCGTCGCTGGAAGCCGCCGCGGTGACCGCCGCCGACCGGTTCGACGGCGAGGACGTCCCGTTGCCGCCGTTCTGGGGCGGCTACCTGGTCGAGCCGGAGACGATCGAGTTCTGGCAGCACCGCGACGACCGGCTCCACGACCGCCTGCGTTACCAACGTTCCGGGTCGGGCTGGAGTCGGGAACGGCTCCAGCCCTAGTCGACCATCGCGGTTGCGCCCGGCAGCGTGACGAGCCGGTCGCGGACCCGCCTCAGCACCCCGGCCCTCCACGGCGACCGCTGCTCGGCTGAACGGGACGGGCGGCAGCACGCCCCGGATCGTACGGGTAGACCCGTGTCCGCGAGTAGAACGCTGCTGTGACCGACATCGCCGGCGTGCTCCTCGGCGTCGCGGTCGCGTGCGCGGCCGGTGACTGGGTCGCCGTCGCGATCAGCTCGACCCGCCTCGAGTACCTGTTCAAGCCCGCAGCGACCGCGGCGCTCGTCGGGGTCGCGGCGACGATCGACGCGGCGCATGGCGATACCCGAGCCTGGTTCGTCGCGGGCTTGGTCTTGTGCCTCGCCGGCGACGTGTTCCTGATGCTGCCAGCGCGCCAGGACCGGTCCGACGCCTTCGTGCCCGGCCTGGGGTCGTTCCTGCTCGCCCAGCTGGCGTTCACCGTCGGCTTCTCGCTCCACGGTGGATCGACCGGCGAGTACGTGCTCGGCGGCGTGCTCGTCACGGCGGCGGCCGGCCCCCTCGCGGTCCGCTTCATCCGCGCCCTGCTCCGGTCCCGCCGTGCGACGCTGGTGGGGCCGGTGGTGGCGTACCTGCTCGCGATCGCCGCGATGGCGACGGCGGCGATCGGTGCTGCGAACGCGTGGGGGATCACGGGGGCGGTCCTCTTCCTCGCCTCGGATTCGCTGATCGCGGAGACCAGGTTCGTCGCCGAGCGTCGAGGGGTCCCCGTGGCGATCATGGTGACCTACCACCTCGCGCTCGTCGGGCTCGTCGTCTCCTTGATCTGAGAACCGGCGCGCGTCATCCCCGCGTGCGTCCCTGACCACACCTGGCCCGGGCCGGACCGAGAACCCGCCTGAGCCCCCGAGGGAGACGCGGCGCGGGCCGCGCCTACAGGAGCAGGGGGGCGGGCGCTCGTTCGTGCTGGCGGGCCATTCCCCGGCGCCGTTCAGCGACCTGGTCGACGGTCACCAGCGCGATGCGGTGCTCGTCGGCGAAGGCAGTGAGGTCCGGGACACGGGCCGGGGCGCCGTCGTGCGCGAGCACCTCGCAGATGACCGCCATCGGCGGCAATCCGGCGAGGCGGGCGAGGTCGCCCGCGGCTTCGGTGTGACCTCGCCGCTCGAGGGTGCCGCCGGGTCGGGCCCGGAGCGGGACCACGTGACCGGGTCGCTTGAACTCCGCCGGTGAGGCATCCGTGTCCACCGCGCGCCGGATCGTCAGGGCACGGTCGGCGGCGCCGATCCCGCTGCCGGCCTCGACGTGGTCGATCGAGACGGTGAACGCGGTGTCGCACCCCGCGTGCTCGGGCGGGACCATCGGCGCGAGGGCGAGCGCATCGAGACGCTCGGGTGCGCACGGCATGCACACGAGTCCACGGGCCCAACGGAGCATGAAGTTGCCGGCCTCGGCCGTCACCCAGCTCGCGGCCATCGTGAGGTCGCCCTCGTTCTCACGGTCCTCGTCGTCGATGACGAGGACCATCTCGCCCCGTCGGATGCGCCGCAGCGCCTCTTCGATCGGTGTCAGCTGCATTCGTGCCTCACACTCGTTGCGTTCGTTCGGTTGATGTGTCGCCCGCGAGGGCGGGCAGGGTGACGACCATGCGACAGCCGCACGGATCGCGCTGTTCCGGATGGATCTCGCCGCCGTGCAGGTCGACGATCCAGCGTGCGATCGCGAGACCCAAGCCGGCGCCGCCCTGGCGCGACGAGCGGGCTGCGTCGGCCCGGTAGAAGCGCTCGAAGACCCGTGTCCGCTCCGAATCGGGGATGCCGGGCCCCTCGTCGAGCACCTCGATCGTCACACCCTCCGGACTGCGTCGGGCACGGACCTCGACGGTGCCGCCGGTCGGCGTGAACCGCACCGCGTTCTCGAGCAGGTTGGCGACGACCTGGTGCACCCGCTCGGGGTCCCCGTCGGCGGTGAGGTCGGTGGGATCGACCCAGACCGCGACGTCGACGGCGGACTGCTGCAGGCGCTGTTCGCGGACCGCGTGCTCGAGTAGCGGCTCCACCGGGAACGGTGACCGCTCCAGCGGCACGACACCGGCCTCGAGCCGCGACAAGTCGAGCAGCTGTTGAACGAGCCGGCCCAGGCGTTCGACCTGGACCAGCATCGTCTCGAAGGTCTCGCGGTCCGGCGCCTCGACGCCGTCGACGAGGTTCTCCAGCTTGGCTTGCAACGCGGTGATCGGGGTGCGCAGCTCGTGCGAGACGTTGGCGACGAGGTCGCGGCGCACCCGATCCGTCTCCGCGAGCTCCGCCGCCATCTCGTTGAAGGCACGGGCGAGCGCACCCACCTCGTCGCGGGACGTCGCGGTCACGCGACGGCTGTAGTCCCCGCGGGCCATCGCCTCGGCGGCGTCGGCCATCTCCCGGAGCGGCGACGTCATGCCGCGCGCCAGGAACCACACGATCGCGACCGCGACACACCCGGCGAGGACACCGCTGCCGGAGGGCCAGACCCCTGCCTTGAGCGCGAGCCAGAACACGAAGATGGTCCCCGCAACGGCGGCGGCGATCACGAAGCTGAGCTTGAGCTTGATCGACGGGAACGAGTCGAGGGGGCGGCGAACGTCGAGCTCCTTGACGTCGATCGGGATTCGGTGGCGGCTCACGCGAGCTCGGTTCCGGGCCCGGCGCCATAGCCGACACCGTGCACCGTGCGGACGGCATCCGGGCCGAGCTTGCGACGCAGTGCCCGGACGTGGGAGTCGACGGTGCGGGGCCCGCAGCCGTCGCGGTATCCCCAGACGTCCCCGAGGAGCTGCTCGCGGGCGAACACCCGGCCCGGGTGCTGCAGCAGGTAGGCGAGCAGCTCGAACTCGGTCGGGGTCAGGTGGACCGGCTCGCCGTCGCGGCGGACGTGTCGTCCGTCCAGGTCGACCTCGATCGACCCGAGGCGCAGTGGCGCGGCGACGGCCTGCTCCGAGGCCCGATCGACCCGTCGCAACAGGGCGTGGACGCGGGCGGTGAGCTCGCGCGCACTGAAGGGCTTCGGGAGGTAGTCGTCCGCGCCGACGGCGAGCCCGACGACCAGGTCGGTCTCCGAATCACGGGCGGTGAGCATCAGGACCGGCACGGCGCGCTCCCGTTGGATGCGCCGACAGACCTCGAGCCCGTCGAGTCCGGGGAGCATGAGGTCCAGCACGACGAGATCGGGGCGGATGCGTTCACACATCGCGACCGCGGCGAGCCCATCACCGGCGATCTCGACCGCGAAGCCCTCGCTGCGGAGCCGGGCGGCGACGGCTTGCGCGATGGGGAGCTCGTCTTCCACCACGAGCACGGTGCGGGTGGCGCTCGGCGCGGGGCGCGCGGTCAAGACGTCGGCCATCGCCACCCATGGTAGGGAGCGCCTGTCGAGGAGTCCTGTTCGAGATGTGCGGATTCGGTGAAGATCGAATCGCGTCGCTGCTCGCACGGTCGAACGCCCTCGCGGCCCACGGACCCGGGGCGCAGCGCCGACCGAGGCGAACCGCTCAGGTGCGGTCGGGCGGACCCGGTGGAACGGGGCGCACGCCCTCCGGGTCGGCGGTCAACCCGACGGCCTCCCCGACCGCGGGAAGGGGCGCGTCGTGCGGCAGCGTGACGTCGAGGACGTCGCCGCCGTGGTCGAGCGCGACCCGGACGTGTTGATGGTCCCGACGGAACGCCCGGCTCACGACCCGGCCCGTCAGCGTGCCGTCGGCGCCGAGGTGCAGCGCGTCGGGCCGGATCGCGACGAGCTCAGCACCGAGCGCGGAGGTGACGTTCCAGCCGACGAAGCGGGCCACGAAGGCCGTGGCGGGTTGGTCCCAGACATCGCGGGGGGCGCCGGTCTGCTCCAGCCGGCCGGCGTGCATCACCGCGACGCGGTCCGCGAGCGCGAACGCCTCGTCGTGATCGTGGGTCACGAAGAGGACCGAAAGCTCGAGTCGACCGAACAGCTCCCCGAGCTCGTCGAGGAGCCGTTCCCGGAGACGACGATCGAGCGAGCCCAGCGGCTCGTCGAGCATGAGCAGCCGCGGCTCGGGAGCGAGGGCGCGGGCGAGCGCGACCCGTTGCTGCTCACCGCCGGAGAGCTCGTCGACCGCGCGGTGCTCGAATCCCGCCAAGCCGACGAGTTCCAGCACGGCTCGGGCGCGTGCGTCCGCGTCTCGTCGCGGGACGCGGCGCATCCGCAACCCGAAGCTCGTGTTGCCGAGGACGTCGCGATGCGGGAACAGCTGGTGGTCTTGGAACATCAAGCCCAGCTGCCGCTGGTGGGGGGCCAGTCGGCCCAGGTCGGCGCCGTCGCGCGCGACCCGCCCGCCCGATGGGGTCTCGAGGCCCGCGATGGCTCGCAGCAGGGTCGACTTGCCGCTGCCGCTGGGGCCCAGGACGCCGACGACCTCGCCGTCGCCCACGTCGAGGCTCACCTGGTCGACCGCGACGGTGTCGCCGAACCGGACGGTGAGGTCCGCGACGGAGAGCATCAGAACACCCGGGCGACACGGACCCGGTCGATCAGCAGCACGGCCGCGGCGGTGACGCCCATGAGGATCGTGCTCGCGGCCATCGCGGCCCCGAAGTTCAGGTCACCCGGCTGGCCGAGGAGCCGGAAGATCACGACGGGCAGCGTCTGGGTGTCGGGTCGCGCCAGGAACACGGTGGCCCCGAACTCTCCGAGGGAGATCGCGAACGCGAAGCCGGCCGCGACCAGGCCGGCCCGAGCGACGATCGGCCCGTCGACCTCGCGCCAGACCCGGGCGGGGGACGCCCCGAGGGTCGTTGCTGCCTCCCGAAGGCGCGGGTCGATCGAGCGCAGCACGGGCACGATGGTTCGGACGACGAACGGCACCGCGACCATCCCCTGCGCGATCGGGATCAGCAACGGGGACGTCCGGAGATCGACCGGGGCCTTGTCGAGCGCGATCAGGAACCCGAACCCGACGGTGACCGCGGACACTCCGAGGGGCAGTGCGAGAGCGCCTTCGAGTAGGCGCCCCCGTCGATTCCGCCCGACGGCGACCGCGGCGAGACCGCCGACGATGACCGCGATGACGGTGGCCTCCGCCGCGAACAGCAAGGAGTTCTGAATGGCGTCGCTGGGCGGGACGAACAGCACGCTGTTCGCGTGCAGCGTTCCGAGCGCGTGGTAGTAGCCAAGGCCAGGTCCACCGGTCGTGTCGAAGGACCGCGCCACCAGCACGGCGAGCGGCGCGCCGAGCAGCACTGCCATCACGAGAAGGTTCGCGCCGACGAAGACGCGCTCGAACCGGGTCCGGACCCGTCGGGCCGTGTCCCGGGCCGACCGCAGGTGGAGCGCGACAGCGTGTCGTCCCTCGGCGCGCCCGACGATGAGGAGCACCGCGACGACCGCGGCGACCTGCACGACCGAGAGCGCCGCCGCGGTCCGGAGGTTCAACAGCTCGGCCGTTTGGCGGTAGATCTCGGTCTCGAGGGTCGATCGGGTGGGCCCCCCGAGGATGAGGATGACTCCGAACGACGTGAACGTGAACAAGAAGACGATCGCCGCGGCGCCGAGCAGCGCGGGGCGCAGCGCGGGCAGCACGACCTGGGTGAACGCGCGCAGGCGGCTCGCGCCGAGGACCCGGGCGGCGTCGTCCTGCTCCGGGTCGAGATGCGACCAGAATCCCCCCACGATCCGCACGACGACCGCGTAGTTGAAGAAGACGTGCGCGAGCAGGATCGCGCCGACCGACGGGCGCAATCCGAGGGCCAGGAACGCTGACCCGACCACGACGGTCGGGAGCACGAACGGGACGATGATCACGGCTCGGACGATCGCTCGGCCCGGGAACCGGAACCGGCTCACCACGTAGGCCGCGGGGAGCGCGATGAGCACCGTCAGCAGCGTCGACAGTGCCGCCTGCCAGACCGTGAACCAGGCGATCCCTCGCAGGCTCGGGTTCGTGAACACCTGACCGACGGGCCCGAGATCCAGGGAACCGCCGGGGGCGAGCCCGCGAGCGAGGATCGACCCGACGGGGTAGGCGAAGAACAGCCCGAGGAAGCCGAGCGGGACCGCGACGAGCGCGACCCGCCCGGCCCGGGTCGCGACGCGTGTCACCGCAGCACGGCGGCGGT
The DNA here is from genome assembly GCA_035468285.1 of Acidimicrobiia bacterium. Classification (GTDB taxonomy): domain Bacteria; phylum Actinomycetota; class Acidimicrobiia; order IMCC26256; family PALSA-555; genus PALSA-555. The sequence continues at coordinate 34,743 of DATISY010000018.1, read as the reverse complement.
CCACTCGTTGATCCACCGCTCCCGGTTCCGGCCGATCTGGGCGGCCGGGATGGTCAGCGGGTTCGTCGTCACCTCCGCGAACTTCGTGAAGACCGTCGGGAGCGGTGTGCCGTCACGGACCGGGAACACGTACATCTGGAGCGGCATGTCCGCTTGGAAGCGCTGGGAGAGCATGAAGTCGACGAGCTTGCGGGCCGCCGCGGCGTGCCTGGTGGTCTTGAGGATGCCGAGGAACTCGATCTGGCGGAAGCACGACGACAGCATGGTGCCGACGGGCGACTGGGCGGGTTGCGGATTCGCGTTGACGACCGCGGCCGGCGGGCTCGACGCGTACGACACGACGAGCGGGACGGTGCCGTTCCCGCCACCGGCCGAGAACGAACCGTTGTAGGCCTGATCCCAGCCGTCGACCACCTGGACGTCGTTGGCTCGGAGCTTCGCCCAGTAGCCCCGCCATCCACCGTCGCCGTAGCGGGCGATCGTCGCCAGGACGAACGCCAGCCCGGGCGAGGAGGTCGCGGGGTTCTCGACCACGAGCCGGCCCTTGTAGGCGGGCTTGGTCAGGTCGTCGAGCGAGGCGGGGACCGGGATCCGATGCGACGCGAACCACGTCTTGTCGTAGTTGATGCAGACGTCGCCGTGGTCGATGGGGGTCACCCGATGCTTCGAGTCGAGCTGGTAGATCGACCGCACCGACGCGAGCTGGGGCGACTGGTACGGCTGGAAGATCCCCGCGTCGAGCGCCCTCGACAGGAAGGTGTTGTCGAGACCGTAGAAGGCATCCCCGATCGGGCTGCTCTTGGTGAGGATCACCTGGTTCAACGCGGCGCCCGCGTCACCGGACGGGAGCACATCGACGGTGATCCCCGTCTGTCTCGTGAACGCGTCGAGCACGCTCTTGGACACCGCAAACGAATCGTGGGTCACGAGCCGAATCGTCACCGGCGCGGTCGACGCGGCCTGAGCGGCCGGTGTCGCGCTCGCGAGCACGGTCAGCGTCAGCGCGAGCAGGACGAGGCGTCTCATGGTTCCTCCAGTGCCTCAGGGGCGATGACAAGCAGCGTTCCGGTCCGAATCCGGACGCGGGCCGAGGGGACGAGCAACTCGTTGCTCACCCCTCGCGTGGTCCCGGCCTCGAGGTCCTCGTCGGCGAGCGGGTAGCGGAGCCCCTCGGTCCGGATCCCGGTCGCGCGGCCACCGAGCGGGACGAGGCTCACGAGGGCGCCCACCCTGCCCTCGACGACGACGTCGTCGCGTACGACGGTGACGTGCGCGAAGCCGACCCAGGCGTCGAGGCGCAGCTCCCGGAACCGGGGCGACGCTAGGACCGTCAGGTTCGCCAGGAAGTGGTCGAGGCGGCCACCCGCGCCCCCGACGACGGTGACGGTCCGGGCCCCGCGGGCGAGCGCGGCGCCGAGCGCCAGCTCGAGGTCCGTCTCGTCCTTCTCCCGGGGATGGGTCTCGACGGTGGTGCCCGCGGCGCGCGCCGATGCCAGCAGCCTCGGGTCGACCGAGTCGAGGTCGCCCACGACCAGGTCGATGGCAAAGCCCAGCGCGACGGCGTGATCGAGACCCGAATCGGCGGCGATGACGACGGCGTCGTCCGGAAGCCGCGCCGTGACCGCGTCCGGTGGCCGGTCGCCACCCGCGAACACGAGAGCGACGTCGCCGCCCATCTGGCTCCCTTCGCCGGCATTACCCGGATCAGGTTCGAGGGGTCGGCGACGCTGTGACCGCCCGCACGCGCCGTGCGCGCCGCGGTCCATGTCACCCTCTCAGCCCGGTTAGCCCGAGCTCCCCGTGACGCGCATAGCGTACCGCCTGTGCCTCGCTTCCGCCTGCGTGTCTTCGCGCCCGCAGCGCTGCTGATCGTCGCCGCGGCCTGCGGCGGGAGCAACACGGCGATCGGCGGGTCGGGCACCGGTGGAACGGGCGGGTCGACGACGTCGACCGCGGTCCCGGTCTCGAACGGTGTGCTCCACATCGTGCCCGCGACGTGGACGCTTCCGTTCGCCTTGTCGCGGGAGGTCCTCCTCACCGACGGTCATCAACTCGTGGGCCTCGGTGGGTTGAACGCGGCGAAGGTGTCCAGTCCCGCCGTGTTCGCGATCGACCCCACGTCGGGCGCGGCGAAGGCGTACGGGAGCCTGAACCCCGCGGGGCATGACGCGGCCGGTGCGTTCCTAAGCGGCAGGTTCTTCGTCTTCGCGGGGGGCACCGGTGGCACGCCGGCGATCACCAATGTGGTTCAGGCTGTCTCCGGCGGTGGCGGTGCCGCGCAGAACGTCGGGCCGCTTCCCCAGGCGCGGGCGGATCTCGGGGCCGCGGTGGTGGACAACACGGCGTACGTCGTCGGGGGCAGCCAGGAGACGCAGAGCTTCTTCCCGTCGGTGCTGGCCAGCACCGACGGGGCCACGTGGCGGACCGCGGGCAGCATCACCCAGCCCGTCCGATATCCGGCGGTCACGACCAGCAACGGTGCGGTCTACATCATCGGGGGTGTGACCAGCAGCGGTGCCGACACCGCCGCGGTGCAGCGCTACGACCCCAAGACCGGGACCACCACGGTGATCGCCCAGCTGCCCGCGCCGACGTCGCATGCCAGCGCCGTGGCGCTCGGCACGTCGATCTATGTGCTCGGCGGGTTCGTGAACAACGCCGTGTCGAACCAGGTCCTGCGTGTGGACCTCGGGACCGGCGCGGTGTCGCAGGCCGGGTCGCTCCCGACGGGCCTCTCCGACGCGGCCGTCGCGACCGTTGGTCCCTTCGCATATCTCGCGGGCGGACAAGGCCCGGACAGCGCACCGGTGAAGACGGTGTACGCGCTCGCGCTCGCGAGCTCCTGACCCCGCTCGGCGCGCCGCTCACCCGCCGCGGGCGACCCACTCCTCGACGTGTGGGGCCTCTGCCCCGATCGTGGTGGTCTCGCCGTGACCGGGCGCGACGACCGTCTCCGACGGCAGGACGAAGAGCCGGGTGCGGATCGAGTCGATGATCGTCGGGAAGTCCGAGTAGGACCGACCCGTCGCCCCCGGTCCGCCCCGGAAGAGCGTGTCGCCGGCGAAGACGCGGGCACCGGGCGGGTCGTGAAGGCAGATCCCGCCCGGGCTGTGCCCCGGCGTGTGCAGGACCGTGAGTTCGGTGCCGGCGACCGGGACGCGATCACCGTCGGCGAGCGTCCCGTCGGGAGGGTCGTCGGGATACACGACGTCCCAGAGCATCCGATCGGCGGGATGCAACAGCACCGGAGGCCGGCCGACACGGGCGGCCAGCGCCGCCGCGGCGTTGATGTGGTCGTTGTGCCCGTGGGTGCACACGATGGCGACGACCCGGCGGTCGCCCACGGCGTCGGCGATCGGCGCGGCGTCGTGCGCGGCGTCGACGACGAGCACCTCGTCGTCGTCCCCGACGATCCAGATGTTGTTCTCCACCGCGAAGTCTGCACCGTCGAGGGAGAAGGTGCCTGCGGTGGTGACGAGCTCGACGCGGGCGGTCACTCGAACACCACGACGGATCGCAGCACCTCACCGCGCTCCATGCGAGCGAAGGCTTCCTCGACCCCGTCGAGTGGGATGGTCTCGGACACGAACCGCTCCAACGGGAACCGGCCCTGCACCGCGAGGTCGATCAGCGCCGGGAAGTCCCGTGACGGGAGGCAGTCCCCGTACCAGGAGGGCTTGAGGGCGCCGCCCCTCCCGAAGAAGTCGATCATCGGGATCGCCGGGAACGCCATCGTCGGGTTCGGGACGCCAACCTGTACCACGGTCCCGGCCAGGTCCCGCGCGTAGAAGGCCTGTTCGAGCACCGCCGGGTTACCGACCGCTTCGATGCACACGTCGGCGCCGAGGCCATCGGTCAACTCGCGGATCCGCTCCACCGGGTCGGTGTGGGCCGCGTCGACGATGTCGGTCGCCCCGAACTCGCGAGCCCAGTCGAGCTTGCGGGCGTCGACGTCGACCGCGATCACCTGCCGGGCCCCTGCGAGCACCGCGGCGGCGATCGCCGCGTTCCCGACGCCGCCGCAGCCGAAGACCGCCACCGTGTCGCCCCGCCCGACACCACCCGTAAACGTCGCCGCGCCGAACCCGGCCATCACCCCGCACCCGACCAGGCCCGCCGCCGCGGGCTGCATGCGTCGGTCCACCGGCGTGCACTGACCCGCGGCCACGAGGGTGCGCTCCGCGAACGCACCGATCCCCAACGCCGCGGTCAGCGGTGTGCCGTCAGCCAGGGTCATGGGCTGCGACGCGTTGTGGGTGTTGAAGCAGTACCAGGGCCGTCCCCGCCGACAGGCACGGCAGGTCCCGCACACTGCCCGCCAGTTCAACACCACGAAGTCGCCCGGCTCGAGGCCGACGACGCCGTCACCCACCGCGTCCACGACACCGGCCGCTTCGTGTCCGAGGAGGAACGGGAATGCGTCCGTGATCGCACCCTCGCGGTAGTGGAGGTCGGTGTGGCACACCCCACACGCTTGGATCTGCACGCTGGCCTCACCGGGTCCCGGATCGGGGACGACGATCGTCTCCACCGTCACCGGGGCGCCAGTCGAGGCGCTGACCACGCCGCGCACCTCGCTCGCCATGTCCCCTCCGTTTTGCGTTCCGCGTCGGATCTCGCTACCGCTCGCAGACCGAACCTACCGGGAACGCACCGCGTAGCGTGAAGGCGCGTGGAGATCAGCACCGCGATGAGCGAGCACGGCCACGAGCAGGTCGTGCTCGTCACGGACCGTACGACGTCTCTCCGCGCGGTGATCGCCATCCACTCGACCGCGTTGGGTCCCGCGCTCGGGGGGATCCGCTTCTGGCGCTACGACCGTGACACCGACGGGATCCGCGACGCGTTGCGGCTCGCCGAAGCCATGACCTGGAAGGCTGCCGTCGCCGGTCTCGACCAAGGAGGAGGGAAGGCCGTCGTCTTCGTCGATGACCCGGACGCGCCGCGCTCCCCCGAGATGCTCCGCTCCCTCGCCCGGGCCATCGACACCCTCGGCGGCCGGTACCTGGCGGCGGAAGACGTCGGCGCCACCACCCGCGACATGGATCTGATCGCCACCGTGACCCCCTGGGTGACCGGGGTCAGCGAGCGCGACGGCGGATCCGGGGACCCGTCGCCCGTCACGGCACACGGGGTGCTCCACGCGATGCGGGCCGCGGTCCGGGCTCACCACGGCGTCGGAGCCCTCGCCGGATGCCGCATCGCGATCCAGGGCGCCGGGAAGGTCGGCGCCCACCTGGCCCGACTCGTCGCCGATGCCGGCGCCTCCGTGATCGTGGCGGACCTCAACGCGGCCCGGGCCCAGGCGGTCGCGACGAGCTGTGGCGGCGATGCCGTCGACCCGGACGAGATCCTCCGTGTGGCCAGTGACCTGCTCGCCCCCTGCGCGCTCGGTGGGATCCTCGACGACCGGTCGGTGGAGCAGCTCGGCTGCTGGGCCGTCTGCGGAGCCGCGAACAACCAGCTCGCCGACCCGTCCATCGACCAGCGGCTCGCGGCGCGGAACATCCTCTACGTCCCCGACTTCGTCGCCGGAGCGGGCGGCATCATCAACATCGCCGAGGAGTTCCACGGCTACTCACGGGAACGCGCGCTCCAGCGGACGGCCGGAATCGAGCAGACCACCGCCACCGTGTTGGCGCGGGCCCTCGAGACCGGCACCACACCGCAACGCGTGGCCCTCGCCATGGCCCGGGACCGCGTCGCGCGCGCGGGGCCCGACCGACGGTGGCAGCCCGGCGACCCGGCCGGGTGGACGCACGGCCAGCCGCTGCGAAGGCTGCGGCCGGCCAGTACCGTGACCGTGTGAGCGGCGTCCGGGCCGACGAGGTCGGATTCGAGCATCAGTTGGCCGACGTCGTCGGTCGGCTCGACGAGTACGGCTACGCGATCGTCGACGGCCTCCTCACCCGCGACACCGCGACCGAGATCGGCGTCGAGCTGCGTCAGCTCCTCGACGACGTGCCGACCGGACGCAACTACTTCGAAGGGTTCCGCACCCGTCGGCTCTACGCCCTGTTCGCCAAGACCCGGTGCCTCGACCCGCTCGCACTCCATCCCCTGATCCTCGGCGCCCTCGACCACGTCCTCGGCGCGCACTACCAGCTCAGCGGCCCGACGGGCATCGAGATCGGACCCGGCGAGGTGGAACAGGTCTTGCACCGCGACGAGGACATCTATCCGGTGCCCCGCCCGCACCCCCAGCTCGTCACGAACGTCATGTGGGCCTTCGACGACTTCACCGCGGCCAACGGCGCGACGCGCCTCATTCCTGGCAGCCACCGCACCGTCGACCAGCCCGACCCGAGCACCCCGATCGTCCGGGCCGAGATGCCGGCCGGATCAGCGATGATCTACATCGGGTCCCTGTGGCACGGCGGAGGCGCGAACCAGACGAACGCCTCCCGGCTGGGCGCCGCGATCGAATACGCGGCCAGCTGGCTCCGTCCCCAAGAGACCCAACTGCTCGCCGTCTCACCAGACCAGGCCCGCACGCTCCCGAAGCGACTCCGGGAGCTGCTCGGCTACAACATCTACCCGCCGTTCGTCGGGTACGTCGACGGTCGCCACCCCGAACGACTCCTCGAGACCCCCGGCGCGGCCCTCCCTCCTCCGTGACGAGTCGTGGTGACCAGTTGTCATGGGCCCTCGCGTCGGGCGGTGACCCAGATCGTTGGGGCTAGCCCGGGAGCTGGTCGCCGCCCCGGCTGATCCACTGCCAGCCCTGACCCGGCTGCACCCCCATCGCGGTGATGGCCTGCTGCGCGAACGCGATGATCTGATCCGGCGGTGTGTCCTTCGGGAACGCCATCCGGTACCCGCCCGGCGTGGCCTCCCCGGCCGGTGCGCTCACCTGCGCGGCCGCGAGCGTCGCGGGAACCTGATCGGCGGGATTCTTCCCCGGTGGGATCACCCACAGCGGGACCTGGCCCTTCTTCGCCGCGCCGATCGCGACGCGAGGGATGACCGCGAGATCCATCCGGTTCGCGGCCCGCATGCGCGCCAAACCCAGGTGCGACGGTCCCTGAGGAAGGGACGTCGGCCGGATCTCCATGCCGGCACCACCGAGCCGCTTGCCGAGCACCTTGTCCCGCAGATACCCGACCGCCTCAGCAGGATCGTCGAAGTACACGCCGTCCGCCACCACTCCTCCTCACGTTCTCGAATTCCAGGCGTATTCAACTCCGGACCCGCCACCGGAGCCAACAGGCGACCGTTCAACTACGGCAACGGCTCCGAAGCGGTGCGGTCGTCGGCCAGGCGCTGTGACACCCACAGGCCGGTCACGGCCGCGACCGCCGCAAGCACGCCCACGAGGCGGGCGCGGACCGGCAGGCGTCGGGTCCCGAGGAGCACCAGCGCGTCGAGGCCGTCGACCAGAGCTCCCATGCTCACCCACTCCGCGTCCTGAGTCCGTTCCTTCACCGTCGTGAGAGCCCCCAGCCCGAGTGCCAGGTCGCGCCCTCCGACGAGACGCATCGCACCTCGGGCCTCCCCACCGGTGGTCCCGAAGGTCACCCGAGTCAGTGGACCCGGGGTGACGAGGAGCGCGGCTCCCAGTCCGACCCGCGTCCGGGCGATCAAGACCGCGAGCCGGCGATAGTCGCTCAGGATCCTGGCGGCGCCGGCCGGGAGCCGCGCCGTGCTGCCCTGACCCATGCGGTGCATCCTCGCACCTGCGCCACCGGCGAGTCGCAAGGCGCCACGAACCGCCCCGATCGTTTAGAACGGGCCTGTGCCCCGACGACCCGACGCACCGTCCCGAACCCGGTCCGGCGGGTCCGGCGCCGACCGCAGGGGCTGGTCATGACCCGATTGGCCGTCAACGACGACCAGCTCGTGACGTGCGTCGCCTGTGGGCTCTGCCTGCCGCACTGCCCGACGTATCGGGTCACCGGAGACGAGTCGGCCTCGCCCCGAGGACGGATCGCTGCGATGCGCGCCGTGCAGTCGGGAGCCGCGCCGCTCGACGCGGAGTTCACCCGCTACATGACCGAATGTGTCCAATGTCGGGCGTGTGAAGCCGCGTGCCCATCGTCCGTCGCGTTCGGGCATCTCATGGAAGGGGCCCGCGAGACACTCGCCGACGAGACGTCGACCGTCCCCTGGTGGCAACGCGTCGGCTACGCCGTCCTGGGACACCACCGGCTGCTCCTCGGGATGTCGCGCGTTCTCGCCGTCGTGCAACGCGCTCGACTCGTGCCCCGCCGGCTCGGCATTCCGCGGCTTCCCCTCCGGGCAGCCCCGTTGCAGCCGACGGGAACCGACGTGTGGCTCTTCACCGGCTGCGTCATGGACGCCTGGCAGCGCGACGTCCACGCCGCCGCCATCCGCGTCCTCGGGGCCGCCGGGGTCGGCGTCGCCCTGCCCGACCCCAGTTCGGCGGCGTGCTGCGGCGCGCTGCACATCCACGCCGGACTCCACGACTCCGCCCGGGCGCTCGCCCGGCGAGCGATCCACGCCTTCCCCGGCGATGCGCCGATCCTGGTCGACTCCGCCGGCTGCGGCGCTGCGCTGCGCGACTACGGGCACCTCCTGGACACCGACGAGGCCCACCGGTTCTCCAGCCGGGTCGTGGACATCAACACCTGGCTCGCCCAGCGGATCGACCGTCTTCCCGCCGCAGTGCCGGGACCGAGCCCCGCGCCCGTGGCCGTCCACGACCCCTGTCACCTCCGCCACGTCCAGCATGCCCATCTCGCCGTCCGCACGCTCCTCCGTCGCTACGTGCCGATCGTCGAGCTCGACGACGACGGCCTCTGCTGCGGCGCCGGGGGCGCCTACGCGGCGCTGCAACCCGAGCTCGCCGATTCGATCCGGGCCCGGAAGCTGGAGGCGATCACCCGAACGGGCGCCCCCGTCACCGTCAGTGCCAACCCCGGCTGCACCTGGTTCCTCGGCGCCGCCGGCGTCGACATCCGGCATCCGCTCGAGATCGTCGACGCGGCGCTCACCGCCCGTCGACCATGATGCAGCCCACCGACCCCGCTTCGGAGACCCCGATGACCGACATCACCCTGGATGGCAAGACGGCGCTGATCACTGGTGCCTCCCGCGGGATCGGCGCCGCCATCGCGACCCTCTATGCCGCCGCCGGCGCCAACGTCGTGCTCTCGTCCCGAAAAGCCGATGCGCTCGACGAGGTCGCCGCCACCCTTCCGCCCGAACGGGTCATGACGTTCGCCGCCAACGCCGGTGAGCCAGACCAAGCTGAGGCGTGCGTCCAGGCCACCGTCGAGCACTTCGGCACCGTCGACATCCTCGTCAACAACGCCGCGACGAATCCGTACATGGGTCCCAGCATCGACATCGACCTCAGCCGCTACGACAAGACGTTCCAGGTCAACCTCCGGGGCCCGTTCGTGTGGACCCAAGCCGCATGGCAAACCTCCATGCGCGAGCACGGCGGCGTCGTGATCAACGTCGCGTCGATCGGTGGGATCCGCGGCGAGGGCGGAATCGGGATCTACAACACGACCAAAGCCGGCCTCATTCACCTCACCGAGACGCTCGCCGCCGACCTCGCCCCCGGGGTTCGCGTCAACGCCCTCGCCCCCGGCCTCGTGAAGACCCACTTCGCTCGTGCGCTCTGGGAACCCGCCGAAGCGGCCGTTGCCGCCACCCTCCCGCTCCGTCGCCTCGGCGAGCCCGCCGACATCGCCCAAGCCGCGCTCTTCCTCGCCAGCGACTTCGCGTCCTGGATCACCGGCCACACCCTCGTCGTCGACGGCGGCGCGCTCATCCGGCCCAGCTTCGGATGACCTCCCCGCGGACCCCGCCCGCGTCGACTCGACATGCCGACCCGAAACCGGTCAGCGCGCCGACCCCGACCGCGCGTCAGCGCCGCAGCCCGACATGAAGCCAGCCCCGTTCGAGTACCACGCCCCCGAGACCATCACCGAGGTCGTCGCGCTCCTCGCGGAGCACGGCGACGAGATCAAACCGCTCGCGGGAGGCCAAAGCCTCGTCCCCATGCTGGCCCTCCGGTTGACCCGCTTCGAGCAGCTCGTCGACCTCAACCGCGTCGACGAGCTGAGCGGTATCCGCCGCGAAAACGGCACCCTCACCATCGGGGCCACGACGCGCCAAGCCACGGTGCAGCGATCCGACCTCGCCAACAGCGTGCCGCTGCTCGCCCGGGCCGTTCCGCTCATCGGTCACTTCCAGATCCGCAACCGGGGCACCGTGGGAGGATCCGTGGCCCACGCCGACCCCGCCGCGGAGCTCCCCGCGGTCGCGCTCGCACTCGACGCGCAGATGGAGATCGCCGCGGCCGCCGGCCGGCACACCGTGCCCGCCGCCGACTTCTTCGTCGGCACCTGGACGACGAGCCTCGAACCGGACGAGCTCCTCGCGGCCATCCAGTTCCCGATCTGGGACGGGCGGTGCGGATTCGCGGTCGACGAGATCGCCCGCCGGGCCGGCGACTTCGCGCTCGTCGGTGTCACGACCGCCGTCCAGCTCGACGACCGCGGCACGATCCAACGCGCCGCGGTGGCCCTCTTCGGGGTGGGGGGAACCCCCTTGCGCGCCACCGCCGCCGAGGCGGCCCTGACCGGCTCCGCCCCCAGCCCGGACGCCCTCCACGACGCCGCGCAGCTCGCGACCCGCGACCTCGATCCCCCCGATGACGTCCACGCGTCGAGCACGTACCGCCGATCGGTCGGCGCGCACCTCGTCGAACGCAGCCTCACCCGAGCCCTCGCCGAGGCCAACCATGCCTGAACGGCCCATCTCGCTGACCGTCAACGGCGAGCCACATCACGCCACCGTCGAGACCCGCAAGACGCTCGCCGACTTCCTCCGTGAGGACTGCCAGCTCACCGGCACCCACCTCGGCTGTGAGCACGGCGTCTGCGGAGCCTGCACCGTCATCTTGGACGGGGACGCCGTGCGGTCCTGCCTGCTGTTCGCCGTCCAAGTCGACGGTGCGGCGGTCACGACCGTCGAGGGCCTGGCGCCATCGGGGGAGCTCACCCCGGTCCAAGAGGCCTTCCGCGCCGAACACGGCCTCCAATGCGGGTTCTGCACTCCCGGATTCGTCATGTCGGTGCATGCGTTCCTCGCCGAACATCCCGAACCCACCCGCGACGAGGTCCTCGACGCGCTCGCCGGCAACCTCTGCCGCTGCACCGGATACCAGGGCATCGTCCGGGCCGTCGAACGCGCCGCGCGCGCGATGCAGCTCGACCGCTAACCCTCCCTCACCACGCCCACGCTCTGCGGGGACGGACCCGGGCCGCGTCCCGGCGCGCCCGACGTGTCACACATCGTGGGGACCGACGTCGAATGTCGCGAGCGACACCACGCCGTCGAGGAGCACACATGGGAGTGCTGGCTGCGGTCACCTGCCGGCTCGTCGCCGACGGCGTGAACGCGACCCCGAGCGCGAACGGACTGCCTGGCGCGGGGTTCCTCCAGCGTCTCATCGATTGGACGGCCCAGATCGGCCTGTGGGGAAGCCTCGCCGCGATCCTCGTCGGTGCAGCGTTGTTCGGCCTCTCGCAACAGGCCGGGAACTACGCGGGCGCTTCCCGAGGCAAGCATCTCGTGATGGGGGGCGCCATCGGTGCTGCGATCACCGGCCTCGCCCCGACCATCGTGAACCTCCTCTTCAACGCGTCGCGAGGCTGACATGTCGATCACGATTCAGCCCCGAACGCTGGTCATCGCCCTCGCGGTCACGACCATCACCGGCATGGGCGCGCGCGGGCTGATCGCCTCTCCGCCGGGCGCACCGCGAGCCGCCCGCACCGTGTGGAGCGGGCCCGGCCCCGGGACGGTCACCGCGGGAGTCCCCACCGGGTTCGCGCACAGCGAACCGGGTGTCGTCGCGGCCGCGACGACCTACGTCCGCCAAGGTCAACGCCTCTTCGACCTCCCGACCATCGACCGTCCGGCCGCGCTGCAAGCCATCGCGTCCCGTAGCGGAGCAGACGCCTACGTCGCCGATGTGTCGGCCCAGCTTGCCGAGCTCGACGGCATCGCCGCGCACGGCGCGGGCCACCTCACCTGGGACGTGTCCGTGCTGGCCACCCGCGTCGACGCGTACAGCGCGCAGCGGGCCCGAGTCTCGATCTGGCGCGTCGGCGTCCTCTCCGTGACCGGCCTCACCTCGCCCATCGCCGAGTGGACCACCGTCGAGGACGAGTTGGTCTGGGAACGAGCTGACTGGAAGATCTGGGCTGAGACCCAGATCCCGGGGCCCACCCCGGCCGGCCATCCCGACGAGCGCGCCGCGACACCCAACCAGCTCCACGCCCTCCTCGCGGGCTTCACCCGCTACCCCGGCCCTGATCCGCTCTGATGGGGCTCTTCGACGGCTTACTCAACGGGCTCGGCTGGATCTGGGACCAGACCGCCGGCCGAGCGACGAGCGCAGTCTGGGACCAGATCGTCAGCGGCCTGGTGAGCTGGGTCGTGAGCTCGATGACGTGGTTCGTCGCCGCGCTGCTCCAGTTCTTCGAACGGTCATCGACCCCAACCCTCGCCAACGGCTGGTTCGCGGGCGGTCCGATCGGCGCCAACGGGCACTCTCCGTACAGCGTCGTCGCGGGCCTGGCGCTCAGCGTGCTGGTCCTCTGCGTGCTCATCAGCGTCGTCCACGGTCTCGTCACCGGTGAGGGTCCAGCGATGCTCGGCCGCCTTGCCCGCGACGTTCCACTCTCCGTGCTCGGAATCGTCACCACGATCGCGGTCGTACAGGTCCTACTCGGCACCGCGGACGAGCTGGCGACTCGAATCCTCGTCGGGACGCAGGCCGGTGCCCACGCGACCACCGTCTTGCACGCGCTCGGCGAGTTCCAAGCGTCATCGGGGCAGCCGACCTTCGTGGTGTTCGTCCTCGGTCTCGTCGCCGTCCTCGCCGCGTTCGTGCTGTGGGTCGAGCTGCTCGTTCGCACCTCCCTGCTGTACGTGCTGCTGGCGCTGAGCCCGTTCGCGTACGCCGCCTTCGTCTGGCCCAGCGCGCGCCGGATCTTGCATCGGCTCGCGGAGCTGATCGTCGCGCTCGTCTTCTCCAAGGTGGTCATCGCGGTCGCGCTTGCTGTCGCAGCGTCGGCGTTGGCCACGTCCGAAACCGGCGGCCTCGCGACAGGGGACGCGAAGATCGGGACACTGCTCGTCGGGGCGATCATGTTCCTCCTCGCGGCGTTCTCGCCCTTCTTGCTCCTCCGGCTCTTCCCGGTCGTCGAAGCGGCGGTCGTCGCGCACGGCATCTCCCGCGCTCCCGCTCGCGCGACCCAGCGAGCCATGTTCACCGCGCTGACGGTCAGCCGCCTGGCTGGCACGTCGAGCGCGGGGTCCGCGTCGCCGGCGACGGCGCGGGGTGCTCCGGCGCTCAAGGCGTCGACGCCGGGTCCCGGTCCGATCGGCCCGACGAAGCGGGAGGCGGGCCTGCGATCTCCTCGCCCGTCACCCCGCGCGTCAACCCCCGCGTCACGCCGCGAGTCACCCCGCGTGGCCAGCGTGCGCCCCGAACCAGCCGCGCGCGCCGCGGATGTCGTCACCAACCCGGACGCGGACACCCGGGCGGTGCCCCCGGGGCCGACCGAGCCTGCGGGCCCGTGACGCCAGGCGTGACCTCACCGCGTCGTTACCGGTTGGGCTCGGCCGATCACTCCGCCTGGCTGCTCGGCCTCGGTCCCGCACCCTGCCTCGTGCTCGGCGTCAGCCTGCTGGCCGGCGGCGTCGTCCTCCACTCCACGCACTCGGTCGTGCTCGCCGTCATACCGACCGCAGTCGGTGTCCTCGCCGTCTTCGGACGGTGGCAGGGACGCGTGGCGTACGAGTGGATGGAGCCCCTCGCCGGCTGGATGACCCTGCAGGCCGCGCACCGTGATCGGTGGTCGGCGCGCGTGCCATTGCTCGGGCGAGTCGCCGCCGGTCCCGACTTGCCGCCCTTTCTCGACGGGCTGGTACTGATCAAGACCGATTCCCGCTGGGCCGAGCCGCGCGTCACTGGGACCGCAGTCGTCGTTGACGAGTCCCGGCACCGAGTGACGGGAGCCCTGCGCGTCCGCGGGCGTGAGTTCGCGCTGCTCGAACCCGACGAGCAGAACCGAGTACTCGACGCCTGGGGCGCAGCGCTTGCGGGTTTCTGTCGGGAGCGCTCGCCCGTCGCTCAAATCGCGTGGTCCGAATGGGCAGCCCCGGCATCCCTGGAAGATCACCTGACGTTCGTGCGGGAGCAGCACGACGGGTCGAGCTCCGGACCGCAGCTCCGCGAGTACCTCGACCTCGTCGCGCGGGCCGGGCCCCTCGCGACGGAGCACGACGTCGTCGTCACGCTCAGTGTCGACCGACGACGTGTACGACGATCGACCGACCCGGTCAACGACCCCGCCGTCGAAGCCCTCCTTGAGGAGCTGCACCGCTTCTCAGTCCGTCTCGAGCACGCAGGCCTCGTCGTCGACCCTCCACTCGCACCCGCGGAGCTCGCGGGCGTGCTCCGCCTCCGAGCCGACCCGTCCGGCGCGTCGCGACTGGGGGTGACCGCCCATGCCAACGGAACGAACGTCGGCCACGTCTCGGCCCACAACCAGGCACCGCTCGCGGTTGCGGTGGCGTGGCGCCACGTGCGTGTCGACCAATCGTGGCACCGAACGTTCTGGATCGCGGAGTGGCCCCGCCTCGAGGCACCCGCCGACTGGCTTGCCGGTCTCCTGCTCCACTCCGGTGGTGTCCGCACCGTGACGGTCGTCTACGAGCCGGTCACCCCGTCCCGATCACGTCGAGCCGTCGACCGCGAAGCCACCAGACTGGTCTCGGACGAAGAGGAACGCACCGCCCGGGGCTTTCGCATCCGGGCGCAGCACCGGCGAGCCGAGACGGAGGTGCTGGCCCGAGAATCGGAGCTCGTCTCGGGCTTCGCCGAGCTGCGCTTCGCGGGTTTCGTCACCGTGACGGCTCCCGACCTGGTGGCGCTCGACGAGCAGGCGTCGGACTGGGAACAGGTCGCGGCCCAAAGCGGCCTCGAGCTCCGGGCGCTGGACGGACAGCACGATCTGGGGCTGTGCGCCGGCCTCTCCGTCGGGCGCGTCCCGACGGGCCGGGGGAGAGGTTGATGCGGCGCCGACTGCGCGTCGCTGCGCACCGGTCGACCACCGCGCATCTCTGCAGCGTGTACCCGTTCCAAGCCGAGATGGGCTTGGGTCACCGTGGCGTCTACCTCGGAACCAACCTCCTCACGGGCGGCGGCGGCTTCGCGTTCGACCCGTTCGAGGCGTACCAGGCGGGATACGTCACCAACCCCAACGTGCTCGTCGCCGGCGAACCCGGGACCGGGAAGTCGAGCTTCGTCAAGACGTTCATGGCGCGCGCCTTGGCCGTCTTCGGTGCCCCGCGCCGCGACCCGCACCCGCGAGTCCGTCGCCCGACCGGCCGGTGGGTCGCAATCGCCGACCCGAAGGGCGAGTACGCCCCACTCGCCGACGCGCTCGGCCTGCCCGTCGTCCGCCTGTACCCCGGTGGCTCCAGCCGCATCAACCCACTCGACACCGGCCCGGCTGACGGGGCCCGTCGACGCGACGAACGACTGCGCCGCCGGACGGATCTCGTCGCCGCCTTGCTCGCCCAGGTGCTCCGCCGCGAGCTCGCGCCGGTCGAGGACGCCGCACTCGGATGGGCCGTGCAGACCCTCGACGACACCGGACCGGTCCCGACCCTCCGCGACGTCGCCGCGTTCCTCCGAGACCCCGACCCCGTCATGCAGGAACGAGCCCGACTCCCCACCGACGCCTTGTCCCGTCAGCTCGACCCGATCGTCTTCGCCCTCGACAAGCTGCTCGATCGCTCCCTTCGGGGCATGTTCGACGCCGCCACGACCGTCGACGTGGACTGGAGCGGACCGGGCATCGTCCTCGACCTCTCCGTCGTCCACCACGACGACGAAGCCCTCCGGCTGGTTCTGCTCGCCGCGACCGCGTGGCTTCAGAACATCCTCGCCCGGCGCGACGGACAGCATCGCATCCAGGTGCTCGACGAGGCGTGGCGCCTGCTCGGGTCGGAGCAAACGACGCGCTACCTCCAGGCCTGCTGGAAGCTCTGCCGCGACTACGGCGTCGCGAACATCGCGGTGGTCCACCGCATCTCGGATCTGCGGTCCCAAGCGGACGACGGCACCACGACCGCGAAAGTGTCGATGGGGCTCCTTGCCGACACACAAACCCGCGTGCTCTTCCGCCAAGCGAGCGATCAGCTCGCCGAAACTCGCCGACTTCTCGCGCTCAACGCCACCGAGACCGAGGTCCTCGGACAGCTGCGCCGGGGGAGAGCGCTCTGGAAAGTGGGTGGACGGAGCGCAGTCGTCCAGCACCACATCGGGCCCGCCGAAATCGCCATCTGCGACACCGACACGCGCATGCGGGCACGAGCCGAGCCGCCGGTGTGACGCCGCCGCGCCACGACACGTTTTGGGGTGCCTCGCGCTCCGGGCAGGTGAGCGCATGACGCACAAGGAGGACGGCAGATGCCGCAGCGAGCGTGGAGCGCCAAGCGCGAACGCCAGTACGAGCACATCAAAGATGGCTTGGAGGAGCGCGGACGCCCGGACGATGTCGCCGAGGAGATCGCGGCCCGGACCGTCAACAAGGACCGGGCTCAAGCAGGCGAAGCGCGTCAGGCGAGCCGCACGTCGACGCGCGACCTCTCGCCCGAACGGCGGGGCGGCCTTCGGTCGCACCGAGGGTCGGGAGGCCGAACCCGAGACCAGCTCTACGCCGAGGCCCAGCGCAAGAAGATCCGCGGGCGGTCCCAGATGACCAAAGCGGAGCTCGAACGGGCAGTCGGTCGCTAGGAGCGCATCCCCGTCCCGAGGCCGCCCGACTCGCTGGCACGATGGGGCCCGGCCAGCGATGAGAGGACGCCGTGACTGGGTCCGAACGGTTCGCACCCGGGACCAGGATCGAGCTCCGGG
The DNA here is from genome assembly GCA_035468285.1 of Acidimicrobiia bacterium. GTDB lineage: Bacteria > Actinomycetota > Acidimicrobiia > IMCC26256 > PALSA-555 > PALSA-555. The sequence continues at coordinate 17,828 of DATISY010000018.1, read as the reverse complement.
AGATGTGGCGCGGACGCGTCTGGACGTCCCGCCCGGTGACGGTCGTGCGCGACGACCACGACGAGATCGTGCTGGAAATGCGCGTCGGAACCACGTTCCTCTATCCGGCCGGGCCCCAGCACGGGGAGCACACGCTGCATGCTTGGCTGCGGGGGGAGTGGGAACTCGTCCCGCGCGCCTGGGAGGGCTCGGACATCCTCCGCATCGCGCGTCCCGGCGCGCCCTTCGACGTCTGGGTGGTCCCCGGCGAACCCGCCGATGCCAGCGACCTGTCCGCCCGGGACGGCTGGTACTCCGGCGCCTGGTACGTCAACCTCCAAGAGCCGCTTCGCAGGACCGAGCACGGGTTCGACACGATGGACCATGTGCTCGACATCGTCGTGGCCCGCGACCTCTCAACCTGGTCGTACAAGGACGAAGCGGAGTTCGCTCGCGCCGTCGAGCTCGGTGTCTTCTCCACCGAGGAAGCCGCGCAGATCTGGTCCGACGCGGGTGAGGTCGTCGCGCGCATCCGGACCGGGGACCCCCCCTGGAACCGCGCGTGGGGCGACCCGACAGGACGGTCGACCCCCGCAGACCGCCCCTGACCAGGGGCCGTTTCGGCCCGATCGCTCCCGGGTATCGCGCCTTCGCACCCCAACCGGAGGTAACACGATGGAAGCTGTCGACGTGCTGAAGCCGGGACATCTCGGAAGTCAGGCTCAGCGGGCCCTGCGCGCCGTACGCGACAGCGTCCACGAGCTCGTCCCGTCAGGCTCGGCGGAGCGGCTCCGGGACCTCGCGGAGCGGGCCAACGCCGACCGGTACCTCGACCAGGTCAAGGACCTGGAACGGGAGTACGCGAAGCGAGCCAAGAGGCTGGAGCGCACGTTCGAGAAGCGCGTGAAGAAGCTGCCCGTCGACACACCCCTCGATCGCCGCCGCCGGAGCCGGACCCGCCGGCGGGGTGTCACCGGAGCTGGCGGGCTCCTGCTCCTCGCGGCGGTCGGGGCCGCCATCGGCTACCTCCTATGGCGCCGACGCCAACGCGATGACCTCGATCGCGGATCTCGGGAGCCGTATGGCCTGACCGGCGAAGCGACGGCGACCGCCCCCTCGCTGAATGAGGGCAACGGAGGCGCGGCGCGCCAGCGCACCCGCTGACGGCGGACCCTCTCCGGCGTCGCCCCGCACGCTCCTACACCGAGCCGCGGCTGGAGGGTCCGGGATTGGCAAGGCCCGGTTGACCGAGCGGCCCGCCCGTCTCCTCGTAGAACTCACTCGATCGCGACAGGGCGACAACGCCGAAGAACATGCCGATCAAGGCCAACACGATCGCGACCTGGTACATCACGCTGCCCGTCCTCACGCGCTCATCCAGGATGCCGACGCCGATCGCGGCCGCGACGACGGGCTCGGCCACCTCCAGGGCGGCGATCGACGCGGAGAGGGACCCGGCTTGAAACGAGCTCTGCGCGAGCAAGAGCCCACCCAATGTCGCGACGGCGAGCGCATACGGCTCCCAGTGCTGCAACATCGGGAAGACCCCTTGACCCAGCAGATGCACGAACGTCTTGGTCAATGCCGCGCTGACCCCGAAGCTGATCCCGGCGGCGAGACCGAGCAAGAGGGCGCGACGCGATCCAGTCACCCGCTGGCCCGTGACGACGCAAAGGGCGATGGCGGCGGCGATCACGGGACCGGCGATCGCCCATCGCCCGATCGGCGCTTGTGCCTTCCCCCCGTGGGGCGACACGACGAGCAGGAACACGACCAGTCCCCCGGCGAGGACGAGCGCCGCGAGCAGCTCCCGCCGCTGCAACGGCCGTCCGGTGATCATGGCCCGAAGGAGGAGCGCGAACAGGAGGCCGGTCACCAACAGCGGCTGCACGAAGACGAGTGACCCGAAGCCGAGGGCAGCCGCATGAAAGACATACCCGCCGGCGTCAGCACCGAACCCGGCGAGCCACATCGGCCGCCGAACCAGTCGCGTGATCAGTCCGAGCCGCAACGACTCGTCGTCGGGCACCTGCTCGGCTTCACGCTGCTCCAGCACGTTGCTGAGCGCGAACATGAACGCCGCGGCCAACGCCAACACGAACGCAGCCGCCGCCCGCCCCGACCCCGCCGCCACGACCTCGTTACGAAACAGCCACGGCACCGGCCCGTCACCACCGGCCAGTCGTAGGACGGCGGCCGCCACGTCCGCCGATCCGAGGGCCATCACGGTGCGGCTCCTCCCCTCGCTCGGCCACACCCAACGCCGGCGGGAGGTAACAGCGCCAACGCACACCCGACGTGGCTCAGATCGGGAGTGGCACGCTCGCTCCGCTGGCAGTCGAGCGAAGATTGCTCGGCAGCACCGATGTTACGCGGCTCGATCGACCGCCACGAGCGGAATCGCGACCGGCGGGACGTCGACAAGGCTCGCCACCCGCCGCCGTCGGATGCACACCAACCCGATCGCCGCTGGCAGCAGCGTGCTGACACAGCGGTAGACGAGCACCGCCGCGACGGCCGTCCCGAAGGGGACACCGAAGCTGTGCAGCACCAGCGGCATGGCGGTCTCGACGAGGCCGAAGCCGGCGGGGACGAACGGAACCAAGGTGGCCAGCACACCGGTCGTGTACGCGAGCAGCACGACATCGAAGGGCACCGTGATCCCGAGCGCGGCGAGGGCGCAGTAACAGCAGCACACATCGGCGAACCAGGCCGCGGCGGAGACCCCGATCAGCGCCGCACGGTTCGCGCGCGTCCCGAGCACCGAGCTGGCCTCGGCGTGCCACGCCGCGCCGGTGGCCCTCCGAACGGCGACCGGTGGACGGGGTCGCCACCAGCAGAGCGTCCCGACCCCGATTGCGATCCCTTCGGCGACGTGACGACGCCCGACCAGCAGACCCGCACCGCCGACGACGACCAGCGCCAAACCGGCCGCGCCGAGCAGCGGCACCGCAGTTCCGGGCGGCAGGTCGGCGAGCACCGCGGCGGCGACGATGTTCACCGCGGCGAGCGCAGCCATCGCCGCGCCGCTCACCAGCTCGGCCACGCCCAACGTCACTGCGATACGTCGCGTCGACAAGCCGCGCTGACGGAGCTCCCGACCCGTGATCATCATCCCTTCCGCGGGCGACGCGGGTGTGACACATCCGAAGCCGCACAAGATCATGGCGAGACGGAACGCAGTGCCGGCAGGAAGCTCGACGTCGGGGCCGATCACGCGGCGGAGCTGAGCTGTCAGAAAGAGGTACGCAGCGGCTTCCGCGCCCAGCGCGGCGAGCAGCCACGTCACGTCGGCCCGTTCGAGCGCCCCGAGACCTTCCGAAAAGCCGTCGGCCACCGCGATCGCGACGTACACCACCAGTCCGATGACGACGGCCAGCACGACCCACCGCTGGGCCAGCGACCAGGTCCGGCGGCCTTCACGACGCGAGTCGGGCATGAGCCCATCCCACCCCCGGATCGTCAAGATGCTGTGAGCCCCGGGACAGGCCCCAATCAGGGACGTGCGCCCACCGGCCTCCGTGCTCGACCCGTGGGAGGCCACAATGGATCGGTGGGAACCGACGCGCCTGGCAGCTCCTCCCGCTGGTCGCTGTGGTCCGAGGACTCGCTCCTGTCGATCGCCTCGAAGGGGTCGGTCTTGTCGATCGGATCCATCGGCTCCATGCTCAGCGTCGGGTCGATCGGCTCGTTCGCGTCGTGGCTCTCGGTCGGATCGTTCGCCTCCGGGGGGTCCGCGATGTCGGCTCGGTCCCGGTGGTCGATCATGGCCTGGCGCTCCTCCGGTGCGGTACTCGGCGCCCCCGGACCCAGGTCCCGACGCCGACGGCTGAGCACACCGGCCGCCGTCGTGCTGGGCGCCGGGCTGGCGTGGAGCGGCCTGCAGCTCGAGCGGCGCCGCCGCCGAGCGGGGACCTGATCGGAATCGGCGTCCGGTGAACGGCGACCGAGGCGACGGGCGGGCGCCGACCGGTCGCCGGGCCGCGGTCGCGTCTGGGATCCTCTTCCTCGTGCTCGGCGGCGTCGCGGTCGGCGTCGTCACCACCCGCACCGCGAGTCCGTCCAGCGCGGCCACCGTCAGCTACTGCAGCGCTTCCCGGACACTCGACGAATACCGGGGCCATGACCATGCCCAGGTGGTCGCGCTCCTCGAGCGGATCCAGCAACGCGCCCCGGTCGAGATCGCGCCCGTCGTGCGGCAGCTCCGCGCGGACCGGCCGACATCGGCAGCCTTCCGGGCTGCGCACACCAGCTGGACCCGCTACAACACCAACCACTGCTGCAGCTGCGTCGGTGGCCCCAATCTCCCGCAGCTGGCCTCGACCCCACCTGCTCGATCGACGCCCTGAACGGGTGACGTGTCGGGGCCGCCCCGCGGAGCTCGCTCAGAGGAGCGATTGGAGCATCGCGGTGGTCTGCGCTCGCTCGTCACCCGATCCGAAGACGTTGGCGACCAGATCCGTCGCGCCGCCCGATTCGAGGCGCGACACCTGCTGGCGGATCGCCGCCTCGTCTCCCACGATGGCGACGTCGGCCGGCCCGGCCGCGCCCTCCCGGTCGAGCATCGCCCGATACGAAGGCAACGTCCCATAGATCTCGAACGTGCGTGCCGCCCGCTCCCGGGCGCCGTCGACGTCGGTGGTCAGGCACACCGGCAGGCCGACACCGATGCGCGGGGCTGGGCGTCCCCCCTCCGCTGCGGCGTCGGTGATCGTCGGGACGATGTGTGACTCGATCGTCGCGGGCCCGGTCATCCACGTGACGGTCCCGTCGGCGACGCTCCCCGCGAGCCTCAGCATCTTCGTCCCAAGCGCGGCGAGCAGCACCGGGCAGGGATCGGCGCCTCTGACCTCGATGCCCGCCCGCGCCGTCAGCGTCTCACCCGCGAACGAGACCTTCCCGGTCTGAATGAGCGGAATCAGGATCTCCAGGTACTCGCGCATGTGTCGCACCGGCTTACCGAACGAGTACCCGTACATGCCTTCGATCACGAGCTGGTGCGAGAGCCCGATGCCGAGCGCCAAACGGCCGCCGGTCGCGGCCTGCGTCGTCAGCGCCTGTTGCGCCAACACCACCGGGTGACGCGGGAACGTCGGCACGACCGCCGTTCCCAGCTCGATCCGCGGCACGTCGCGACCGACCAGCGCTAACGCGGTGAGCGCGTCGACACCGAAGATCTGCGGCAACCAGAACGACGAGAAACCCGCGTTCGCCGCCGACCGCGCCGCGTCCACGATCGAACTGATTGGCCCGTTGGCGGTGTCACCCCCGAAGATCCCGATACGCATCTCGTCCCTCCCTCTCAGGATGTCCAGCGAGGCTAGGGCCACCACTATCCCCCGACCACCTGACCCGGCTCTCCCGCCGCGCCGCGCTCATCCCCGCCCTACGCTGCGCAGCGCACTGCGGGACCGACCGAACGGCGCACCATCGCTCGGCCCGTCTCGGCACCAGGGGGAGGCGCCGCAATGATTAGCCGCGGAGCGGATCGGCTCACTCGTCACAACCGGCGCGGGGTCGGATCAGCCGCTGACCCTGCTGAGCCCGTGGGCCAGCACGCAACACGATGACACGCCACCCCATCGAACGGCGCGACTTCCTTCGTCACGCCGGCCTGCTCGGCACCGGCGCCGCGGTCTATCCCTTATCCCGTGCCCTCACTGACGCCGCAGGGCTGCGAGACCTCGCGGGCCCGCATCACACGTTCGCGGTCCCGCCCACGCCCGCCGACCTCAAGAAGATCGAGCACGTCGTCATCCTCATCCAGGAGAACCGGTCATACGACCATTACTTCGGGAGCTACCCGAAGGGTCGAGGCTTCGACGACCACCCGAACGGGGACCCCGGTCTCTTCGCGCAGGCTGACCCCCGGCGCACCACCGGCTCGCCACCCGGACAGCTGCTTCCCTACCACCTGAACGCGGCTGGTGGCAGCGGCGCCTGCTCCTACGACATCTCCCACGAATGGTCCACCCAGCACGCCGCGTTGAACGGCGGGCGCATGGACCAGTGGGCCGTCGCCCATCGTGCCTCCGACGGTCGGCTCCGGGCCCCCCTGACGATGAGCTATTACACCCGTCGCGACTTGCCCCTCTACTACGCGCTCGCGGACACGTTCACGCTCTGCGACCACTACTTCTGCTCCGCGCTGGCACCGAGTGACCCCAATCGCCATTACTCGATGTCGGGCACGGTCGATCCCTCCGGTCAGGCAGGCGGGCCCGTCGTGACGAACGCCGACACGTTCACTGCACCCCGAGGATCGCGGGTGGCGACGAACGCCGCGCAGTACTCATGGACGACCATGCCAGAACGCCTCCAAGCGCAAGGCGTGTCCTGGCGCGTCTATCAGACTCCAAGCAGTCTCCTGACGACCGCGGACAGCAACAACATCCTGATCCGCTACAAGCAGTACGCCGACCCGAGCACCCCGCTCTACCGCAACGCGTTCCACCCGACCTACCCGCATGACTTCGAAGCCGACGTCGCCGCCGGGACGCTGCCGTCCGTGTCGTGGCTCAACGCGCCACCCGGTCAAGACGAGCACCCGCCGGCCCCACCCAACACCGGCGCCCGCGTCGTCGGCCACGTCATCCAGACCTTGCTCAGCAACCCAAGGGTCTGGGCCAAGACGGCGCTCTTCGTCACCTGGGACGAGAACGGCGGCTTCTTCGACCACGTCGCGCCCCCGACACCCCCGCCCGGGACACCGGAGGAGTTCGTCGACCCGACACTGCTCCCACCCACCGCGCAGGGAATCGGCGGCCCGATCGGGCTCGGGTTCCGCGTCCCCATGCTCGTCATCTCGCCGTTCAGCCGGGGTGGACACATCAACTCCGACACGTTCGACCACACGTCGCTCCTCCGCTTCATCGAGACCCGCTTCGGCGTCGAGGTCCCCAACCTGTCCGCCTGGCGTCGCAGCGCCGTCTCGGATCTCACCAGCACCCTGGACGTCTCACGCCCGCCGCGCCTCGCCGTGCCGCCACTGCCCTACAGCGGACTCAGCACCGCGCTCGTGGCTCGCCAATGCGCCGACTCCTTCACCGTCCCGCAGCCACCGACGATCCAGCACCTCCCCACGCAAGGGGCCTAGCACCCGCCCGCCGGGCCGCACCCGTCGTGAGGCGGGGCTACGTTCCTGGCCGATGGAGCTCGGCGACGCGCTGCGGACCACCGGAGCGATCCGCGACTTTCGCGACGACCCCGTCCCCCCCGAGGTCGTCCACCGGATCCTCGACGCAGCCCGGTTCGCGCCCAGCGGCGGAAACCGGCAGGGCTGGCGGGTCATCGTCGTCACTGACACTTCGACCCGGTCCCGGCTGCGCGACCTCTACCTCTCCGGCTGGTACGAATACCTCGCACAGGTCGAAGCCGGTCTCGTCCCATGGGCCCCCATAACCGACGAGGCCGCCGAAGCCCGCGCCATCGCGAACGGCCCCGCCGTCGCCGCCCGAGCGGCGAGCGCCCCGGGGGGCTTCGCCGAGCAGTTCGATTCCGTACCCGTCCTCCTCACCGTGCTCGCCGACCTCCGGCGGCTCGCCGCCGTCGACAGGGACCTCCACCGGTACACACTCGTCGGTGCTGCCTCGATCTACCCGTTCGCGTGGAACGTCCTCCTCGCGGCGCGCGACGAAGGGCTCGGCGGCGTGATCACGACGATGCCGATACGCCGTGAGCCCGACCTCAAGGACTTGCTCGGCATCCCGGACGAGTTCGCCGTGGCCGCCGTCATCGCGCTCGGCTATCCGACTCGGCAGTTCCGCCGGCTGACCCGGGCCGCCGTGGGGGAGTTCACGACCCTCGACCACTTCGACGGGCCAGCGTTCGAGGGGTAGCCAGCGCGGCGACCGCTCGCTGCGACCGCCGACGTCGACGGCACGGCGCTCGCGATCGAGGTCGATGATTCCCGCGGCCCGCTCGGTGTTAGGTTGCTCAGGTGCATCGGCGCCTCTCGTGGCTGGCGAGCGCCGCGTCGGTCGCGGTGGCGGTCGCGGTGATCGCGACGCCAGCGGCCGCCGTCCCTCGCCCGCCGGCGAAACCGAGCGGCTTCCCGATCGTGACCTACGCCCTCCCGAGCGGCGCCCAGCGGCTCCACTTCGAGGTGGGTCCGCTGCCCATCCAACCGGGCCAGAACAGCATCTCGTTCTCCCGGCGCATCCCGGAGCCCACGGTCGACGGGTGGGTCGTCGGCATGACGACGAACCTCCACCTCGCCGACGGCACGGTGCCACCCGTGGATGTGATCCACCTCCACCACGGCGTCTGGGTGAACCTCTCGGCGCAGAACCCGCGCGACTCCCGCTTCTTCGCCGCGGGCGAGGAGAAGACGGCGATGGCCCTCCCGGCGGGATACGGCTACCCGTTCCACGCCACCGACAAGTGGCTCCTGAGCTACATGCTGCACAACCAGCTGTCGAAGCCGGACCAGGTATGGATGACCTACGACATCGACTTCATCCCGGCCGGGTCGCCCGCGAGTCAGAACATGACGACAGCGCGACCGATCTGGATGGACGTGCGCAACCCGTCTGCCTACCCGGTCTTCGACGTGATCAAGGGCAGTGGACACAAGGGCGTGTACACCTACCCAGACGACGCCACGAACCCCTACGGTGCCGGTCCCGCGAGGAACCAGTGGACTGTCGACAGCGACGGGGTGCTGCTCGGCACCGCCGGTCACGTCCACCCCGGAGGCATGCACGACGACCTGTGGTTGACACGCGCCGGCGCGAAGGCACCCGCGGGGCACGCCAAGTCCGGTTCAGCCAACACGGTGCGTCTCTTCGACTCGGTCGCGAACTACTGGGAGCCGGCGGGTGACGTCTCCTGGGACGTCGGGATGACGGCGACGCCATCAACCTGGAGGCCAGTGGTCCACAAGGGCGACGTCATGTCGATCACGACGTCGTACGACTCGAAGAACGCGTCGTGGTACGAGTCGATGGGAATCATGGTCGTGTGGATGGCCGACGGGACCACCAAAGGAGTCGACCCGTTCCAGAATCCCAAGGCCGTGGACGTTTCGGGCGTCCTCACCCACGGGCACCTCGCCGAGAACAACAACCACGGCGGCCAACCCGACGCGAAGCACTACCAAGATGTCCGCAAGGCGCCGTCCCGCGTCCTGCCCTCGGGCAGCGTCCTGCCGATCGCGGACTTCGCGTACGAGGGTGATCTGAGCGAGGCGGCGACGGTCCCGTCCGTCGTGCAGGGGGGATCGCTCACCTTCCGCAACGACGACGCGACCAAGGGGATCTGGCACACCGTCACGTCCTGTACGGCCCCCTGCAACCGCACCACCGGCATCGCCTACCCGCTGGCGGACACCAGGGTGCTCTTCGACTCCGGTGAGCTCGGTCGCGGCGGACCCCCCGCGGTGGGAACCATCACCTTCTCGACCCCGACGAACCTTCCGCCCGGTACCTACACCTACTTCTGTCGCATTCACCCCTTCATGCGGGGTGCGTTCCGCGTCGTCGCTAAGCACTGAGCCCGGTGCGGCGCCCTCGACTGCGTTGGCTGCTCCTCGCGGCGCTGCTCGTGGTAGCTCTCGGCGTTGGCGGCGTGATCTGGTACGTGTTCGGCGACTCGTCGCCCGGCAAACCCCAGCTCAGCTCGACCGCGACGACCGACGTCGCCCCCGGCAGCGCCACCCCGGTCGGCTCGTGGACCCTGGTCCCATCCAGGGCTATCTACGTCGGCTACCGCATCCAAGAGCAGTTCGCCGGCGACACCATCCACAAGGACGCTGTCGGCCGTACCCCGACCGTCGACGGAACCCTGACCGTCACCGCCGGTCAGGTGGCGTCGGTGGTCGTCACCGCTGACCTCCGAAACCTCACCAGCGCCCGGGCCGCCCGCGACGACTACATCCACACCCACGCGATCGAGTCGGACCAGTTCCCCATGGCGCGCTTCGACCTCGCCGCGCCCATCCCGATCCCGGCAGACGTCCGTCCCGGTCGCCGCCTCCATCTCAGCGCCACCGGGCGGCTGACCCTGCACGGCGTGACCCGCGCCGTCGTCGCGACGCTGGACGCCCGCTGGAACGGCTCCACCATCGACGTCGTCGGGTCGGCACCGATCGCGCTCGCCGACTACGGCATCCAACCGCCCCAGACCTCGGTGACGTCGGTCGGCGACCACGGGACGTTCGAGCTGCAGCTGCGGTTCCGCCACGCCTAGGACGTCTTGGCCTAGGCGCCGCTCCAGCAGCTGAGGATCGTTGCCGCAACCGTCAGCCCCGTGTCCGACGGCGATTGGGGCGGCTGCCCAAACGGATTCGACAACCGCGACACGTCGACGAGCAGCACCTTCCAGTCCTTTCGGACGACCACCGACCCGTCAGTCGTGACGTACGCGCCCTGCCCGACGGCGAGGCGACCCGGTCGGCGACCGAGCCGGGCGGCGAACGCCTCGTAGTACGACGTGGTCTGGCGCGCACTGTCGAGCTCCTTGACCGAAAGCGAGAGCGTGCCGGTCGGGTACACGTACTGACAGGCGTACACGTGGTCCACCCACGTCGGTCTCGTCACCTGCACCGGCGTGACGCCGAGACCGCTGCCGAGCTCGTTCTGGGCCTCCTTGGCGCACACCATCTTCGCCGAAGCGGACGGGTTCTTCCCCGCCGGCTGCGGAGGGACCGCGCCGACCGTCCCGTTGGTCTTGGTCGCCGCGGTCGGTGACGACGAGCTGCACGCCACGGCCATCGTGATCACGGCGGCCAGCATGACGAGCCGCGGCCAGCCTCGGTGCACGGGTTCACGATACCGGGGAGGGTTGCAAGCTCTACCGCGCGCGGGTCGCGGGGCGGTCGCGCCGGAGGGCGCGGCCGAGCGGTGGCCAGCACCGCCCCAAGTGGTGCCCGCACAAACCCCAACGTGATGCCGTGGCCGTGATGTCACCTCGTCGCGTCATTGGTGAGCCGGCTCTGACGGTCCACGACGGTCAGCCGACTAGACATGGAGCCGTGAGCCCACGACGGAGCGGGATCGTCACCGAGCAGCTCGTCGTCACCGAACCCATGAGCTTCCACGGCATCGCCGCAGCCGGCGCGGTGGTCCGCGCCGGCGGCCAGCTCAACCTGCACGGCATCCTGGACGGCGACCTCGAGGTGCAGGCCGGTGGGCGAGTCAACGTCTACGGCATCGTCAACGGCGAGGTTCACAACGGGGGGATCGTCATCGTCTCGGGCATCGTCCGGGGCCGGGTGCACGAAGGCAGCCTCGGTGCCCCCGTCACGGTCGTCGGCTCCGGCTCGTGGGTCAACGGCGTGGAGCGCCTCGACCAGGCAGATCCCGCGACCTGACGGCGCGTCGTCAGCACGGCGGCCGCCACCGGGGTTTGGGCCGTGCCGCCTGGAGGTACAACGGCGCGGTCGTCCGCGCGGGGCCCGCATCCGGCGGTGAAGCGACGTTGCGAGAGGGAGTCATGCCAGCGAACCGGTACCGCAGATGGGCGAGCAAGCCATGGGACGGCGCCTCGTCCGACGGTGACGACCCGGCTCCCGACGGATCCAGCCGGCGGGTGTGGCCGTTCCTCCTCGCCATCCTCATCGGGCTCACGCTGCTGTACCTCATGCCGCAGGTCACGCTGATCGCGACAGTGACGCTGACCGGCGCGGCTGCCGGTCTCGTCATGGTCCAGCGCCGCCCGCGGCGCCGCCACGCCCCGGACCCACTCACGGCCGAGGTCGGGTGATCACCTCCGGAAGGTGAGCCCCTACGCCGGCTCCGTGCCTGCCGTGCCGAACCGGGGTTCACGCTTCTCGACATGGGAGGCAAGACCCTCGAACGCGTCGGGACCACCAAATCCGAAGAACTCATAGGCCAGGGACGCGTCGAAGATCGCCGACTGGCTTCGATACCAGTGGTTCAGCGTCTGCTTCGTCCAGCGCAACGCTGGCTGGGCCCCCGCGTTGAGCTTGCGCGCCACAGCGAATGCCGCCCCGGGCACATCTGGGTCGTCGACGCAGAGCGAGATCAAGCCGATCCGCTCGGCCTCCTCGCCGGTGAGGCTCTCCGAGGTCAACAGGTAGTACTTCGCCTTCGCCATGCCGCAGAGGAGAGGCCAGCAGATCGCCGCATGGTCACCGGCAGCGACGCCGAGACGGGTGTGGCCGTCGATGATCCGCGCGGACCGCCCCGCCACCGAGATATCGGCGAGCAGTCCGGCCACGAGCCCCGCACCGACGGCGGGCCCGTGGATCGCAGAAACGATCGGCTTCGAGCAGTTGATGATGTTGAACACCAGATCGCGCGCCTCACGCAGCACCCGGATCCGCGCCGCATAGTCGCGGTTCACGCTGTCGATGAGCCCGAAGCTGCCTCCGGCTGAGAACGCCTTCCCGGCCCCCTGCAAGATGACCACGTTCGTCTCGGGATCCCGCTCCACCGCGACCCAAACGTCCGCCAGCTCACGGTGCGTGTGTTCATCGACCGCGTTGAGACCAGGGCCATCCAACGTGACCGTCAGCAGGCCCGGCGCGGGACGCTGGAACTTCAGATGGGTGAAGTCGTCATAGGACTCGAGCATGGTGATCCTCCACCAGGAAGGATGACACGGTCGGCGCGCCGGAGACGGGCCGAGCCGATACCCGGCCTGCCGTCGGGGACGCGACACTGTGCGGCACCGCAGCCCCTTGCGAGGACACGATGCGCGCACGAGCCTTGACGGCAGCGATCGCCGGCACCTTGCTCATCGGTGTGCCGTCCGTCCCGAGCGCTGCTCCCGGCCGATCGGGTCATCACTTCCGCGTCGTCGCTGTCCTCGCGACGCTGCCCGCGCTGGCATCGGTCACCCGCCCGCCGAACCCGACGAACGCGCTCCGTCAAGCGGTCAAGGCCTGCGATCAGGCCCGGTTGTCAACCGCCGTCGCGAACGGTGAGACGATTCCCACCAGCGCGGGTGCCGGATCCCAGAGCGACTGCTCCGTGCTCCCGCTCCGGAACAGTGAGGCCCGTCTCCTCCTGGCACCACTCGCCGCGAATCCCGCACTCGGGACCCCCGCGGGGCTATCCGGCCGCGACCTCCGGGTGGCGACAGCCCGGTCCCTTCCGGGCAGCCGGAACACGGTCGAGCTGACCCTGACCCCGGCCGGAGCGACCAAGCTCGACGGCCTCGCGGCGTCAGTATTCGGGCGGCCGAGCCTCGCCGGGGAGGCCGCATTCGTCGTCGACGGTCTCGTCGATGCCACAGCCGTGGTCCAAGCACCCTCGTCCACCACGCCAGTAGTGATCACCGGAGACTTCACCGCCAGCCAGGCGCGCTCCCTCGCCGCGATCATCAACGCGGCGCGGCATAGCGGATAGCCGCCGTCGCGTCGTGGCCCGCTGTCCAGGCGACTAGGTTCGACGGGCTCGAAGCACCGTCGGGAAGGTACCCATGGACATCGAAGAGTTCTACGACGAAAATCCCGACCGGCGGAGCTCAGAAGAGTTCGAGTTCGGCCGCGACTGGTCAGACGGCGAAGGGTCCCGTTGTGAGCTCAGCTGGGTTCGTGATACCGGCGAGCTCTACGTCATGGTCGAGCCGACACCCGGGATCGGCTCGAGCGGGTTCGGTGACGAGTTCCTGGACCGGATACCGACCCGGTCGATGACCGTGGAGGTCCTGGCCGTCATCCCGACACGAGAGGCCGTCGACCAGGCGTTGGCTGGATGGTCCGACGCGATGCGCCAGCCGGACAGCCTCGCCTGGGTGCGGACACGGCTCGCGGCACCTCCCGCCTAGCGCACGGCCGCCCGGCCGCGCCGGGCCGGCATTGGGCAGCGCCTCGCGGCGGCGCCGAGGGATCGGCCGGTTGACGACGCAACGCACGCCCTCGCGGGAGTGGCCTTCGACGCGTCGAGGTGCGGGGCATCCCCGTTGCCGGAAGGGTCTGCTGTTGACGTCCGCTGACGTGCGGCGCCCAGGCGCCCGGGTGAAGAGCGGAGGACAGTCCAACGAGGCTGCGCCCGGGCGGTGCTGGGATTGGTCTCGTAGCGACGACGCTGCTCAGGGTCGGGGCGCTGGTGGCAGGCGCCAAAGGTGGCGCGGTGCCGCGACGCGCGACTTCCAACGCGCCACGCCCGACAGGCCTGGCTCGCGCGGGTGTACCGTCTCGACTCTTCGACGCCGTGATCTTCGGCGGGACCGAGGCGGATAGGTCACGCGTGGAGTTTTGCACGATCATCGCACGCAACTACCTCGCCCACGCGCGCGTGCTGGCTGCATCGTTGACCGAGCACTACCCAGATCGGCGACTCGTCGTCCTCGTGATCGACGACGACGACACCGAGGTCGACCCGCGCGTCGAGCCCTTCGATGTCCTCCGGCCGGGGGATCTCGATCTCGATCAGCGCGAGTTTCGCCACATGGCGATGATCTACGACGTGCTTGAGCTCGCGACGGGCCTGAAGCCGTGGCTGATGGCGCGGCTGCTTGAGCGTGGCAGCCCGGTGTGTTATCTCGACGGCGACATCCAGGTCTTCGACACGTTGGAGGATGTCGAACGCCTGGTCGAACAACACGGCATTGTGCTCACGCCGCACGTTACGAGCCCGATGCCGCGAGACGATCTTCTGCCCGCAGAGCGCGAAATCCTGCTGGCCGGCGCGTACAACCTAGGCTTTCTGGCGGTGTCGCCCGACGCCGAACCGTTCCTCGCGTGGTGGTCGGAGCGTCTCCGCCGGGATTGCAGAAATGCGCCGCTCGAGGGCGGATTCGTCGACCAACGTTGGATCGACCTCGTTCCTGGCTATTTCGAGCACGTCATGTACAAGGATCCGGGCGCCAATGTCGCGTACTGGAATCTTTCGTCACGACACGTAAAGCGCGTCGGGCGTCGCTACACGGTCAACGGCTCACCTTTGCGCTTCTTCCACTTCAGCGGGTTTAATCCGATGCGGCCGCATCTGCTGAGCAAGCATCAGGGTGTCGTCGCGCGGATTCGTCTTGAGGAGGACCCGGCACTCGCCCAACTGTGTCAGCGCTACGCCACTGCGTTGCTCGACGCCGGTTACCTCGACGCGATGGACACGCCATATCGATATAACTACACGGCGGATGGCATACGCATCGACGCGCGAATGCGACGCGTGTATCGGGACGCGCTCGTTGCTGACGACCGTTCCCTTCGGCCCTCCGCGTTGCCTGATCCGTTTGACCGGGCCGGTGCGCACGCCTTCCTCCGCTGGATCGCGCGACCGCCGGGCACCACACATACCCCCGATATCCCACGCTACCTACGCGCCGTGTGGGAGGAGCGCACCGACTTGATGGCCGAGTTCGACGACTTGGCCGGTGCCGATGGGGACCGACTCCTCGAGTGGATGGCCAAACACGGACGGACGCAGGCGGGTGTCCCGCCCGAGTGCATCCCGATGTGGGCGCACCCGGACCCTCCGCCCACCGGGGCAGGCCCTTCGCGCCCCGGCGTGACCGTGCTCGGTTACCTCGACGCCGAGAACGGCGTCGGCGCGGTGGGACGGGCGATGGTCGACGTGCTGCGAGAAGCACGCGTGCCCTATTTGGCCGTGCAGTGCGCCGATCCGCTGGCCACGCGCCGCCTCGGGGAGCCCGTCGGTGCCGCCGTCGCTCCAGAGGGCGGCGTCAACGTGGTGTGCGTCAACGCCGACGAGCTTCCCGTGGTCACGGAGCGGCTCGGCGACCGCATACCGCCCGCGAGGCGCCAGATCGGCATCTGGGCGTGGGAGGTGGAGGTGTTCCCCGAGTGGATGGGCCGCAGCTCGCGATTCGTCGATGAGGTGTGGACCTACAGCCGCCACGCAGCCGAAGCGATCGCGGCTGTGGTTGACGTCCCAGTACACGTCTTCAGACCGCCCGTCCGGGTCCCGCCGCCGGCTCCCGCGGTCGAACGCGCCGCGCTCGGTCTGCCCGAGGGCTTCGTGGTCATGTTCTGTTTCGACTTCCACAGCGTCGTCGAGCGCAAGAACCCGCTCGGGGTGCTGGAGGCGTACTCCCGAGCCTTCGCTCCTAAGGATGGTGCGCACCTCGTCATCAAGACCTTCAACGGCGCGTCCGATCCGATTGCCCTGGCGCGGCTACGGGCCGCGGCCGAAAGGCGGTCCGACATCAGCCTTCTCAACAGGCACATGACCGCAGATCATCAGAATGCACTCATGCGCGCGTGTGATTGCTACGTGTCGCTCCACCGCGCCGAGGGCTACGGGCTGACGATGGCCGAGGCGATGGCCCTCGGCAAGCCGGTCGTGGCCACGGGCTACTCCGGCAATCTGGAGTTCATGACCGATGACACTGGCATCCTCGTACCGTACGAACTCGTTCCGGTGCCGATCGGCTGTGACCCCTACCCAGCGGGAACGCTCTGGGCTGAGCCGGATCTCGACGCGGCCGCGCGCGCGTTGCGCGAGCTCGCCGCCGACCGTGAACGCCGCACGGTCCTCGGCGAGCGTGCCCGCGAGCACATCCGCGAGCACCACAGTCCGGCCGCCAGGGTCGAATGGGTCTTGGCGCGACTCAATGCAGTGGCCGCGCGATGAGTTTTCGAGACGCGCCGGACTTGCCCGAGGAGCGCGTCATCAAGGCAATCGAGCAGGGGCCAGACTTCAAGACGGGCACACGCTACGGGATCTTCAGCGCGACGCTGCGACGGCTGGTGGCTCGCGTCAATCTGCACTCGCGACGCTTCCAGGACCAGATCGATCTGGCGCTCGTGGACGGCCTGCGCGACCTGGAGGTCCGCCGCATCCGCGACATGGAGTCGCTGCGTAGGGAACTCGTCGCGGGTCTCGCCCGGATCGAGGACGTCGAGACTCGGGCCGCCGTCGCGGCCACGCTCGCCGACAGTGCCGCTCGGACAGTTGCGGAAGTGGCGGCCGAGATGTCGGATTCGACGGAGCAGCTCGCCCGCCGGATCGAGGAGACCGCGGCCGAGCTGTCGGATTCGACGGAGCGGCTCGCCCGCAGTATCGAGGACGTGCAGGGTGCTGCCAAGAAGGCAGAGTTCCTTTACGAGGAGGCAACGGCACGGCCATTCTCGTCAGACCCCTCACTCCTGCGAATCGTCGACGCCGACGGTATCGAGCGGCTGGGGTATTCGGACGGGCCCGGCCCCGCCGCGCTGGACGCGGGCTTCGAGGCCATCGTCCGTGGGCCGGTCGAGCTGATCGCCGAGCGCCAGAAGTGCTACCTCGATCCCATCCGCGACCACCCGCCAGTCATCGACCTCGGTTGCGGTCGCGGCGAGTTCCTGGAGCTCCTCGCGTCCGCCGGTGTCGAAGCATCCGGGGTCGACCTCGATGCTGACATGGTCGCGATGTGTCAGGGTCGTGGACTCGACGTCGAGCTCGGTGATGCTGTGGAGCTGCTCGAGAAGCGACCCGACGCATCGGTCGGGACGGTGTTCTCGGCCCAGTTCGTCGAGCACCTCTCGACAGATGACCTGATCCGACTCTTGCGCGTCGCGCTCGACAAGCTCAAGCCCTCCGGCATCTTCGTCGCTGAGACCATCAATCCGCATTCACCGCGAGCCCTCAAGTGTTTCTGGGTTGATCTCACCCATCAGCGACCGATCTTCCCGGAGACCCTCATGACGCTGTGTCGACTGACGGGCTATGAGGAAGCCTCTATATCGTTCCCGTTTGGTGATGGGGATCTCGAAGCCGATCTGCGCACCCAGGGTGAGTACGCCGTGGTCGCGCGCGCGCCGCGCTGAGTACCGTGACGCTCGATCGGGCGGGCGTGGTCGTGGTATCACCGTTCGACAACGGTTTCGAGCGCACGATTGCGTTGGACTCCCGAAGCACGAGCCGCTCCGCAAGTTCGTGAGCCTCGCGGGGTGCGTGGGAAACATGGCTCGCAAATCACCAGCGGTCGGACTTGGT
>DATISY010000017.1:0-28946 GCA_035468285.1 Acidimicrobiia bacterium | reverse complement strand
GGCGGCCTCGACGACGACGAGACGATCGAGGTGTTCGGCGTACTGCGCGACCGGTCCGCAGCGCACGCCCGCGCCGGCCACGCCTACGAGCAGGGCGCGGTCAACCAGGGCCGCGCCGCGGGCGCGTCGATCGCGCACCCGCACGCCCAGGTGCTCGCCCTGGACTTCGTACCCCCCGCGGTCGAGGCGGCGCGCGCCCGCTTCCGGGCCGCCGGGACCGACCTCGTCGCCGACGACGCCGCCCACGCGGACGCCGCGGGCGGCCTCGTCCTGCGCCGTGATGACGTCGCCGCGTGGTGCAGCTCCGGCTCGGGCGCGCCGTACGAGGTGCGGGTCACCGCCCGTGACGCGGGCGCGCGCTTCGCCGAGACCCGCGCCGCCGACCTCCAGGCGACCGCGCTCGTGGTCCGCGACTGCGTCCGGCGTCTCACGGCGCTCCTCGACGGTCCGGCGTACAACGTCGTGGTCCACGATGGGCCCACGAGCGGCAGCGAGGGCTACCACTGGTGGGTGACGCTTCTCCCCCGCGTGAGCGTCCCGGCCGGCTTCGAGCTCGGCACGGGGCTGGCGGTCGAGACGGTTGACCCGCGCGACGCCGCCGAGCGGCTGCGCACGGTCGTGATGCCGTGACTGTCACGATCCGGTGCTGCGAGCAGCTGGCCGCGACCCCGGCCGAGGTGTGGGCCGACGTGGAGCGCATCGAGACGCATCTCGAGTGGATGGTCGACGCGCTGACCATCGAGTTCCTGACCCCGTCCCACCGCGGGATCGGGACCGAGTTCGCCTGCGTCACGAAGCTGGGGCCGCTGCGCACCCGCGACGTGCTCGTCGTCACGGAATGGGACGCGCCGGTGAGGATGACCATCGAGCATCGTGGCAGCGTGGAAGGGATCGGCCGGTTCCTGTTGCGGGCCGAGCGGGACGGCACGGCGTTCTGCTGGGAGGAGACACTGCGGTTCCCGTGGTGGATGGGCGGCCCGGTCGGCGAGCGGGTGGCGCAGCCGTTCTTCGCCCGGCTCTGGCGGGGCAACGTGGCCCGCCTCCGCGACCGGTTCGAGCCTCCGGCGGGACACGGGTCGAACCCGGACCGCTGAGCACGCCCGGGACGGCGGGTCCCGCGACCTCAGTGGCCCCGGAAGGTGGCGTGGCCGGGACCGTGCTCAAGGAAGGAGCGCACGCCTTCGGCGGCATCGGCGGTGGCGAAGATGTCGCTGAAGGCCCGGTGCTCGAGGTCGAGGCCGGCCGCGAGGGGCCCGTCGAGGCCCCGGTCGATGACGTGCTTCGCGGCGCCCATCGCGACCACAGCGCCCCCCGCGAACGTCGTGGCCCACGTCACGGCCGCGGCCTCGGTCTCGTCGGCGGGCGCCACCCGGTCGACGAGGCCGATGGCGTGCGCCTCCTCGGCTCGGAGCTGGCGACCGCTCCAGACCATCTCCTTCGCGCGTGCGGTGCCGATGAGGCGCGGCAACCGTTGCGTCGCGCCGGCGCCGGGGATGATGCCGAGCAGGATCTCGGGCTGGCCGAGCCGCGCGCTGTCGGCGGCGACGCGCAGGTCACAGGCCAGGGCCAGTTCGAGGCCACCGCCGAGGGCGAACCCCCGGATCGCCGCGATGACGGGCCGGGGGATGGCGGCGACGCCGTCGAACGCGGCCCGGAAGTGGGCTCCGATGCGATGGGCGTCGTCGGGTGAGCCGAACTCGGTGATGTCGGCGCCGGCGGCGAAGGCCCGCTCACTGCCGGTGACGACGACCGCCTTGACGGTCGGGTCGGCACCGACGGCCTGCGCGGTCACGGCGAGCTCGGTGAGCATCGCTTCGGACAGCGGGTTCAGAGGCGGCCGGTTGAGGCGGATCACCGTGACCCCGTCGGGCTGAGGCTCGGTGCGGACCAGTGGCTCGTCCACGAGGGGTCAGGCTATTGGTTGAGGAGCGCGTCCGCCGCGGTGTGCGGGTCGAGATCGCGGGTCACGACGCGGCCGACGAGCTCCTCGAAGCGCGGGCCGGTGCAGATCGTCTCGGCTCGGCCGCTGAGTCGTTCCGCGACCAGCGCGCGGATCTCGTCTCGTAGCCGCGCCGCGCGTCGCGCCGTGAGCTCACCGTCACGCTCGAGGTGCGCGCGGTGGGCGGTGATCGCCTCCCACAGGTCCTCGGTTCCCGTCCCGCTGGTCGCGACGGTCTCGACGACCGGCGGGGTCCACGTCCGCGCGCTGGACCACTCGAGCATCTGGCGGAGGTCACGCACGGTGTCGTCGCGTCCCGGACGGTCAGCCTTGTTGACCGCGAAGACGTCGGCGATCTCGAGCAGCCCGGCCTTGTTGGCCTGCACCGCGTCTCCCCACCCGGGGTTGACGACGACGACGGTCGTGTCGGCCGCGGCGGCGACGGCGACTTCGACCTGGCCGACGCCGACCGTCTCGATGATCACCCAGGGCTTCCCGGCGGCGTCGAGGACCCGCACCGCGTGGGGGGTGGCGAGCGCCAGACCGCCGAGCTGGCCCCGGCTGGCCATCGAGCGGATGAACACGCCGGTGTCGGTCGAGTGGTCCTGCATCCGGATCCGGTCACCGAGGATGGCGCCGCCGGTGAACGGGCTGGTCGGGTCGACGGCGAGGACCCCGACCTCGTCCCCCTCGCGGCGGATGCGCCCGACGACCCGGTCGGTGAGGGTCGACTTCCCGGCGCCGGGAGGACCGGTGATGCCGATCGTGTACGCCCGTCCGGTGTACGGGTAGAGCCGCGCGAGGGCCTCCACCGCGGCGGGGCCACCCGCTTCGACGAGCGACAGCAGGCGCGCGACCGCGCCCCGGTCCCCGGCACGCGTCGCGTCGACCAGCGCCGCCGCGTCGACGACGGCTGCCTCAGCCTTCGTCGAGGGCCTCGACGGCGCTCACGCCGGGCACACGGTCCTTGATGATCCGCTCCACGCCGGCCTTCAGCGTCATCGTCGAGATGGGACACGTCCCGCACGCGCCGACCAACTCGACATGGACGACACCCGCGTCGTCGATCGAGTGGAAGACGATGTCACCTCCGTCGGCCTGCAACGCCGGGCGGATCGCATCGATCGCTTCGAGGACTTCAGTCTCCATCACGGTGTCCAACACCCTCAGTCTCCCAGGTCTTCCCGGGGTCGCGGTGCCCGGGACACGTCGGCGCCGAGGGCGGCCAGGTGACCGGGGAGATCGCCGTAGCCCCGCTCGATGTGGTGGGTGTCGTGGACGATGGTCTCCCCGTCGGCGGCGAGGCCGGCCAGGAGCAGCGCCGCGCCGGCCCGCACGTCGGGGACCCGGACCGGGGCCCCGGAGAGGCGGGCGACGCCGCGGACCACGGCGTGGCGCCCCTCGGTCCGGATGTCGGCACCCATCCGGTTGAGCTCGTCCACGAACGCGAACCGGTTGTCGAAGATGTTCTCGGTGACGATGGCGGTGCCGTCGCTGACCGCGAGCGCGGCGACGGCGAGCGGCATGAAATCGGTCGCGAAGCCGGGGAACGGGAGGGTCTGGACGTCCACGGCAGCGAGACGCTCGGGGGCGGTCGCGGCAACGCCGTCCGGGGTGGGGGCGACCTCGACGCCCATTTGCCCGAGCTTGCGGGCGACCGTCTCGAGATGCGCGTGCTGAACCCCCTCGATGACGATGTCGCCCCCGGCGACCGCGCACGCGAACAGGAGCGTCCCGGCCTCGATCCGGTCGCCGATGATCTCGTGATCGGTGGCGTTGAGTGCCGCGACGCCCTCGACGTGCACGGTCGAGGTTCCCGCCCCGTCGATCGAGGCGCCCATCTCGGTGAGGAACGTGCACAGGTCGACGATCTCCGGCTCGCGGGCCGCGTTCTCGATGACGGACTCCCCCTTGGCCAGGACCGCGGCGGTGAGCACCGTCTCGGTGGCGCCCACTGACGGGAACTCGAGCACCACACGCGCCGAGGCCAGCGCGTTGCAGCGCGCCTCGATGAAGCCGTGCCGCACATCGAGCTCGGCGCCCATCGCCTCCAAGGCCCGGAAGTGCATGTCGAGCTTGCGGCTGCCGATGTTGTCCCCGCCTGGCATCGCGACCCGGGCTCGGCCGTGGCGGGCGAGGAGCGGGCCCAGCACGTTGATCGAGGCCCGCATCCGCCGCACGTGCTCGTACGGGGCTTCGGGGGTCAGGTCCTGCGACGCGTCGATTCGGAGCACGTCGGCCCCGGTGCGCTCGACGGTCGCGCCGATCGCGGCGAGCAGCTCGACCATGACATCGAGATCCGCGACGGGGGTCATGTTGCGCAGCGTCGTGACACCGGAAGTGAGCAGCGCCGCGGCCATCTGCTTGAGCCCGGCGTTCTTCGTCATGCCGGAGACTCGGGCGGACCCGGAGAGGGGCGCACCGGGCCGCACGAGGTAGCGCTCCATCGTCGGATGGTAGGTCGAGCCCGCCCGGGGAACGGGGCTAACGGCCCTGATACACCGGGGGGCGCTGCTCGACGAAGGCGGTGATGGCCTCCCGCATGTCGTCGGAGCGCAGGCAGCCGGCCTGCCCCTCGGCCTCGACGACGAGCCCCTCCCGGACGGTGAGGCCCGACACCGCGGCCCGCACGGCGCGTTTCGCGGCACGCACCGCGAGCGGCGGTTGCGCCGCGATGGTCTCGGCGAGACCCGCCGCGGTCGTCTCGACGTCATCCTCCGAGACGAGCATCTCGGCGAGGCCGATGCGTTCGGCTTCGTCGGCGTCGATGCGCGCCGCGGTCGTGATGAGCTGCAGCGCCTTGCCGGGCCCGACGAGGCGGGGCAGGCGTTGCGTGCCCCCGAGGTCGGGGATGATGCCGTACTGGTGCTCGAGGAGCCCGAGGCGGGTGCCGCGAGCCAGGACCCGGATGTCGCACGCCAGGGCGAGCTGCAGCCCCGCGCCGAACGCGTAGCCGTGGACGGCGGCGATCGTCACGTACGGGGCTTCCTCCAGCCAGCTGTACGAATCCTGGACGGCGAGGATCGCCGCCACGGTCGGGTCGGGGTGTCGTGCCGAGCCGTTGCCGAGCACCGAGTCGGCGGGCTCCTGGTCGCTGAACACCGAGGTGTCGATCCCGCTGGAGAAGGCCCGGCCCTCGCCGATGACGATGAGTGCCCGCAGGTCGGGGTCGTCCCGCAGGTTCCCGCCGAGCTCACCCAGCTCGCGCCACATCAGCGGCGTGAAGGCGTTGAGCTTCTCGGGCCGATTGAGGTGCAGCCATCCGACGGTGCCGTGCCGGTCGAAGCGCAGGGTGTCGTAGGTCGGGTCCGCCACGGACCTCGAGGCTACCGGCCGCCACCGGCGACGGGGAGGGGCACCGAGACGTGCTCGATCCGGACCGCGTCGATGCGGAGGACGAACCCCTTGATGATGATCTCGCCGACCGGGACGGGGGTCGCCCAGGCGGGGACGGCGCGGCCCAGCTCCGCGGTGGCGAGGAGCTCGCGGGGCCCGGCGGCGTCGCAGAGCCGCGCCGCGAGGTTCACGGGGCCGCCGATGTAGTCGTCACCTTCGAACAGGATGACGGGACCGCCGGCAAGCCCACCGCGCAGCGGGAGGGTCACGCCGAGCTCGTCGCAGCGGTTCGCGAGGTCGAGGATCGACTCGACGAGGGGCTCCTCGGTCGTGCTGACGAACATGGCGCCGTCGCCGAGCCATTTCGCGACGCGCACTCCGTGGTTCGAGCCGATCTCGCGCACCGCGGCGCGAAACCGCGTCAGGACGTCGACGGCTTCCTCGTCACCGTGCGTGTCGGTGAAACGGGTGAAGCCGCACAGGTCCACGAAGGCGAAGGTGCGGGCGACTCGCATCCCTCCAGTGTCGCAGGCCGGAAGCGACGATCTCCTACATTTCTCGACGATTTACGAACCATTTACGAAGTCTTCGTGCACCGGGGGCGCGCTCGCGTCGAGTCCCTGCACCCATGTGACGGAAGTCTCGGCGGCTTCCGCGAGCACATCGCCGATGGTGCGGCCGCTGGCCTTCAGCGGCCGGTATCCGTGGTCGGCCGAGTCGAGCCAGTGCAGCGTCACGGGTCCCGGGACGCTCTGGACCGCGCGGGTGAGCTCGACCTGGGGCGCGAGCGAATCGCGGGTCCCGCTCACGAAGCACACGGGCAGGTCCAGGCGCGGGAAATGGCCGTCTCGGCGCCGCTCCGGCTTCCCGGCCGGGTGGAGGGGGTAGCCGAGCAGCAGGAGCCCCAAGGCGGGCTGGGGATCGTCCTCGTCGGCCACGACGAGGGACCCGATCCGACCGCCCATCGAGCGGCCGCCGAGCACCAGTTGGCCCAGGGGCAGGCCGCTGCGCTCGGCGAGCTCCGCGGCGGCCTCCCGGGTGGCGGCGGCGAGGACCGGGGGCCGGTCGGGCGCCCGGCGCCCGGCGGCCTTGTACGGGTAGTCGAAGCGCAGGGACGGGATTCCCGCCGCGGCGAGGGCGTCGGCCACCGCGACGAGGGCGGGGGTTTGGTGGTCGGAGCCGGCGCCGTGGGCGAGCAACACGGCCCGGTCGGCGCCGCTCGTCGGTCCGGTGTACGCGTTCATGGTCGCTGCACGGCGAACAGGGCGGTGGCGCGGCGGGTGGTCATCGGGCGAGGAGCGCGCGGTGGAGGAAGGCGTCGACGCGCGCGTACGCGTCGATGATCGTCTCGGCGCGCGACCAGCCGTGTCCCTCCCCGGGGTAGACGTGCGCTTCGACGTCTCCGCCCGCGTCACGCACCGCGTCGACGAGCCGTTGCGCCTGCTCGGGTGGGACAACCCGGTCGGCGTCGCCCTGCAGGACGAGCAGCGGGACACGGATCGACGCGGCGTGCGTGACGGGCGAACGCTGCCGGTAGCGATCCGCGTCGCGAGGGAGCAGCCCCACGAGCCGGTCCGTGTAGCGGGACTCGAAGCGGTGCGTCGTCTCGGCCAGCGCGACGAGATCCGTGACGCCGTACATGCTGATCCCCGCGTGGACGAGGTCGGGATGCTGCGCGCAGAGCAGGAGCGCGGTCATCGCCCCCGCGCTGTTGCCGCTGACCGCGACTCGCGCCGGGTCGCACCACCCGTGCGCGCCGGCAGCCCGGATCCCGGCCGCGACGTCGGCCACGTCGCCATGACCCCATTCGCCCGCGAGGGCCTGCGCATACGGACGCCCGTACCCAGTGGATCCCCGCGGGTTCGGGGCCAGCACCGCCCAGCCGCGTGTCACGAAGTACTGCACCCAGGGTCTCCAGCCGGCCGTGGCCTGACCGGTGGGCCCGCCGTGGATGTCGACGAGCAACGGCGGGCGGGTCCCGGCGCCGAGCGCGGACCGGCCCGGCAGGAAGCGCAGCCCGTGGACCGTCGACCCCTCGTCGCTGCTCCAGGTGACGGGGTCCGGCTCGACGAGCCCGGCGGCCTCGAACCCGCCGACCGGGCCCCGGGCGACGACGCGTCGGGCCCCCGTCGAGTCGGTGACGGTGACCGCGCTCGGTGTGCGCGCCCCGGACCGGACCGCGACGATGCCGTCCCGCCCCCAGTCGAGCCCGTGATGCCAGCCCCGCCCGAGGTTGGCGGCACCGGCCGCGGCGACCACCGTGAGGCGACCGAAGCCGTCCTCGTTCCGGTTGATGGCCACTGACCGGCCGTCGGGGGAGAACGCGAAGGACCGCTGGCCGGGCCCCCAAGGGGGCTCGGCCTGCTCGCACGGCTCAGGGAGCACCGGCCGCGCGTCGCTGCTCGTGCCCGCCCAGACGTTCCAGTAGCCGTCTCGGTCGGTGACGTAGGCGAGGGTCCCGTCGGGCCGCCAGCGGGGCTGCCCGACCGCCTCCCCGGCCTCGCCGACCATCACCCGGCGTCCGTTCCCGTCGGGTGCGGCCAGCGCGATCCGAGATTCGTCCCACGGCATGTTGGGCAGGTCCCACTCGTGCCACGCCACCTGCGTGCCGTCGGGGGACCAGGCGGGGTCCCAGGCGTAGTCGGCGGCCGACAGCACCGCCGGCGGGGCGGAACCATCGACGGAGGCGACGGCGACGACGCAGCGGTGGTCGTCCTCGAGGATGAACGCCACCTGTGTCCCATCGGGGCTGAGGGCCGGGGCTGCGACCCGAGCGGCGGCGGCCAGGACCGTCGCCGGACCCCCGTCGCTCGGGGTCACCATCAGGCGCCCGTCGGCTGCGGCCACGACGAGTTGGTCCGGGCCGGCCCACGCGAACCCGCCGCCTCCATACGCGCCGACCCCGGTGACACCGGTGTCCCCAGTGGCGACGATCGCCGGCGCCGAGCCGTCGGTCGGGACGACGATCACGTCGCTGCGGCCGCCGAAAGCGGAAACCCAGGCCAGCCGGGCGCCGTCCGGGGACCAGCGGGGCTCGGCGACGACGCGCGACCAGGCGATCATCGGGGCCGAGAACGGGTCACCCACCGAGGAGCACGCTATTCGGCCGATAGGCTCTCGGCCTCATGCCGGGTCCCGACGAGCCACTTCGCGTCGCGTACCTGGTTTACCGGGGCAACCCGCACTGCGGCGGCCAAGGCGTCTACACCCGGGAGCTGGTCCGGGAGCTCACCGACCTGGGGCACGACGTGACGGTGTTCTCCGGGCCGCCCTACCCCGATCTCGTCGACCCGGGGCGCCTCGTCCAGGTCCCCAGCCTCGACCTGTACCGGCCGGCGAACCCGTTCCGGGTGCCCTGGCCGTGGGAGCTGCGGACCTCCGTGGACGTCCGCGAGTTCGCCATCATGTGCGGCGCCGGCTTCCCCGAGCCGTACACCTTCAGCCTCCGGGCCCAGCGCCTCCTCGCCGGGCGACGCGCCGACTTCGATCTCGTGCATGACAACCAGTGCCTCGGGAGCGGGCTCCTCACGATGATGGAGCGCGACGGCTGGCCGGTGCTCGCCACCTTGCACCACCCGATCACCGTGGACCGAGACCTCGACCTCGCCCACGCGACGGGCCCGTGGCGGCGGTTGACGCTGCGCCGTTGGTACGGGTTCTTGGACATGCAGATGGCCGTGGCACGTCAGATCCCACGGCTCGTCACCGTCTCGGAGTCCTCACGGGCAGACATCGTCGAGCAGATGGGGGTCCCCGCCGACCGGCTCCACGTCGTACCCGTCGGTGTCAACCCTGCGGTGTTCCACCCGCACCCGTCCGTGCCCCGCGTGACAGGCCGGCTCATGACGACCGCGAGCGCCGACGTCCCGATGAAGGGCTTGGCGCACCTCTTGGACGCGCTGGCCAAGGTGCGCACCGAGCGCGACGACGCGCACCTGGTAGTTGTCGGCCGCCCGAAGCCCAAGAGCAAGATCCCCGCGCTCATCGACCGGCTCGGCATCGCGGACGCGGTCGAGTTCGTGAGCGGCGTCACCACGGACCGGATCGTCGAGCTGTACGCCGAGGCCGAGGTGGCATGCGTGCCGTCCCTCTACGAGGGCTTCTCGCTCCCCGCCGTCGAGGCCATGGCGTGCGGCGTGCCGGTCGTGGGAACGACCGGCGGCGCGGTGCCCGAGGTGATCGGGCGTGACAACGACACCGGCCTCCTCGTCCCCCCTGGGGACCCGTCCGCGCTCGCCGCGGCGATCCTGCGGGCCTTGGGCGACGGCACCCTGCGGGCGCGCATCGGCGCCGCGGGGCGGGTCCGGGCCTTGGATCGCTTCACGTGGCGGCGCACCGCCGAGGGCACCGTCGAGGAGTACCGGGCCGTGCTCGCCGAGCGGGCGGAGACCGCGAGCCGGTCGTGCTGACCGTCGACTTCGGACGTCTCCACCTCCGGCCCGGGTCCCGGGTGCTGGACCTGGGCTGTGGGGGAGGCCGCCACGCCTTCGAGGCCTGGCGGCGCGGCACGACCGTGGTCGCGCTCGACCGTTCCGAAGCCGAGCTGAAAGAAGTGCGGGCGGTGGTCGGCGGCATGCTCGCCGCCGGTGAGCTCCACGAGGGCGCGCCGGGTGGCACCGTGAACGGCAACGCGCTCGCGCTGCCCGTCCGCGACGGGTCCTTCGACGCGGTCATCGCCTCCGAGGTCCTCGAGCACGTCTGGGACGACCGCGGCGCCCTCCGCGAGCTGGTGCGCGTGCTGCGCCCCGGCGGCCGCCTGGCCGTCACCGTCCCGACGCGCTGGCCCGAGCGGGTCTGCTGGGCGCTGTCCCCCGAGTACCACGACACTCCCGGCGGCCACGTGCGCATCTACCACCAGGCGGACCTCGAGGCGAAGGTCGAAGCGGCCGGCTGCTGGTTGCGCGGCTCCCATCACGCCCACGCGCTGCATTCGCCCTACTGGTGGTTGAAGTGCGCGACGGGTGTGAACCGCACCGACCCGCCCGCGTCGGTGCGCGCCTACCACCGGCTGCTCGTCCGCCAGATCGAGGGCCGCGCCCCACAGCTGGTGGCCGTCGAGCGGGCCTTGAACCCGGTGCTCGGCAAGAGCCTCGTCGTCTACGGCCAGCGAGTCGACGACCAGTGAGCCGCCGCCGGTTGCCGCTGCCCTCGGTCGAAGGGATCATGAGCTGCGACGACGTGCGCGACACCGTCGACGCCATCGCCGCCATCCAGGAGCCGGACGGCAACATCCCGTGGACCCCGGGCAAGCACACCGACCCGTGGAACCTCGTCGAGGCCGCGATGGCGCTCGACGTCGGAGGCCGCCACGTCGAGGCCGAACGGGCCTACGAGTGGCTGCGATCCATGCAGCGCCCCGACGGCTGCTGGCACGCCTACTACGTCGGACGTGACGTCAAGGATTGGGCGCTCGACACCAATGTCACCTGCTACTCGGCCAACGGCGTCTGGCACCACTACCTCAGCACCGGGGACACCGCGTTCCTCGAGGAGTTCTGGGCCGTCGTCGAGCGCGCCATCGACTTCGCGCTCTCCCACCAGACCGAGACGGGCGAGATCGCGTGGCGCGGGGACGACCCCGCCAACGGGGCCCTCCTCACCGGATCGTCGAGCATCCACGCCAGCCTCCGCTGCGCCATCGCCATCGCCGAGCGGCTCGGCCATGAGCGCCCCGATTGGGAGCTGTCCCTCGGTGCGCTCGCCATCGCGATCGCGCACCGTCCCGACCATTTCCTCGACAAGGCCCGCTGGGCGATGGACTGGTACTACCCGATCCTCGGCGGGGTCCTGCGCGGCCGCGCCGCGCACGCGCGCGTCGCGGCGTTCTGGGACCGCTTCGTCGTCGAGGGCCGCGGCGTCCGGTGCGTCTCCGATCGGCCCTGGGTCACCGCCGCCGAGACGTGCGAGCTGGTGATGGCGCTCGACGCGGTGGGCGTCGACGACCAGGCCCGGTCCCTGTTCACCTGGGTCCAGTTCCTCCGCGCCGACGGCGGCGGCTACTGGACCGGTGCCAACTTCGACGCCGAGCGCTTCGACCGCCCCGGCGAGCTGTTCCCTGTCGAGCAGCCGACCTGGAACTCGGCCGCGGTCGTGCTGGCCGCCAACGCGCTCGGCGGGACCGGCCCCACCTCGGGCCTGTTCCGCGGGGAGGGACTCCCGGGAGGCCTGAGCGCCGACGAGCTCATCGAAGCGGGCGCCGAGATCGAACGCGAGTTCACACACCGCGACCACGACTAGCCAATCGATCGTCTCCCCGATGATCTCCTACGCCGATGTCGACGAGTTCCCGGGATGGGGGGGCGCGCGTGCCTTCCTCCGAAGCACCGTCGTCCAGGAGCACGCCACGTCGATCCTCGAGGTCGGGTCAGGTGCGAACCCCACGCTCGAGCCTACGGACCTCGTGGATCTCGGCATCGAGCGGTACACCACGAACGACGTTTCCGGTGCTGAGCTCGCGAAGGCACCCCACGATTTCGAGACCCTGCAGGTGGACCTATCCAAACCGGACTGGCGACCCGATCGAACCTATGACCTGATCTTCAGTCGGATGGTCAACGAGCACATCCAAGACGGGCGGGCCTACTACGCCAACCTGTTTCGCGCGTTGCGCGCCGGCGGTCTCACGGTCCATTGCTTCTCGACCCTCTGGGCGCTGCCGTTCGCCGCCAATCGTCTCCTCCCGGAGTCCGTCGCGAGCCGCCTGCTCGATCTGACCACAACGGGCACCGAGCACCACGAGAAGTTCCGCGCCTACTACTCCTGGAGTCGCGGCCCGTCACGGCGGAGCATCGACCGATTTGCGTCGGTCGGCTTCGACATCGACGAATACGTTGGCTACTTCGGGCACGGGTACTACAGCAAGGTCCGACCCTTGCATTCCCTCGAACGCGCCAAGGCTCGCTTTCTCGCGCAACATCCGGTGCCCATTCTGACGAGCTACGCCGTCGTCAAGCTCCGACGCCCAGCGAGCTGACTTCCCTCGCTCGAGATTCAGGAAGGAGCGCCGTGCGTTCGTCGCGGGCCGCGACGCGGGGTCATGGGCGGCGCAACACCCGCAACGATCCCGTCGTCGCCGATGGCCTGAACCCGTCAGCCACCGCGCGTCGCCAGACCTCAAACGGTGCTTGGCCCCCCTGGGCGGGGTCCTCGAAGACGTCGTGGAACACGAGATACCCGCCGGCGGCGACGTGCGAGGCCCACCCGAGGTAGTCGGCGAGAGCGACATCGAAGGCGTGGCCCCCGTCGATGAACACCAGCCCGAGCGGGGTGCTCCAGTGGCCGGCCACCGTCGGTGAGTCCCCGATGACGGCGACGACAGCGTCCTCCAGCTCAGCGGCGGCAATGGTGCGTCGAAACCACGGGAGCGTGTCGAGCCGACCCGTCTCGGGATCGACGAGGCGCTCGTCGTGCCACTCCCAGCCGGCCTGGTTCTCCTCCGAGCCTCGATGGTGATCGACGGTGAACAGGACCGTGTCGCCGGCGCGGGCCGCGGCACCGAGGTAGATCGCCGACTTCCCGCAGTACGTCCCGACCTCGAGCAGGGGCCCGACGGCC
The DNA here is from genome assembly GCA_035468285.1 of Acidimicrobiia bacterium. Taxonomy (GTDB): domain Bacteria; phylum Actinomycetota; class Acidimicrobiia; order IMCC26256; family PALSA-555; genus PALSA-555. Next base: position 16,117 of record DATISY010000017.1, on the reverse strand, counting down.
GCGGCGACGAGGCCCGCGTCGTGCAGTGCGATGCCTTCCTCGTCGGGCATGAAGCCCAACGCGGCGCGTGCGTGCAGGAGCAGGTCGGGATCCATGGCGGCTCAGATCATGGGCGCTTCGGCGTAACGCCCGAACACGTCCGCGAACGCGTTCACGATCTCGCCGAGGGTGGCGTAGCCCTGCACCGCCTCGACGAGCGCGGGCAGGACGTTCGTGGTCGGCTCCGCCGCGTCCCCTCGGACCCGGGCCAGGACGGCCTCGACGCGGGCATCATCGCGGTCGGCGCGGAGGGCGGCGAGCCGCTTCAGCTGGCGTTCCTCGTACTCGGGGCCGATGCGCAGCAACGGCGGCGGGTCTTCGTCGTTGCCTTCGAAGAAGTCGGTGACGCCGACGATCACGTTCCGGCCGCTGTTCGTCTTGCGCTCGAGCTCGTAGGCGGCGTCGGCGATGTTGCGTTGGAACCACCCGGACTCGACAGCCCGGAGGACGCCTTCGAGCATGGAGCCGTCCCCGAACCCCTCGAGCTGCCCGAAGATGGCCTCGGCGTGCCGCTCCATCTCGTCGGTGAGGGCCTCGACGTACCAAGAGCCGCCGAGGGGATCGGCGACGTTCGCGACCCGGTTCTCGAACGCCAGAACCTGCTGGGTGCGCAACGCCAGCCGCGCCGCCTTGTCGGTCGGGAGCGCCAGCGTCTCGTCCATGGAGTTCGTGTGGAGGCTCTGCGTGCCGCCGAGTACCGCGGCGAGGGCTTCGACCGCGGTGCGGACCAGGTTGACCTCGGGTTGCTGCGCGGTGAGGGACACGCCGGCCGTCTGGGCGTGGAACCGGAGCTGCATCGACCGCTCCGATCGGGCGTGGTAGCGGTCGCGCATCCAGCGGGCCCAGATGCGGCGCGCCGCCCGATACTTGGCGATCTCCTCAAAGAAGTCGAGATGGGCGTTGAAGAAGAAGGACAGCCGGGGCGCGAAGTCGTCGACCGGGAGGCCCGAGTTCGCGGCCTGCTCGACGTACGCGAAGCCGTTGGCGAGGGTGAACGCCAGCTCCTGGATGGCAGTCGAGCCCGCCTCGCGGATGTGGTACCCGGAGATCGAGACGGGGTGCCACCGGGGCATCTCGGCCTGGCAGAACCGGATCGTGTCGTTGACCAGACGCATCGACGGCCGGGGCGGGAACACGAACTCCTTCTGAGCCTGGTACTCCTTGAGGATGTCGTTCTGCAGCGTCCCGCCGAGCTTCGCCCGGGGCACCCCCGTCGCTTCTGCCGCGGCGACGTACATGGCGAGCAGGATCGGCGCGGGGGCGTTGATCGTCATCGACGTCGTGACGGCGCCGAGGTCGATCCCGGCGTAGAGGTCCGCGACGTCGGCGAGGGAATCGACGGACACGCCACCCTTCCCGACCTCACCGAGGGCCAGCTCGTCGTCGCTGTCGCGGCCCATCAGGGTCGGAAGGTCGAACGCGGTCGAGAGCCCGCTGCCACCCGCGGCGAGCAGCTCCCGGAACCGACGGTTGGTGTCGGTCGCGGTCCCGAACCCGGCGAACATCCGCATCGTCCACAACTTCGACCGGTACATCGAGGCGTACGGTCCCCGGGTGTAGGGCCACTCGCCGGGAAGGGACTCGTCGGGCCCGTAGACCGGGTCGACGGGGAGGCCCGACAGCGTCTCGAAGTCGGCGTCGCGGGTCGGCGCCGCGTCGAACGCGGCCTGCCAGCGGTCGCGCGCGTCGCTCACGAGACCACCGTACCGCTCAGGGTTGCCTGGTACCGTCCCGCGGCACGCCACGAGACGGGAGCCGCTCTATGAATGCTGGAGAAGTCGTCGCCGCGCTGATCAAGGCCAACGAGGCCCGGGACCTCGACGCGATCGTCGCTCTCATGACCGACGACATCGCGTACGAGAACGTCGGGATGGGCCTCTGCAACGGGCATGACGAGGTGCGCGCCCTGCTCGGTCCGTTCTACGACGGTGCGGAGCGGGTCGCGTGGGAGGTCCTCGCCCAGGTCGAGCAGGGCGACGTCGTCATGAACGAGCGGGTGGACCGGTTCTTCCTGCCCGGCGGAAAGCAGGCCGAGGCGAGGGTCGCGGGCTACTTCGAGGTCCGCGACAACAAGGTGAGCCGCTGGCGTGACTACTTCGACACGACCGCGCTGATGACGCAGCTCATGGGTTGACGGCCCGCCGCGGCGGCTACCCACCGGAGGGGGGGAACGTCGCGCGGAACTGGCCGGTCCCCGCGGTGACGCCCCCGTCGACGGGGAGCGCGACGCCCGTGACGTAGGAGGCGTCGTCCGACAGGAGGAACGCGGCGACCGCGGCGACCTCGGCGGGCTCACCGAAGCGGCCCAGCGGCAGATGGCTGCGCATCTCGGCGTACAGGTCAGCGGCGTGACGTTCGAGCGGGGCCGTCATGCCCGTCCCCCGGATCGGGCCGGGGCACACCGCGTTGACGCGGATGCCGTCGGAGCCCAGGTCGAGCGCGGCGGAACGCACCACGTTCACCGCGCCGGCTTTCGACGCGTTGTACGCGAACAGCCCCGGGTCGCCGAACAGCCCGGACACCGAGGCGGTCACGACGATCGCGCCTCCCCCGCCGGTACGCAGGGTCGGCACCGCGGCGCGGATGCCCAGGATCACGCCGCGCAGGTTCACGGCCAGGATCCGGTCGACGTCCACGAGCGGCTGGGTGTCGACCGTCCCGACGCCGGCCACGCCCGCGTTGAGGACCAGGCCGTCGAGGCGGCCGAAGCGCGTCACCGCGGCCTCGACGAACGCCCGGTTCCCGTCCTCGGTGGCGATATCGGCCGGTACCGCCAGTAGCCGGTCGTCGGCGGGGAGTTCCTCGAGACGATGAGCGTCGGCGTCGACCGCGACGACCGACCAGCCGTCCTGGTGGAGCCGGTCGGTCACGGCCCGGCCGATGCCGGAGGCGGCGCCGGTGACGGCGACCACCCGGGTGTCGTGCGTCATCGCCGGACCGTAGCCCTGCCGTTCGCGGCGAAAGCCTCCCGTTGGGGTCGGCAGGCGGTCCCGGTACCCTCTCTTCAGGTCACGGCCCCGTCCCCCACTCGAGGAGACCGCATGGAGCAGCGTGAGGCCCCGGATCGCAACCTCGCAATGGACCTCGCCCGGGTCACCGAGGCGGCCGCCCTGGCGGCGGGTCGCTGGGTGGGCCGGGGGGACAAGGAGGCCGCCGACCAGGCCGCGGTGGACGCCATGCGCCTGGTCCTCAACACGGTGCCGATGGACGGGACCGTCGTCATCGGTGAGGGCGAGAAGGACGAAGCCCCCATGCTGTTCAACGGGGAGGAGATCGGCTTCGGGGGTCCGGCCACCGACATCGCGGTCGACCCCATCGACGGGACGACGCTCACCTCGCTCGGCCGGAACCACGCCGTCTCGGTGATCGCCCTGTCCCAACGGGGGACGATGTTCGACCCCGGGCCGTGCGTCTACATGGAGAAGATCGCGGTCGGCCCCGAGGCGGGGGACCTCATCGACCTCGACGCCCCGGTGCGGGTCAACCTCGAAGCGGTCGCGAAGTCCCGCGGTGAGCAGATCAAGGACGTGACCGCGGTGATCCTCGACCGCGAGCGTCACACCGACCTCATCCGGGAGTGCCGGGACGCCGGAGCCCGGATCCGGCTCATCCCCGACGGAGACGTCATGGGGGCGCTGGCGACCGGCTGGCCCGACAGCGGCTACGACATCCTGTTCGGCATCGGCGGGACCCCCGAGGGGGTCATCGCGGCATGTGCGCTCACCGCCCTCGGCGGGGCGATCCAGGGCCGCCTCTACACCCGCGACGAGCAGGAGCGCCGCGCCGCGCTCGACGCGGGCTACGACCTCGACCGGATCCTCAGCACCGAGGACCTCGTCGGCGGCGACGACGTGTTCTTCGCCGCCACCGGCATCACCGACGGAGACCTGCTCCGGGGTGTCCGCTACCGGGGGGAGGGCGCCACCACGGAGACGTTGGTGATGCGGTCCAAGAGCGGCACGATCCGCAAGATCCAGTCCAACCACAAGTGGCACAAGCTGCTGCGCTACTCCGCGCTGCAGTACTGAGCCACCCGCGCCCGCCGCAGGACCTCAGCCTCGGCGGAGGTACTCCCACGCGGTGACCGACGTCGTGGTGGCGTCGAACACGGACCGGCCGATCGCGCGATCGGCGCGCACCGCCCGGCCGAAGGCCTCGTAGTCGGCCGGCGTCGCCAGCTCTGCCAGGCCACCGACGGGGGCGACCCGGGCCGCGCGGTCCTGGAGGTCGGTGCGCAGACGCGTCACGCTCTCGTCGGTGTAGCGGTACGCGTCGCGGTACGCGCCGTTGCGGTACGTCCAGTACGTCATCGGGAGCCACACATCGACGGAGCGGGCGAGGCTGCGGTACGGGAACCCGGGCCACAGCACCCGGTTGATCACCTCGAGCTGCACCGCGGGGTACACGATCGCCCCGATCGGCACCGAGCTCCCGGCCCGCGACCGCAGGTGCTGCGCGATGGCGAGGAGCCGCCGGTTGCGCTCCGCGATGGCGGGGACCTGCTGCGATTCGATGTCGAGGGCGACGCCGTCGAAGGCCTGGCCGTGGGCGCGGAACCGGACGATGGCGTCGAGGCGGGCCTCGTCGCGGGCCGGGTCGGCGAGCTGCGGGTAGTACCAGGCCACGACCCGCGCGCCCAGGGTGTGCGCCCGGCGCAACATGTCGGCGACGAGGCCCCGCTCCACGATCAAGGCGGGGGCCCGGGGGTCGTCGATGGCGGGCTGCAGGTAGATGGTGCGGGCACCGAGCGCGACGAGGTCATCGACGGTGCGCGGCACCACCGGGGGCGGCCCCGGCGCCTGGACGAACGCGGGGGCGTACTCGAACACGTCGATCCAGGCGCCCAGCCCGGTGTACGGCGCGACGCTCGGGCCGTCGGCGACGGCCCGGGCACTGGACGGCAGGGTGGCTGCGGCCCCTGCGGCCAGGAGGACGAACGCGACGAGGACGACCGTTCGGAACCGGGGACGCACGGTCGGGCACCCTACGCGGGCGGGTCCCGGATGCCGCGACCGGGTCGGGTCTACCCGGGGGTGGGCGAGGCGACGCCGGCGACCTCGAGGCGCAGCTCGGCGCGGGCGAGCGCCGCGGCGGCTTCCTCGTCGTGCTCGTGGGCGGCGAGGGTCGCCTGGGCGCGGCTGCGGGCCGCCTCGGCTCGGGGCACGTCGATCTGCTCGGGGAGCTCGGCGACGTCGGAGAGCACGACGACCTTGTCGTGGTTGATCTCGACGAACCCGCCGTGCACCGCGACGGTCTGCTCCCCACCGCCCGGGAGCAGGGCCCGGACCTTCCCGATCCCGAGCGACCCGAGGAACGGGACGTGGCCGGGCAGGAACGCGATGTCGCCGTCGGAGGTGCGGCACACGACCATCTCGGCGTCGCCCTCGTAGAGCACCTGCTCGGGTGAGACGACCTCGACGTGGACCGTCGGGTTGCCGTCGGCCACGGCTTAGGACTCCTCGAGTGTCTTGGCCTTGGCGAGGACCGACTCGACCCCACCGACGTTGAAGAACGCCTGCTCGGGCACCTCGTCGAGCTCGCCGTTGGCGACTGCTTCGAAGCTGTCGACGGTCTCGTTGACCGGGACGTAGATGCCCTTCAGGCCGGTGAACACCTCACCCACGAAGAAGGGCTGGGACAGGAACCGCTGGATCTTGCGGGCCCGGGACACGGTCAGCCGATCCTCTTCGGAGAGCTCGTCGAGGCCGAGGATGGCGATGATGTCCTGGAGCTCCTTGTACCGCTGCAGGATCTCCTGGACACGTAGCGCGACCGCGTAGTGCCGCTCGCCGACGATCTCGGGCGCCAGGATGTTCGACGTCGAGGACAGCGGGTCCACCGCCGGGTAGATGCCGAGTGCGGCGATCTGGCGGCTCAGCTCGGTCGTGGCGTCGAGGTGGGTGAACGTGGTGAACGGCGCCGGGTCCGTGTAGTCGTCCGCGGGGACGTACACGGCCTGCACCGAGGTGATCGAGTGCCCCTTCGTGGACGTGATCCGCTCCTGGAGCTCCCCCATCTCGTCGGCCAGCGTCGGCTGGTAGCCGACCGCTGACGGCATGCGGCCGAGCAGGGTCGACACCTCAGAGCCAGCCTGGACGAACCGGAAGATGTTGTCGATGAAGAGGAGCACGTCTTGGTTCTTCACGTCGCGGAAGTACTCCGCGACGGTTAGCGCCGACAGCGCGACACGGAGGCGGACCCCGGGCGGCTCGTCCATCTGGCCGTAGACGAGCGCGGCCTTGTCGATGACGCCGGATTCCTGCATCTCGATCCAGAGGTCGGTGCCCTCCCGGGTTCGCTCCCCCACCCCGGCGAACACCGAGACACCACCGTGCTGGGTGGCGACGCGGTTGATCATCTCCAGGATGAGGACGGTCTTGCCGACCCCGGCGCCACCGAACAGCCCGATCTTGCCGCCTTCGACGTAGGGCTCGAGGAGGTCGATGACCTTGATGCCGGTCTCGAACATCTGGGACTTCGGCTCGAGCTGGTCGAACGGTGGCGCGTCCCGGCGGATCTCCCACCGGTCGTCGATGTCGGTGATCTGGTCGGCGGTCGTGTCGAGGGGCTCCCCGATCACGTTGAAGACGTGGCCGAGGACCCCGTCACCGACCGGCATGGTGATTCCCCGGCCGGTGTTGCGCACCGCGGTCCCGCGGGTGAGCCCGTCGGTGGGCTTCATGCAGATGGCCCGGACCCGACCCTCACCGATCTGCTGGGCGACCTCGGCGACGACGGTGATCGTGTCGCCTTCGAGCTCGATGTCCATCTCGACGGCGTAGTTGATCTCGGGGAGCGAATCGGGGGGGAACTCGACGTCGACGACGGGTCCGGCGATCGCGACGACGCGGCCGTCCTTGAGGTCGGTGGCCGATTCGGCGGTAACGGTCATGCTCAGACTCCTGCTTCGGTGCTCGGGACGAGGAAGTCGTCCGGCTTGGGTTCGTTCGCCCCGCTGCCGCGGAGGGCCTCGGCGCCACCGACGATCTCCATGATCTCGGTGGTGATGGCGTCCTGGCGGGCCCGGTTCATGACACGCGTCAAGCGGACGATGAGATCGTCAGCGTTGTCGGTCGCGGCTTTCATGGCTCGCTGGCGCGCGGCCTGCTCCGACGCTGCGGCGTTGAGGAGCGCGGCGTAGGTGCGGGCCTCGACGTAGCGGGGCAAGAGCTGCTCGAGGATCGAATCGGGGGACGGCTCGAACTCATAGGACGGACCGAGCCCGTCGTCCCCGGACGGGGCCTGCGTGCCCGAGGCCGCGAGGGTGTCGCGGTCGAGCGGCATCAAGGGCCGCACCACGACCTCTTGGGTCCCGACCGTGACGAACCGGGTGTAGATGAGCTGCACCAGGCCGTAGTCGCCGGCGAGGAACGGTCCTTCGACGGCCCGGGCGATCTTCCGTGCGTCCTCGTAGCTGGGCTGCTCGGAGAACCCGGTGAACGTGTCGGCGATGCGGTAGTGACGGAACCGGAAATAGGACTCGGCCTTGCGGCCGACGAGAATCAGCCCGTAGTCGCGGCCGAGCGCGGCCTGCTCCCGGATCGATCCTTCGGCGGCGCGGATCACGTTCGAGTTGTACGCGCCGCACAGGCCTCGGTCCGCGGTGATGACGATGTGCGCGACCTTGTTGATGTCGTCGCGGGGGTTGAGGAGCGGACTGTCGGAGCCAGCGCCGGCGGCGGCGAGGTCGTGCATGACCTCGGTGATCGTGTCGGAGTACGGCACCGCAGCATGGACTCGGGCCTGGGCCTTGACGATCCGGCTCGCCGCGATCAGCTCCATGGCGCGGGTGATCTTCTTCGTCGACTCGACGCTGCGGATTCGTCGGCGAAGGATCCGCTCCTGGCCGCTCGCCATCTACCGGCTCCGCGCCGGACGTGCCGGGCCAGGCCCGGGGCCCGGCCGGACGGTGAACGCAGGTCGAGACGTGCCGTCGTGCATCGCTACTCGGTTTGGAGGGTCTTGTCCGACTCGGCGGGCCCGGGGGCGTCCGCGTCGGTGGCCAACGGGTCGGCCTCGGCGTCGTCCGCCTCCTGGCGGACCGCGGCCATGAACTCGGTCTTGAAGGCCTCGACCGCCTCGAGGACCAGGTTCTCGTCGGGGAGCGCGCCCGAGAGGCGGATCTCGGACAGCACGCCGCTGTGACGGGCCCCGAACCAGTCGAGGAGGTCACGCTCGAAGCGGCGCACCTGGTCGACCGGGATGTCGTCGACGAGGCCCTTCGTCCCCGCGAAGATGACGATGACCTGCTCCTCGACCGGCATCGGGGAGTTCAAGGGCTGCTTGAGCAGCTCCACGAGGCGCTGGCCCCGGTCGAGCTGGGCGCGTGACACCGCGTCGAGCTCGGACCCGAACGTCGCGAAGGCCTCGAGGTCGCGGAACTGGGCGAGATCGATCTTGAGCGTGCCCGCGACGCTCTTCATCGCTTTGACCTGCGCCGCGCCGCCGACACGGGAGACCGAGATCCCCACGTCCACCGCGGGGCGGACCCCCGCCTTGAAGAGGTCGTCGACGAGGTAGATCTGCCCGTCGGTGATCGAGATGACGTTCGTCGGGATGTACGCGGAGACGTCGCCGTCCTTCGTCTCGATGATCGGGAGCGCGGTCATCGACCCGGCGCCTTCCTCGTCGTTGAGCTTGGCGGCCCGCTCCAGGAGGCGGCTGTGGAGGTAGAAGACGTCGCCGGGATATGCCTCCCGGCCCGGAGGCCGCCGCAGCAGCAGCGACAGCTGCCGGTACGCCTCGGCTTGCTTGGACAGGTCGTCGTAGACGATGAGCGCAGCCTCGCCATGCTCCATCCAGTGCTGGCCCATGGCGCACCCGGCGTACGGGGCCAGATACTTGAACACTGCCTCCTCGGAGGCAGCGGCGCTCACGACGACCGTGTACTCCATCGCGCCGCGCGCTTCAAGGGTCGCGACCGTCCGCGCGACCGAGGTGCCCTTCTGGCCGACGGCGACGTAGATGCATTTCACGCCGCTGCCCTTCTGGTTCAGGATGGTGTCGATCGCGACGGTCGTCTTGCCGGTCTTGCGGTCGCCGATGATGAGCTCGCGCTGGCCCCGCCCGATGGGGGTCATGGCATCGATGGCTTTGATGCCGGTCTGGAGCGGCTCGTGGACCGGCTTTCGGTACACGATCCCGGGGGCCTGGACCTCGAGGCGGCGTTGCCCCTCGGCGGCGATGGGACCCTTGCCGTCGATGGGCTGACCGAGCGGGTTCACGACCCGACCGACGAGCCCGTCACCGATCGGGACGGAGAGGATCCGACCGGTCGCCTTGACGGCGTCGCCTTCCTCGACCTGCTCAGCGTCACCAAGGATGACCACGCCGATGGAGTCCTCGTCGAGGTTCAGCGCGAGGCCGAGGGTCCCTCGGGTGAACTCCACGACCTCGTTGACGGCGATGTCGGGGAGGCCAGCCACACGGGCGATCCCATCCCCGACTTCTAGGACACGGCCGACCCGGGCGTGGTCGACGCTGGGTTCAAAGGACTCGACGTGACGACGGAGTGCTTCCGCGATCTCGTCGGCGTTGATGGTCAGTTCGGGCATGACCCCTCTTCCGTGACTGACGCGGGACGGATCGGTGCTCCCATCAGACCTGCTCCTTGAGCTGTTCGAGACGGTGACGGACCGACCCGTCGATGACGGTGTCGCCAATCCGGGCGACGATGCCGCCGAGGACGGACGGGTCGATGATCACCTTGACTTCGACTCGCTTGCCGGTCGCCTTGCTGAGCGCGGCGGCGAGGCGTTTCGTCTGGTTCTGGTCGAGCGGGATGGCGCTGCGCACCTCGGCGAGCTCGCTCTCCCGGTCGGCGGCGGCCAGCTCCACGAACCGTTCGACGATCGCGGGCAGGTCGTCGGCGTGGCCGGCGGCGACGACCATCGAGATCAGCGCGACGCTCGCCGGCAGGACCTTGCCTTCGAGGAGCTCGTTGATGAGCGCGAGGCGCCGCTCGATCGGGAGCTTCGGGTCACCGAGCGACATGCGCAGGTCGTCGGACCCCTCGACCGTCCGGGCGAAACGGAAGAGGTCGTCCTCGATGTCGGCGAGCGGCCCCTCGCCCCGCGCGACTTCGAGCAGACCTTGGGCGTACGCCTCGTTCCGCTCCCGCGCCCTGACCATCAGTTCCCGTTCCCTCCTGCGCCGACCGAGTCGATGTAGCTGTCGACGAGGGCCAGCTGGGTGTCGCGGTCGAGGTTGTGCCCGACGATGCGCTCCGCGAGCTCGACCGAGAGGTCCGTGACTCGGGTCCGGAGGTCGGCGAGCGCGCGGTCGGTGGCGGCGCGGATGTCGTCCTGGGCTCGGGTGCGGAGGTCGTGCGCGTCGGTCTCGGCGCGTTGCAGCAGGTCTTGGCGGACCCGTTCGGCATCTTGGTGCGCGGCCTCGATCAGCTGCGTCGCCTCGGCGCGTGCCTCCGTGAGCCGTCGTTCGTACTCCCGCCGGCTGTCCTCGGCTTCCTCGCGGGCCCGTTCGGCCGCCTCGAGGTCCCCGCGGATCTTCTCCTCGCGGGCTTTGAGGCCCTTCTTCATGGCCGGGAAGGCGTACTTCATGAGCGCCGCGGCGACGATCATGAACGCGATCGCACCCCAGATCAGCTCGGGCAGCGCGGGGGTGAACAGGCTCTTCGCCTTGCGGCAGTTGTCGAGCGCGTTCGTGAAGTCGGTGTACTGCTGTTTGCCGATGGTGGACTGGTTGTCGTTCAGCGCCTTCTTCACGCACTCCACGAGGTCTTTGCCCGCGGTGGTGCCCGGGTCGGCGGCGAGAGCCGGGGTCGGCACCGCGACGACGAGCGTCGCCGCGAGCAGGCCACCAGCGAGCAGCGTTCGGGTGCGCATCGTCAGCCTTAGATGAACTTGAGGACGAAGCCGATGAGGGCTAGCGCCTCGGCGAACGCGATGCCGAGGAACATGGTGGTCCGCACGTTTCCGGCCATCTCGGGCTGGCGCGCCATCGCCTGGACCGACTGGCCGACGAGGTAGCCGATGCCGATGCCCGGACCGATCGCCGCGAGGCCGTACCCGACGGACGCGAGACCGTTCTTGAGCTCGTTCGGCGCCGTGGCGCCGATGGTGATCAGGGTGTGCACGCTGTGCTCCTTGTCATATGAGTAACGCCATCAGTGTTCGGCGTGCACGGATTCGTTCACGTACACGGCGGTCAGGATCGTGAAGATGTAGGCCTGCAGGACGGCGACGAGGACCTCGAAGCCGGTGAATGCCACCAGACCCGCGAAGGGCAGGGGCGAGAAGGCGGCCTGGTACCAGCCGCTGTTCCGGGCGATGAGGAGCTGGTCGGTCATGATCGCGAAGATCGACAGCAGGACGTGCCCCGCGGTCATGTTCGCGAAGAGCCGGACGGCCAGCGAGAACGGTCGGACGAGGTACTTCGAGAAGATCTCGATCGGGATGACCAGGAACTTCAGGGCGAACGGCACACCTTCGGGGTTGACGTTGCGCCAGAAGTACTTCGGTCCCTGCTTGACGAACCCGGTGACGATGAACGTCATCCAGCTGAGCAGCGCCAGGAAGAGCGGGATCGCGAGCCGGGCCGTCGCCGGGAAGTCGACGAAGGGCACGACCTCGAAGATGTTGATGAAGAAGATCCAGAAGAACAAGGTGGCGAAGAATGGGGTCCAGTTGCGCCCGTCTTCGCCCATCGCGGCGAGGCTGATGTTCTCCTCGACCATCTCGTAGCCGTACTCGGCGGCGTTCTGGATGCCGGTGGGAACCAGGGCCCGACGCCGGCTTCCCGCCCAGAAGAAGGCGATGCAGATCAGCGTCGAGACGAACGCCATGAGCGCCGTCTTGTTGAACTCGAGGATGGTGTTCTGGGCGAACAGACCCTTCCATTGGAAGATGTCGTTGATGTTCGGCAGCAGGTTGGCGACGATCGGGTTCAAGCCGGTCACTCCCAATGACGGTCAGGCTTCAAGCCGGGCGATGCGAGCGACAGGCTCACCGAGCGGAGCTCCCAGAAGAGCAGCCCGAAGTACCCGGCGATCAAGGTGATGCAGAAGACCGGCCAGTCGACGATATCGAGCGCCTTGACGCCCACGCCGATGGCGGTGAGGACCGCGAGGCGGGCGAGGAACCCGAAGAGCGCCACGCCCATGAGCAGGTTGGGGCTGGTCCGGGCGGCCCAGCCGAGCGCGGCTCCCGCGACGAGGAAGTTGGCCACGATCAGCGCCAGCGCCAGCGCCACCGCGCCGGCGGCGTCGAGGCCCCGCCACAGGCCGACCCCGACCATGACGATCGGGGCAGCGAGGAGGGCCCGGCGGGCCAGGTCCCGCGCGATGCGCGATTCGATGTGGTCGACGGCGGGGAGGGTGGGCGCGCTCACGGGGTCCCTCGCTCCAAGGGGCCGTTGGGCTCAGCTGTGCGGTGCCGGGTCCAGGGCTTGCCCTGGTCGTGGCGCGACATCCGGGCCTCGTAGCGGTAGTAGGCCGACACGAACGAGCACGCGGCGCCGAAGGCCCCCAGCGCCAGCAAGAAGATGGGGTGGGTGCCGATCCGGCCGTCGATCCAGGAGCCGAGCAGACCGAAGAGGACCGGCACGATGACCATGGCGACGGCGTAGCTGAAGGCGTCGTCCGACGCGTTCGGAATGTTTGGCCGCCGCCGCACCCGAAGGCTCACCGCCGCTGGTTCCCCTTGTTGTTCCGCTGGCAGCGCAGGCGCCACGCCAGGCGCCGCCTGGCCCGGGTCGCGCTTGTGAATATTTTCACACAGTATCGGGGGGTATCGCTGATCGTCAACTCCGCCTCCGGCCCCCGCCGGCGGCGCGGCGGCGGGCCTCGAAGTCGACGACCCGGTCGGTGTCGGACTCACTCAGCTCGGCGCGGTTCGCCCGCCGGGTCATGAGACCCGGGTGGAAGTAGGTGAAGAGGAGGAGGGCGAGGCCGGCCAGGGCCAGGGGCACGAGGGCGTTCCCCCGGTTGGTGTAGGTCGGGATCAACGCCACGGCCGAGAGCAGGGCCGTCCAGAGCCAGAGGATGACCACCGCCCGGCGGGGACCGTGACCGAGGCGCATCAGGCGATGGTGGAGATGCTCCCGGTCCGCCTGGGAGAACGACTGCCCCCGGACCAGGCGCCGTAGGAACGAAAACACCGTGTCGACGATCGGGACGGCGAGGATGACGATCGGGATGACGAGCGGCGCGAAGAAGAAGTAGGTCTGGCCGCTGAACTGGTCCGCGGTGCGGCCGCCGATGGTGATGGTGGTGACCGCCATGAGCAAACCGAGGAACATGGCGCCGGCGTCGCCCATGAAGATGCGGGCGGGACTGAAGTTGTGGGGCAAGAAGCCGACGCAGATACTCACCGCGATCACCGCGACGAGCGGCCCGATGTTGGACCCTTCGAGCAGACCGGCCTTGAACAGCCGGTCGGCGTAGAGGAACAGCGCGGTCCCGGCGATGATGACGATGCCGGCGGCGAGGCCGTCGAGCCCGTCGATGAGGTTCAGGGCGTTCGCGAGGAGCACGACGGTGAGCACCGTGACTAGCGGCGCCAGGTCGGGCGATAGGACGATGTACTGGTAGCTGGCGAACGGGACCCGGAAGAACAGGATCGTCACGCCGAAGAGGGACAGCAGACTCCCGCTCAGCACCTGCCCCGCGACCTTCGCGGGCGGCGACACCTCCCGCACGTCGTCGACCGCCCCGGTGAGGAACATGACACCGGCGGCGAGCAAGAGGCCCAGCGGCTCCGACGAGTCGGCGAACATCTCCCGGAACTGGTTGAGCTGGGACGCGACCGCCATCGCGACGAGGAAGCCGATGAACATCGCCGCCCCGCCGAGTGACGGGGTGGGGTCGTTGTGGACGCTGCGGTGCCCGGGCAGTGACATCGCACCGATGCGAGGCGCGAGCCGACGCATCAGGAACGTGGCCAGGAACGTCGTGAGCGCGCCGACGCCCCCGACGAGCGAGTAGCCGAACACCAGCCCTCAGGCGAGATCGGGGTATGGCGTGAACTTGGAGCAGAGCCGGTTGCTGGACTCGCGCACCTCGGACGACACGCTGTCGTCCCCGACGCCCCGGAGCGCCCGTGCGATGAGCGAGGCGATCTCAGCCATCTCGGGCTCGCCCATGCCGGCGGTCGTGACGGCGGCCGTGCCGAGCCGGAGTCCGCTGGTCACGAAGGGCTTCTCGGGATCGTTCGGGATCGCGTTCTTGTTGCAGGTGATCCCGGCGGCGTCGAGGGCCTCTTGGGCGACCTTGCCGGTGACCCCAAAGGGGCGGAGATCGACGAGCAAGAGGTGGTTCTCCGTCCCGCCGGACACGATGCGGAACCCCTCCTCGCTCAAGGCGCTCGCGAGCGTCTGGGCGTTGCGAACGATCTGCGCCGCGTATTCGCGGAAGCCGGGCTGGCTCGCCTCGTGGAACGCAACGGCCTTCGCCGCGACGACGTGCATGAGTGGGCCGCCCTGCAACCCCGGGAACACTGCCTTGTCGATCGCGGCCGCGTCGTCGCGTCGGCACACGATGGCGCCTGCCCGGGGACCGCGCAGCGTCTTGTGGGTCGTGAAGGTGACGACGTCGGCGTACGGGACCGGGTTCGGGTGCGCCCCGCCGGCGACGAGCCCGGCGATGTGCGCCGCGTCGACGAGGAGCAAGGCGCCGACGTCGTCCGCGATGGCGCGGAAGGCCTCGAAGTCGATGAGGCGGGGATAGGCCGTTGCGCCGGCCACGATCAGCTTCGGACGCTCCGCCCGCGCGAGCGCGGCGACGGCGTCGTAGTCCAGCGTCTCCGTCTCGTCGTCGACGCCGTACGCGACGAAGTGGTACAGCCGCCCGCTGAAGTTCACCGGCGACCCATGGGTGAGGTGGCCGCCTTGGTCGAGGCGCATGCCCATCACGGTGTCGCCCGGGTCGAGGAGCGCCAGGTACGCGGCCATGTTCGCGTTCGCGCCAGAGTGCGGCTGCACGTTGGCGTGCTCGGCACCGAACAGCTCGCAGGCTCGGGTTCGGGCGAGCTCCTCGACCTCGTCGACGACGGCGTTGCCCCCGTAGTAGCGCTTGCCCGGGTATCCCTCCGAGTACTTGTTCGTCAGGACCGAGCCTTGCGCCGCGAGGACGGCTTCGGAGGTGAAGTTCTCCGACGCGATGAGCTGGATCGTGGTGTTCTGCCGGTCGAGTTCGCGTGCCACGATGGCCGCGACGGCGGGATCGGTCGCGGCGAGGGGGTCGGTTCGGCCGGGCCCAGGCACGTCGCCCAGCGTATCGGGGAGCCCCTGGGCCCACCGGTGGCCCGCGGGTGTGCGCGCCGTTCGGTGGCGGAGCGAGCCTGCGGCGCCCCGGAATCCTCTGGGCGACGGCTCGCTACGGGACGCCGGCGGAGCGCGCCCGCTTGAGCCCGCGTCGAGCGAGCGACGCCGTGCTCTCGAACCAGGCCTTCAGACGGTCCCGGACGGGCGACTGACCGAACGGTCGGGGGTTCGCGCCGTGTTCGCGACGCCGCCCGTTGAACGCGTAGATGAATCCCTCCCGGCGCAGCTCCCGCGGGCGCCATGTCACCGACAGCGAGAGCGCGAGGTCGGATCTGGATTTCACGAAGTGCGGGTGGTGCGGCGGGACGTAGATCCCCACGCCCGGTTCGAGGTTGAACGCGGCGGGGCTGTCTGGAGGGAAGGGCGTGTTGCGGTCCCCGTTGCGGTAGTAGTTCTCGAGGAAGTGATCGGACGTCTCGGTCGCCGGGAGGTGCCCGACGGTGAACTCCTTGTTGCCCCGTACTTGGAGCAAGAAGTTGTGTTCGGGGTCCGTGTGGGTCGGGGTGACGCTGGCTGCGCCGCTGAGGAAGATGAACGCCTCGCGGTGCGTGAGGTCGTATCGGGGACCGAGCACCGCGGCGACCTGGTCGAGCACCTCGTTGCACAGCTCGGCGTACTCCGGGTCCTGCATCACGAACCGGATGACCATCCAGCACTCGTTGGTCTCCATGCCGCGCGCCACGTCCGCGGCCGGGAGGTCGAGCCGAGGGGCGGGTTGGCCACCGCCGAGCACCTCCGGGATGGCTCCCAGGTTGTGCTCCATGCGGTCTTCGGGCAAGCGCGCGACGAGGTCGCAGAT
>DATISY010000016.1:0-12165 GCA_035468285.1 Acidimicrobiia bacterium | reverse complement strand
GCGACCCGAGCCGGCCCCAGTGGTCGTCGTCCCAGGCCGCGAGCGCGACCCATCGGTCCCCGACCTCGCCTTCGGGAGCGCATGGGAACGCCCCGTGCGGCACCGCATGCGGTGAGCGGTTGCCGCCCCGGACGCCGACGGTGCCGTCCCGTTGGTACGCGAGGAGCCACGGGGAGAGTGCGAACACCCCGGTCTCGACCTGGGAGACGTCGAGGTACACGCCGTGGCCGGTCCGCCGGCGGTACGCGAGTCCCGCCGCGAGCGCGGTGGCCACGAAGCGGGGCGCGAGCGAATCGGTGATCGTCCCGTAGGGCCCGACGGGGGCGCGGTCGGGCCAGCCGGTCAGCCAGTTGAACCCCGAGAGCGCGGCGCCTTGCCCGCCGAAGCCGGGATAGTCCTTGTGCGGTCCGGTCTGGCCGTTCAGGCAGGCGCTGATCATCACCAGGTCGGGCTTGACCGCCGCGAGGGTGTCGTAGTCGAGACCGAACCCCTTCATGGCCCGGGGAGCGAAGTTCTCCGCGACGGCGTCGGCCCACTCGGTGACGAGCCGACGGACGAGCGCGACGGCGTCGGGGTGCTTGAGATTCAAGGTCACGTTGCGCTTCCCGACGTTCAGCGCGTCGTACATCGGAGCGCCTTCGAGGCCATGCGGGTTGTCGGGACCGAGGGCGTACACGCGGAGGAAGTCGGGTCGAGTCCGGGACTCGACGCGCAGCACGGTCGCGCCGTGCTCAGCGAAGTAGCGGGTCGCGATGGGCCCGGCCGCGCCGGACCCGAACTCCATGATGTTGATCCCCGACCAGGCCGGGCCGGGCGTGGTGGTGCGCGCGTCGGCCGGATGCGGGGACCACGCGGGGGCCGGCGCGGCGGAGGTGGTGGGGGGCGCTGGTCGCCGGGGCGCACTCGTGGCGACGGCGCCGTCGGCGGCGCGCACCTGGACGAACGAGGCCGGGAACCGCTCCACGTCACCGAGGGGGGAGAAGAAGCCGCGTGCCTCGAGCTGGCGGCTGGCCAGGATCTCCCGGGGCGAGTTCGCGGGTGCGAGCATCAGGTTGGTCTCGCAGGCGATGTCGTACAACTCCTGCATCGTGCAGCCGGCGAAGTACTCGGCGACCGCGGCCTCGATCGCGCGGAGCACCTCGTCGGGAGCGGTGTTGGGCGCCCATGCCGCCCAGTCCTGGGCTTCGAGGGCCGACGCGTCGACGCCGGCGTCGCGGACGAGGCGCGTCATCAGCTCCAGGCTCGGGACGCGGGCCTTCCCGCCGCGGAGGCCGAAGGAGACGTAGCCGTCCTTCGTCGGCCAGATCTCGCGGGTGCGCCCGATGTTGGCCCCGCGACGGGCTCCCCGGAAACCGCTGTGCTCGTACCGGGCCGGGGCGCCCATGCTGGCGACGAACACGACCTCTTGCATCGAGACGTCGACGCGCTGGGGTCGCCCCGTCCAGAGCGCGGTGAGGGCCGCGAACGCGGCTTCGGGTCCCGTGTGCGCGTAGCCGGACGGCTCGGTGCAGCGCACCGGCGCACGGTCGGGGTCGCCGGTCGAGTACATGTTGGCGCTCGCCGCCATGACGCCCAGGTCGCTGGCAAACCAGTCGGCGCGCGGCCCGCTGCCGCCGAACGGGGTGACGCGCACCCGGACCGCCTGGGGGGCACGGTCGGGCTCCACCGCGAGCGCCCCGGGGAACCCCGGCGTCTCGATGACGACATCCGCGGACGCGAGGAGGGCCTCGAGGTTGGGGTCGGCCGCGTTCTCGACGGTCACGCTGGTCTTGCCCGCGGACCACGCCGCGAAGCGGTCGGCATCGGCACGGAGGGGGTGCCCGCCGGCCGGTTCGACGAGGACGACGTCGGCTCCGAGGTCGGCGAGGATCCGCCCGGTCAGTGCCGCGGGCTCGCCGGCCAGGTCGACGACGCGGATGCCGTCGAGGAGGGCGGTCGCCATGTCGGGGTCGCCTTTCTCATCCGCCGACCCGGGACACCGCGACCGGGACCGCACCCACAGACTTTTCCTGACGCGCGTGTCAGCCTACTCTGCAGGGCGTTGGTCGACCCTGGAGGAATCGATGTCTGAGGCCCGCATCGTCGACGCCGACTGTCACATCCTCGAACCGCCCGACATCTGGAAGAACTGGCTGCCCGAGCAGTACCAGGAGAAGGCCCCCCGGCTGGTGAAGGACCCGGCGGGCGGTGACGCGTGGCTGACCGCGGTGGGCGGGTCCGCCGACCCGATCGGGCTGGTGTCGACGCCCGGGATGCCGTGGGACCAGTTCCGCTGGTTCGGCGTCACCTACGACGACGCGCGTCCCGGCTGCTACAACGGCACGGCCCGCCTCCAGGACATGGACCTCGACGGCGTCTGGGCCGAGGTGTTGTACCCGCCTCAGCGGACCATGAGCCATTTCCTGGGCGATGACGACGACGACTTCGTGCTCGCCGGCGTCGAGGCGTACAACAACTTCTTGTTCGAGGAGTTCTGCGCCCCCGACCCGTCCCGCCTCATCGGTCTCGCGCAGATCCCATCGTTGGGCATCGACCAGGCGATCGACGCGCTCCGCAAGGCGAAGGCGCGCGGTGCGAAGGGCGTCGTCATCTCGAACTGGCCGTCGGGCAAGGAGAGCCTCTCCCTCGATGACGACCCGTTCTGGGCGGCCGCGGTCGACGAGGGGATCCCCGTCGCGGTGCACATCAACATCATCAGCCGCAAGCAGCGAGCCGCGTCACGCAAGGCCGCCGCGAAAGGCGGCAACGCGCTCTACGACATGAGCAGCGAAGCGACCCGGGCCAAGGCGATCGGCGGGATGAGCCACGTGTTCTCGATGTGCGCGGGCAGTATCACGCAGATGATCTTCACCGGGGTGTTCGAGCGGTTCCCCGAGATGCAGATGTGCTGGATCGAGACCGGGGTGGGATGGATCCCGCATCTCATCGAGTCGATCGACGACCGGTACTGGCGCAACCGGGTGTGGGGTGACCTCCCCATCAAGGAGCCGCCTTCGGCGTACTGGTATCGCAACAACGCGGCCACGTTCATCACCGACCGGTCCGGCATCGCCCTCCGCCACGCCGCGGGGATCGACAACATCATGTGGTCGAGCGACTACCCGCATCACGGCAACGACTGGCCGTACTCGCGCAAGGTCATCGAGGACACGATGGGCCAGATCCCGAACGAGGAGAAGGCCAAGATCACCGGGGGCAACGCCAACCGGATCTGGCACCTCGACGCCTAGACAATCGTCAGTCCGGGGGAGTGATCGTCCCCCGCTCGATCGCCCCGAGCGCGAGCCGCTGGATGGTGCGGTGGTGCGCGTAGTCGACGAGGTGACGGGCCAACGGGAGGATGTCCGCGGCGGTCCGTCCCGCGACGGCCTGGAACCCCTCGAGCTCGCCGGGTCCCCAGGCCAGGTTCCCCCCGGTGGAGAAGAGACCGACGACGTCGCGTTGGGTCGCCTCGATGCCCTGGGCGTAGATGCGCCCCAGCTCGATGAGCGCCTTCGGCGGGATGCCCATGCCGTGGAGCTCAGCCATCGTGCGCAGGAGGTCGAGATCGTCCCCGTCGAACGCGTCGCGCCCGAACTCCGCGGGGTCACGGAGCAGCCCTGACGCCCGCAGCGCGGCGCAGAGGTCCCGGTCGATCCCGGCCCGTTCGATGAGCTCGTCGAGGCTGTAGGTCCGGGCCTCGTCCTGGTCCCCGAAGATGCCCTCGACGAGGCTCTGGTCCCGGTCCAGGAGGGTCCGGATCGCAGCGAGCGAGAACCCCCGGCGCTGCAGGTCCCGGATGCGCTCCAGGCGCTCCAGGTGCACCGCGCCGTAGAGCTTCACCCGCCCGGCCCGCTCACCTCCGGGCAGGAGGCCTTCGCGCTGGTAGTACCGGACGGTGTCGACCGTCACTCCCGCCCGGTGGGCGAGATCGTCGATGCGCCAGGCGCAAGGGGGGGTCATGGTGTTCCCAGGATGGCCGCTGCGGGGCCCAGGTCTGTGACGTTCGTCACGGACCTTGACAGGAACTACTTTAAGAGTGAATACTATCGGAGTCAAGACACTTGACCTTGTGCTCGAAAGCGCAAGGGGTGTCCGGAGAGAGGAGTGGCTGATGAGCACCACGAGCGCCCGAGAGCGCGAGCGGGCGTTGGCCTGGATCGCGTCCCAGTTGCGCTGGGAGCAGACCCTGGCCGGCCTGCGCGGCGCGGAACCGCACGTCGAGGAGTGTCAGGCCGCCTGACCTGCTCGCCGATACAGCACTGACGCTGTCCGCGACGGCGGGTCGCCCCCCGTCCTGTCGTCGCCGGCGTCATGGGCCCGGTCCTCTCGCGAGGGCCGGGCCCCCTTCTATTGGGGACCGGCGCGGACCCAGCGGGGGAGTGTCACGTCCTCGACGGTCGCGAAGGCGACCCGGACCGGCTCTGCGATCCGGATCGTCGCCGGGTCGATCTCGTTGATGGGCCCGTCGGCGCTCGTCACGAGGTTGCCCACCATGCGGATCGTCGGGTCCTCGTCGAGCGCGACGACGATCACGTTGTAGGGGGCGAGGTCGGCGTACGCCGGCAGGAGCGGGGGGTGCGGGACGACGAAGGACCACACCGTGGCCCGTCCTGACGTCGGGACCCAATGTGAGGCCACCGACTGGCAGTCCGGGCACATGGGGCGGGGCGGGAAACGCCACCGCCGGCACGCATCGCAGGCCTGGACGAGCAGCTCGCCGCGCTGACACCCAGCCCAGAACTCGGCGGTGTCCTCGCCGTCGAGGTCAGGGAGCACGAACCCGGTCTCCATGTCGCTCAGTTCCTCATCAGCAGCGCGCTGGTCGGGACACCTTCACCGCTGGTCACCAGGCAGGTGTCGGCGTCGGCGACCTGACTGGTCGAGGTGCCGCGCAGCTGCCGGACACCTTCGAGCACGAGGTTGAACCCGTGCACATACGCCTCGGACATGCCACCACCGCTGGTGTTGGTCGGCAGGCGCCCGTCGGGCCACTCGAGGGCGCCGCCGTCGGTGAACGGGCCACCCTCGCCGCGCCCGCAGAACCCGTACCCCTCGAGGGAGAGCGGCACGAGCGGGCTGAACGCGTCGTAGATCTGTGCCACCTTCACGTCGGCGGGCCCGAACTCCGCGCCCCGCCACAGCTGGCGGGCCGCGGCCCATGACGGCCCTTCGAGCGGGTCGTCGTTGAAGTAGTTGATCATCGTCTGGTGCTGTCGGGGCAGGCCTTGCGCGCCCGAATGCACGAACACCGGCCGCTGCGCGAGATCGACGGCCCGGTCCGCGCCGACGAGCACGACGGCCAGCGCGCCGTCGGTCTCGAGGCAGTTGTCGAACAGGCAGAGCGGCTCCGAGATCCATCGGGCGTCCATGTACTGCTCGCGGGTCAATGGCTTGTCGTGCATCGTGGCCGCGGGGTTGCGGTTGGCGTGCTTGCGGAACGCGAGCGCGACGTTGGCCAGGTGGTCCCGTGTGCCGCCGTACTCGTGGAAGTAGCGGCGGGCGAGCATCGCGACCTCGTCGACGGGACGGAGCAACCCGAAGGGGCGGCTCCACTGCCAGTGGTCGGAGAGCCGGGGCGGGACCTGCGCCCAGGGGCGACTCGCCTTCGCGGCCCGCTTGCGGGCCCTCCACGCCACCGCGACCCGACACTGCCCGGTCGCGACTGCCATCGCGGCCTGCAGCACCGTGCCGCATCCCGCACCACCGCCGTAGCCGACCTGGGAGAAGTAGGTGATGTCGCCGAGCCCGACGTTGCGGGCGACGTCGACCTCCCGGTTGAGCTCCATCGTGAAGGACGCCAGCCCGTCAACCTCGCCGGGGGCGATCCCGCAGTCGGCGAGCGCAGCGACGATGGCCTGACAGCCGAGGGACAGCTCGGAGTCATCGAGGCCTTTCCCGAAGCCGGTCTGGCCGATCCCGACGATCGCGACCTGGTCGCGGAGCGTGACGGTCACTACCAGCCCTTGAACTCGGTGGGTCGCCGTTCCACGAAGCTGGCCACGCCTTCGGCGGAGTCGCCGGTCGCGGTGACCATCTCGACGAGGAATGCCTCCTCCTCGAACATCGTCGCACGGTCCGTGTCGAGGGAGCGGTTGAGGAGCCGCTTGGCGAACCCGATGGTGCGGGTCGGGCCTTGCGCCAGCCGGCGGGCCCAGTCGCCCGCGGCCCCCGCGAGCTCCGCGCCGGGCACCACCTTGTTCACCAGCCCGATGCGCTCGGCGTCGGCGGCGCTGAGGTCGTCACCGAAGAAGATGAGCTCCTTGGCCTTCTGCAGCCCGACGAGGCGGGGCAGCAGGTACGTGCCGCCGCCGTCCGGGATGAGGCCCCGCCGGACGAACACCTGGATGATGCGGGCGTGGTCCGCGGCGAGGACGAGGTCCGAGGCCAGCACCATGGCTGCGCCCCCACCCGCCGCGGTGCCGTTCACCGCGGTGATGATTGGCTTCTCGCAGTCGAGCATCGCCCCGATGAGCCGTTGGATCCCGGTGCGGATCATCCGGGCCGCCTCGCCGGCGACCCGATCCGGTGCCCCCTCCGGCTTGGGGGGTGGCGCGGCGCGTCCCGAACGCAGGTCGGCGCCGGTGCAGAAGTGCCGCTCCCCGGTCGCGGTCAGGACCACGGCCCGCACGTCGAAGGACGTGTTGGCGTGGTCGAGGTGCTCGATGAGGCGGTTCCGCACCGCCGGCGTGATCGCGTTGCCGGCGTCAGGACGGTTCAACGTCAGCCACAGGACTTGGTCCTCGACGAGGGCGAGAAGTTCGGTGTTGACGTCGATGTTGTCGGTCACTTGCGCACCACCAGGGCATCCAGGGCCACCGCACCGCGGGGCCGTACGACGAGCGGGTTGATATCGATCTCGGCGATGCCGTCGCGTACCTCGGGTCCCGCGTCCATCGCCAGTCGTTGCACGTTCATAATGACGCCGACGAGTGCGTCGACGTCGACGGGTTTGGCGCCGCGGGCGCCGTCGAGAAGCGGGAACCCCCGCAGCTCACGCACCATCCGTTCGGCCTCGTGGCGCCGGAACGGGGGGACCCGAAAGCTGACGTCCTCGAGGACCTCGACGAACACCCCGCCGAGGCCGCACATCACGACCGGGCCGAACAGCGGGTCGGTGGCCATGCCGACGACCATCTCGACGCCTCCCTCGACCTGCTCGCACACCAAGACGCCGTCCACCGTCTGGCGCCGACCGACCGCCCGCGTCGCGCGGCGCAACAGGTCGGCGAAGGTGGCGCGCACCTCGCTGGCCGTCCCGACCCCGACCGCGACGAGACCCAGGTCGCTCTTGTGGGTCAGCGCGGCGGACACCGCTTTCATGACCACCGGGTAGCCGAGGCTCTTCGCGGCGCGTACGGCTTCCGCCGCGGTGGAGCACAGCACGTCGCGGCTCCCCTTGATCCCATAGGCGGCGAGGACCCGCTTCGAGTCCGGCTCCGCGAGCGGCTCGCCGGGCGCCACGCCGTCGAGGAGCCGGCGGACGGTGCGGATGGCTGGGCGCGGTTCGGTCGGCGCGTCGAGGAACGGTGACTCGTACCGGTCGAGGAACGCCCAGTAGTCGAGGTACGCACGGACGGCCCGGACACAGTTCCCGAACGTGCGGAACACGGGCAGGGACGACCGGAGCAGCACGTCCGTGTAGGCGGGCTCGGTACCGACCGGCGAGCCCCAGACGACGAAGATCGGCTTGTCCGTCGTCGCCGCGACGGCGACGAGGTCGCGGGCCAACGGCTGGCTCATGGTCTCGAGCGCCCCGGTGATGGGGCAGATCACGAGGTCCACGTTCGGGTCGGCGACGATCAGCTCGAGGATGCGCCGGCCCGCGGGGGTCATGACCGGCGGGCCACCGCAGTCGACCGGGTTCGAGACCCGCAGGTACGACGGGATGAGCCCGTCGTGGAGGGCGCGCTGCGTCGCCGCGGTGAGCTCCGGCAGCCGCACGCCGGCTGCGGCGGCGAGGTCCGCCATGTGGGCACCTGTCCCCCCCGAGATGGCGTACACGCATACGCCGTCCCCGTGGGGTCGCCCGGTGCGGGCGAACGCCGCCGAGGTGTCGAGCAGCTCGTCGAGCCCGTCGACTCGGGTCACCCCGAACTGGCGGAACACCGCCGAGACGATGGCGTCGGCGCCGGTCAGATGGCCCGTGTGGGCCTTGGCCATCGAGCGGCCCTCATCGGTGCGGCCGACCTTCACGACGACGAGCGGCTTGTGGAGCTGCGCGGCGTGGTCCGCGGCGAGCATCAGGGACCGCCCGTCCTTGAATCCCTCGATGTAGGCGGCGATGACACCGACTTCGTCGAGGTCGGCGAAGTAGCGGACGAAGTCGGCGAACTCGAGGTCGACCTCGTTGCCCGTCGGTGCCCACTGGGAGAGCGCGATGCCGATCTCTTGACCCTGGAACACGGGGCGGCCCTGGTGTCCGCTCTGGGTGATCAACGCGATCGAGGGGCCGGGCAGGTCGTCTCGGAAGTCCGAGAACGCGTTCAGGTTCGTGTTCGGGCCGAGCAGACGCGTGTCACCGGAGCGGACCAGGTCGCGCAGCCTGCCCTCGAGCGCTTCGCCGTCCGCCCCGACCTCGGAGAACCCGGCGGCGAAGATCACTGCGAACCGGGCCTTGCGCGCCACGACCTCGGCGAAGGAGTCAACGGCGTTGCCGGTCAAGATCACCGCGAGGTCGATGTCGCCGGGGACATCGTCGATCGTCGGATAGCAGCGGGCTCCGAGCACCGTCTCGTACACGGGGTGCACCGGAAAGAAGGAGGCGCCGTGCTCGTCGGCCCACTGCTTGATGCGCAGCGTCATGGCTACGTTCGGCTTGCGGGACGCCTCCGACGCGCCGATGACCGCCACCGTCGCCGGGTGGAGGAACGTGTCGAGGTCCGCCTCGCGCAGTCGCAGCGGTCGCCCGCTGACGTCGACGGGCAGCGCGGACTCCGGCATGCGTCCTCCTCGGCCCCGACCGGGCGGCGGGGCCGCAAAGGATGACACGGGAGTCAGCAATCGGGCGACTTGCCGCACCGCGTAACGGCTTCCGGGTGGGTTCGTCGCCGGTCCCGGTAACGTCACCCGGCGTGACTGGGCTCGGCGAGCGCGACACCGTCGTCGTGGTCGGTGCCGGGCTCGCCGGGCTGCGCGCCGCCGAGGAGCTCCGCCGGGGCGGCTTCGCGGGCCGGGTGGTCATGGTCGGCGCCGAGCCGCACCGCCCCTACGACCGGCCGCCACTGTCGAAGGAGCTCCTCGCCGGAACCTGGGAGGCCGAGCAGACGACCCTGCCCGCGCCCCCCGACGAGGAGCTGAACCTCGAGTGGCGCCTCGGGGCCCGCGCCGCGGCGCTCGACCTCTCCGCCCGGGCGGTCATCCTCGGGCACGGGGAACGGATCGAGTTCACGGCCGCGGTGCTGGCCACCGGCTCGGTGCCCCGGACCCTGCCCGACACACCACCGCTGGCCGGCATCCACGTGCTGCGCACCCTCGACGACGCGCTCGCGCTGCGCGCCGAGCTGGAGCACGGGCCGCGGGTCCTGGTGGTCGGCGCCGGGTTCATCGGCGCCGAGGTCGCGGCGACGTGCCGGGGCCGCGGGCTCGACGTGACCGTCCTCGAAGCGCTCCCGTCGCCGATGGTCCGGGGCCTGGGGCCGATGCTCGGCGACGCGCTCGGCGCCTTGCACCGCGACCACGGCGTCGACGTGCGGCTGCGGACCAGCGTCGCCGGGTTCGAAGGTCACGAGCGCGTCGAGCGCGTGCTGCTCGGCGACGGGACCACCGTCCCCGCCGACGTGGTCGTCGTCGGGATCGGCGTCCGCCCCGACACCGACTGGCTCGAAGGATCCGGCCTCCTCCTCGAGGACGGGATCGTGTGCGACGAGACGTGCGCCGCGGCTCCGGGGATCGTCGCCGCGGGGGACGTGACACGCTGGCCGAACCCGCTCTTCGACGGCGAATCGATGCGCCTCGAGCACTGGACGAACGCCGCCGAGCAGGGTGTCCACGCCGCCCGTCGGCTCCTCGCCACCGACCCGGTCGAGCCGTTCGCCCCCGTCCCGTTCGTCTGGTCGGACCAGTACGACGTCAAGATCCAGGTCGCGGGCCGGGTCCGTGGCGACGACCGCATCGAGATCGTCGACGGCGCGATCGGCGAGCGCCGCTTCGTCGCCGCCGTCGGACGGGAGGGTCGCCTGATCGGCGCGGTGGCCTTCAACCGGCCTCGCCTCCTCATGCAGTACCGCCGGCTGATCGCCGAACGCGCCTCGTTCGACGATGCGCTCGCCGCGGCCCAGACGGAGCGCGCCCGGTGAGCCTGATCGATGTCCACGCGGCCGACACCGACGGTGTCGCGACGCTCACCCTGACCCGGGCGGAGAAACGCAACGCGCTCTCGATCGCCCTGCGTGATGAGATGTCCGACGCGCTCGATCGGCTCGCCGCGGCCGACACGACCCGGGTCGTCGTCATCACCGCGACCGGTGACGTGTTCAGCGCCGGGTTCGACCTCGACGAGTTCGCCGCCCCCGAGCTCGCGACGCAGCTCTGGGAATCGAGCGACCGGTGGCATCACCGCGTCCTGACGTTCCCGCTCCCGACCGTCGCCGCGGTCAACGGGGCCGCGCTCGGCGGCGGCTTCGATCTCGCCGTCATGTGCGACCTGCGGCTCTGCGCCGACCACGCCACCTTCGGGCATCCCGAGCACCGGTTCAGCCAGGTGGTCTACGGGCCGCTCCACGACCTCGTGGGGGGCGCCCGGGCGCGCGACCTGGCGCTCACCGGACGGCGCGTCGACGCCGCCGAGGCCCACGCGCTCGGCCTCGTGACCCGCGTCGTCCCGGCCGCCGCGCTGCGCGATGAGGCCGTCGCGACCGCGCGCGAGATCGCCGGGGCGCCCCGCGACGTGCTCATGGCGATGAAGGCCAAGATCATCCGACGGGCGGGGGTCGGCGGCGGCGCCACCCTCGATCTCTGACGCCATCGGGACGTCTGTGCCGTCGTCGCTGCTCGTCACGAACGACTTCCCACCCAAGATCGGCGGGATCCAGTCTTATCTCTACGAGCTGTGGCGTCGGCTCCCTCCGGCCGACACGACGGTGCTCACCACCCCACATGCCGCGGCGAGCCCCTGGGACGACGCGCAGCCGTTCCGCGTCGTGCGGACCCGCCAGCGCTTCCTGCTCCCCACGGCCTCGCTGGCTCGCGACATCGACGCCCTCGCCCGCGAGGTCGACGCCGGCGTCGTCTTCGTCGACCCGATGCTGCCCCTCGGCCAGGTCGTGCCGCGGCTCGTGGGGCGTCCCACGATCGTCGTCGCCCACGGCGCAGAGATCACCGTGTACGGCCGGCTGCCGGTCACCGCGCCGTTCGCCCGCCGCGTTCTGCGCCACGCCACCGGGCTCGTCGCCGCGGGGCAGTACCCCGCGGACCAGGCGGCCCGCGTCGCGGGCCGGGTGCCGCCGACCCTCGTCGTGCCGCCCGGGGTTGACCCCGTGCGCTTCGCTCCGCGCGATGCCGCGGCCCGTCGCGCGACGCGGATCCGCTTCGGGCTCGACCCGGACCACCCGGTCATCCTCGGGGTGAGCCGCCTCGTGCCCCGCAAGGGCTTCGACGTCCTCCTCGACGCGGCCGCCGACCTCGGTGACGTGCAGGTCGCGATCGCCGGCACCGGCCGCGACGAAGCCCGGCTGACCCGCCGCGCCGCGCGCCTGCGAGGACGAGCCCGACTCCTCGGGCGCGTCCCCGACGCGGACCTGCCGGAGCTGTACGCGGCCGCGGACGTGTTCGTCATGCTGTGCCGCGACCGCTGGGCCGGGCTCGAGGCCGAAGGCTTCGGCATCGTCTTCCTCGAGGCTGCGGCGTGCGGCGTACCCGCGATCGCGGGTCGCAGCGGCGGTTCCGCCGAGGCCGTCGTCGACGGCGTCACCGGTCTGGTCGTCGAACCCCGAGACGTGACCGCGGTCCGCGACGCGCTCTCCGGCCTGCTCGGCGACGAAGCGCGCCGCGCCCGGCTCGGCGCCGCGGCGCGCCGCCGCGCCGTCGAGGAGTACTCCTCCGACCGGCTCGCGGCCCGGCTGGCTCAGCTCGCGGCCGGTGACCTGACCGCGCTCGAACCGAGGCCATGACCGGCGCGCCGGTACGCTCAGCGCGTGGCGGACGGCGACGACGGTCATCGGATAGTCGTCGCCACCTGGGTCGGGG
>DATISY010000015.1:0-7747 GCA_035468285.1 Acidimicrobiia bacterium | reverse complement strand
GGTCGTGATGGCGTCGGTCGATGCCGGCGCCGCGCTACCTCCCGGGAAGCAGGAGTTGTCGCTCATCCACTTGTAACCGAACGAGACCCACTACCCCAGAGCCCGTCGACATGGAGGCCGGCGGGCTCCAGGCGGACCGTGTCGCCCTCGAGGGTGACCGGCTCGACGTTCACGGTTGCGCGATCTCGCGGATCCGTTCGATGCGCTCTTCGGACTGGTTGACGTTGGTGCCACGCAGCTCGACGAGCTGCTCCCGTTCGGCGGCGGCGATGGCCTCGGCGTTGACGTCGGCGGCGGCGAGTCGGGCTTCGATTCCTTCTTCGACGATCTTCTCTGCTTCGTCGACAAGAGCGCTCACCATCTCGGCTTCGGGGACGACGCGCACGACGGTGCCGCGCACGAAGAGGTGGCCTTTGCCGCGTCCGGCGGCGATGCCAAGGTCGGCGCCGCGGGCCTCGCCGGGCCCGTTGACGACGCAGCCCATCACCGCGACCTGGATCGGGAGGTTCCGTTCCTGAAGCGCAACCTGCGCGGCGTTGGCGACGGCGATGACGTCAATCTCGGCCCGGCCGCACGACGGGCAGGCGATGAGGTCGACGCCTTTGCGTTCGCGCAAGCCGAGGGATTCGAGGAGGGTCCGTCCGGCGTGGGCTTCTTCGACCGGGTCGGCGGTGAGCGAGTAGCGGATCGTGTCGCCGATCCCTTCGGCGAGGAGGGTGCCGATCCCGGCGGTGGACTTGACGATCCCGGCGGGGGGTGGCCCGGCTTCGGTGACGCCGAGGTGCAGCGGGTAGTCGACGGTCTCGGAGAGGAGCCGGTACGCGTCGATCATGGTGGGGACGTTCGAGGCCTTGACGGAGATCTTGACGTCGTCGAAGTCGACCTCCCGGAAGTAGTCGAGCTCGCGGACGGCGCTCGCGACGAGCGCCTCGGGGGTCGCGCCGCCGTGGTGTTCGGCGATGTCGGGGTCGAGGCTGCCGGCGTTGACGCCGATGCGGATCGGGAGGCCGCGGTCGCGTGCTTCGCGGGCGACGGTCTTGATGTGCTCCGGTTTGCGGATGTTGCCCGGGTTGAGCCGGAGGGCGTGCACGCCGGCTTCCATGGCCGCGAGCGCGAGCCGGTACTGGAAGTGGATGTCGGCGATGATCGGGACCGGCGAGCGGGGGACGATCTGGGCCAGCCCCTCGGCGGCTTCTTCTTCGTTGCAGGTGCAGCGCACGATGTCGCACCCCGCGCCGGCGAGGGCGTAGATCTGGGCGAGGGTGCCGTCGACGTCGGCGGTCTTGGTGGTCGTCATCGACTGCACCGTGATGGGGGCGTCGCCACCCACCGCGACGGGGCCGACGTGGACCTGGCGGGTGGCGCGGCGCGTCTGCATCGGGTTCAGCCTACGGCCGGGCCGGTGCGGGGCTCACGCCCAGGGTGTGGAGATCCGGTGAAGAGCTGGAGCCGTGAGCGATGCGCGGCGCGGGTCAGCCGCCGAAGGCTTGGCGTACGTCGAGGAACGCGGCCGAGAGGCTCAGGGTCAACAGGAGCACGAGGACGATGGCGCTGACGGGCATCAGCTTGCGGTAGTCGACGCGCACGTCGCGGTGCGTGATCTTGGAGGCGACCCATTCGTAGAGGACCACGACGGCGTGGCCGCCGTCGAAGGGCAGCACCGGCAGCAGGTTGAAGAGGGCGAGGATGAGGCTGATCCCGCCGAGGAGCCAGAGGAGCGCCCAGGGGTGGCCGTTCACGACGCTGCTGCCCTGGTCGACGATCCCGATGAGCGACATCGGGCGGTCTTGGCCGGCGGCGCTGCTCGCCGCGGGGGCGTTCGACGTGAAGTTCTTGCTGTACTGCGCGACACCGGACGGGGAGACGAGGTGGGCGAGCGCGGAGCCGGTGCCGCTGGCGATGTCGCCCATCGCCCGGAACGACTGGGGGACGGCGTCGAGGAGCCCGACGGGCTGGTACCGGGTGCCGGCGGCGACGCCGAGGAACCCTTTGCCGCCTTGCTTCGCGGGGGTGGCGTGCAGGTCGATGGTCTGGTGGGCGCGCACGACGGTGAACGTCGCGGGGACGCCCGCCCGGGCCTGGATGGCGTGGCTGAGGTCGGTCCAGCTCCGCACGGGTGTCCCGTCGACCGCGACGATCTGGTCGCCGGTCCGGAAGTTCGCCGCAGCGGCGGCGGAGCTGCTGGTGACTTGGCTGACGGTCGTGTTGGGGCCGACCGCGATGCGGCCCTGCCCGGCGATGACGACGAAGAAGAGGAGAAAGGCGATGAGGATGTTGACGGTGACGCCGGCGAGCGTGAGCCGGAGCCGGTTCCAGTAGGAGGCTCGGCGGAAGGTGCGGGGCTCGTCGGCGGGGTCGACCTCTTCGAGGTTGGACATGCCGAGCACGCGCACGTAGCCGCCGAGGAGGATGGCTTTGACGCCGTACTCGGTCTCGCCGCGGCGGAAGGACCAGAGGCGGGGCCCGAAACCGACGAAGAACTCGGTGGCTTTCATGCCAGACCGTTTCGCGACATAGAAGTGGCCGGCTTCGTGGAGCATGACCATCGCCACGATCCCGAGGATGATCAGCAGCGCGTACCGGCTCGAGGGACGGACCGCGAAGACGACGACCAGGCCGAAGAGGATGAGGAGGAGCACCCTCGTGGCGCCGCGACGGTCGACGTCGACGCCGGTGTCCTCGAGTGGGTCCTTCACGCGGCGGGGCTCCTCGTGCCGAGCCGGCGGCCGGCCGGCGTGTCTTCGGTGCGCTGCACGAGCTCGCGGGCGCGGGCGCGCGCGTCCCGGTCGACATCGAGAACGTCGGCGACGTCTCGGACGTTCCCGACCCCGGCGTCGAGGACCCCGGCGACGATGTCGGCGATCGCGAGCCACGGGATGCGCCGGTCGAGGAACGCGGCGACGGCGACCTCGTTGGCGGCGCTGAGGGTGGCCGGCGCCCCGCCGCCGGCCCGTCCGGCGGCGTAGGCGAGGTCGAGGGCGGGGAACGCGGCCCGGTCGGGGGGCTCGAAGGTGAGGGTGTCGAGTGTCGCCCAGTCGATGGCGCCGAAGGGCTCGTCGAGGCGGTCGGGGGCTCCCAAGGCGAGGCCGATGGGGAGGCGCATGTCGGGCATGGAGAGCTGGGCGATGACCGCTCCGTCGGAGAACTCGACCATGCCGTGCACCACCGACTGGGGGTGCACGACGACGTCGACGTGGTCGTAGTCGAACCCGAACAGCTCGTGAGCCTCGATGACCTCGAGGCCCTTGTTCATCAGCGTGGAGGAATCGATGGTGATCTTGGCGCCCATGTTCCACGTCGGGTGCTGCAGCGCGTCTTCCACCTCGACGCGGGCGAGGTCGTCGCGGGTGCGGCCCCGGAAGGGGCCGCCGCTGGCGGTCAGGAGGAGCCGGCGGACCTCGGCCCGGCGTCCGCCGCGCAGCGCCTGGTAGAGCGCGGAGTGCTCGGAGTCGACGGGGACGATCTCGCCACCGCCTCGGGTGCGGGCGGCGTTCACGACCGGGCCGCCGGCGATGAGGCTCTCCTTGTTGGCGAGCGCGAGGCGCTTCCCGGACTCGAGCGCGCCGATCGTCGCGGGGAGCCCCGCGAACCCGACGACGGCGTTGAGGACGACGTCGACGTCGGGACCGGACGCCAGCGCGGTGAGCGTGCCGGGGTCGTCGAGGCAGGACCGGGCCCGGTCCGCGGGGACGGCGAACTCGGCGGCTTGCGCCGCGAGGAGGTCGGTGTTGCGGCCGGCGGCGAGCGCGACGACGTCGTACTGGTCCCGGTGCCCGCGGATGAGGTCGAGGGCTTGGGTGCCGACGGAGCCCGTCGACCCCAGCACCGCGACGCGGGTCATCAGTGGGAGAAGAGGTACAGCGCCAGGTAGTACGCGGCCGGGAGGGCGAACAGCATGGCGTCGAAGCGGTCCAGGAGGCCGCCGTGCCCGGGGAGGATGACCCCGAGGTCCTTGACGTGCAGGTCCCGCTTCAGCATCGACTCGACCAGGTCCCCGAGCGGCGCGGTGATCGCGACGAGGAACCCGAGGGCGAGGCCGGCGCCGATGCCCTTGTCAGCCCACGGGTGCAGCACCCCGCCGACGATCGCGCCGAGGATGATCGCCGCGATGCCACCCGCGATGAGGCCTTCGACGGTCTTGTGGGGCGAGATGCGCGGCATCAGCTTGGTGTTCCCGAAGCTGCGGCCGGCGAAATAGGCCACGACATCGCTGCCGATGGCGCAGATGACGACACCGCCGAGCAGCCCGGTGCCGCCCGGGTTCGGGGCGAGGAGCAGCCCCGCGAACCCGCCGAGCACCCCGACGTAGCCGAACACGAGCATGGTCAGCCCGACGTTGACCGTGGGCCGCTGGTGGACCACCTCGAAGAGATACCAGAGGAGGCTGAAGGTGATGACGAGCACCGCGACCATCGGGTAGGCCCGCTCGCCCTGGGAGTACGCGATGGGGACGATCGCGGCGCAGCCGAGCAGGCCGACGGGGACCGCGGTGTGGTACCCGGCGCGGCGGAAGGCGTCGAACAGCTCGAAGGCCCCGATGCCGATGATGACGGTGACCAGGAACGCGGCGACCGGTCGACCGGCCACGAACGCGGCGATGGCGATCACCGCCATCACGGCGCCGGTGACGACTCGTCGGTTCAGATCCCCGGGTGCCTCGTCGCTCGTGTCGACGGGCTCGTACTGCGGCGCGCCCTCGAGGCTGCCGCCCAGGCCCTCCTCTTCGGGGGCGGGCGGCCGCCGGCCGCGGCCGCCGCCCCGGCGGCGGGGTGGGCCCCAGGCGTTGTGCTCGTCCTGGTCGTTGAGCGCGCCGATCATGGTGCTGTCGTCGTGGGCGAGCTCGCCGTGGTTGAAGTCCCCCGAGTTCCAGTCGCTGCTGTCGGTGCGGAAGCGGGTCCCGGGCCCGGTGAAGGAGGACCACGTCTCGTAGTCGTCGTCGGCGCTCTCCCCGCCGAGGCGGGGTACCTCGCCGGTGGGCGGGTCGGTCCAGTGCGGGAGCTGCACCGGGCCGCTGGGGTCGCGGGGGGAGCGGCGGGTGGCTTCGCGGGGCGGCCCGCCCGACCTGCCGCCGGCATTGTCCTCGGGGAGGGGGAAGCGGCCCGGGGCGCGCGCGGGCGGCACGGGGGGCCGGGCGGGAGCGCCGTCGGGTCCGACGACCCGCACACCCTCGCCGGGCAAGGGCTCGGGTTCGGCCCATTCGTCCCGGGGGTCGTCGTCCCGCCAGTCGGGCACGTCACTCCTCTCACATCCGCCACACGGCGGCCTGTGTCGTGGCCTACCAGGCTAGACCTCCGGGAGGGGTCCATCCGACCCCGCGGCCGCGGGCCGCGGATCCGGGCCCTCCTGGGCGATCCTGGGGTCGCGCCGGTGGAGGTCAGTCCTCGAGGAGCTCACGCTCCTTGTGGGTGAGGAGCGAGTCGACCTCGGCGACGACGGTCTTGGTGTGCTTCTCGAGGGTGTCCTCGGAGCGCTTGAGGTCGTCGTCGGAGAGGTCGCCGTCCTTGGCGAGGGCTTCGAGGTCGTGGCGGGCCTGGCGTCGGACGTTGCGGACGGCGACGCGGCCCTCCTCGGCCCGGTGCTTGACGACCTTCACGAGGTCCTTGCGGCGCTCGCCGGTCAGCTCGGGGAACACCAGGCGGATGAGGGTGCCGTCGTTGTTGGGGGTGATGCCGAGGTCGCTGCCCTGGATGGCGCGTTCGATGGCCTTGATCGTCGTCTTGTCGTAGGGGTTGATGACGAGCACGCGGGGCTCCGGGACGCTGAACCCGGCGATCTGTTGCAGCGGGACCTCGGAGCCGTAGGCCTCGACTTTGAGCTTGTCGACGAGGGAGGAGTTCGCCCGTCCGGTGCGGACCCCCGCGAACTCGCCTTTGAGGTGGTCGATCGCTTTGCGCATCTTGTCTTTGCAGTCGTCGATGACGAGGTCGGCCATCTCCGAGCCCTGGTCGCTCATGGATCGCTCCTCGGGCCGTTCATGTGCTGCTCACGAGTGTGCCGATCGGTTCTCCGACCAGGGCGCGGCCGATGTTGCCGGGTTCCATGACGTCGAAGACGATGATGGGCAGCCCGTTGTCCATGCAGAAGGTGATCGCGGTGGAGTCCATGACCGCGAGGCGCCGATTGAGGACCTCGAAGTGGCTGACCTCGGGGAGCTTGACTGCGTCGGGGAACTGGAGCGGGTCCGCGGAGTAGACGCCGTCGACGCCGGAGTGGGTGCCTTTGAGGATCGCCTCGGCGCCGATCTCGGCCGCCCGTAGCGCCGCGGTGGTGTCGGTCGTGAAGTACGGGTTGCCGGTCCCGGCGGCGAAGAGGACGATGCGGCCCTTCTCGAGGTGTCGGATGGCCCGCAGCGGGATGAACGGCTCCGCGACCTGGGCCATCGCGATGGCGGTCTGGACCCGGGTCGGTTGGCCGACCGCTTCGAGGGCGTCCTGGAGCGCCAGCGCGTTGATGACGGTGGCGAGCATGCCCATGTAGTCGGCGCGGGCCCGGTCCATGCCTCGGGTGGCGCCGCTCATGCCCCGCCAGATGTTGCCGCCGCCGACGACCACGGCGAGCTCGACCCCGAGCTCGGTGCGGGCGTTGGCGACCTCTTCGGCGATGCGTTGGACGACCGCGGCGTCGATCCCGTAGCCGGTGGTGGTGTCGGCGAACGCCTCCCCTGAGAGCTTCAGCACCGCTCGGCGGTAGCGGCTCGCAGCCACGACGGTGCCTCCTCAGGCGGGCGGGCCCGGCCTCCCGGCGGGCCCGGGGGGTCTGGTGGGACTAGTCCTCGCCGATCTTGACGCGCGCGAAGCGGCGCACGTGGGCTTCGGGGCTGAGGCCGGCGACGACCTTGGCGACGGTCTGCTTCGGGTCCTTCACGAACGCCTGCTCGGTGAGGACGGTGTCCTTGTAGAAGCCGTTCAGGCGACCTTCGATGATCTTGGGGATGGCCTGCTCCGGTTTGCCCTCGTTGCGGGTGAGCTCCTCGAACACCGCCCGCTCCTTGTCGAGGACATCGGCGGGGACGTCCTCCCGGGTCAGGTAGCGGGGCGCGGCGGACGCGATGTGGAGCGCGATGTCGTGGGCGACCTCGCGGGCGTGCGGGTCGTTGGGGTCGACGCCGCCGAGGTCGACGAGGACCCCGATGGTGCCGCGTTCGCTCTGGACGTGCTTGTAGCCGTCGAGGACGCCGTCGGTGGCCTCGAGGACAATGACTCGCCCGACGGCGACGTTCTCACCGAGGCGCGCCGCGAGCTGCGTGACGTGCTCGCCGACCGTGGAGCCCTCGTGCTCGAGCGCGGCGAGCTCGTCGGTGCCGGCTTCGACCGCGAGCCGGGCGAGGGCGGCGACGGTGCCGGTGAAGTCACCGCTCTTGGCCACGAAGTCGGTCTCGGCGGTGACCTCGACGATGGCGCCGACTCCCCCGTCGACGACGACGTCGACCGCGCCGTTCTCCGCGGCCCGGGCCGCGCGCTTCGACGCGCCGGCGAGGCCCTTGGTGCGCAGCCAGTCCTTGGCCGCGTCCATGTCACCGTCGCATTCGGTGAGTGCCTGCTTGCAGTCCATCATCCCGGCGCCGGTGGTCTTGCGGAGCGCGGCGACGTCCGCCGCGCTGAACTCAGCCATCGGTCGCGGCGGGGGGCTCGGCGGCGGGCTCGGCCGCGGGCTCAGCAAGCGGGGCGGGCGTGGGCTCGGCGGCGGGCTCGGCCGCGGGCTCAGCAAGCGGGGCGGGCGTGGGCTCGGCGCTGGCCGGGACCGCGTC